>CANRET010000018.1 GCA_947629715.1 uncultured Akkermansia sp.
TTTTTTCTGACCATCCTTCGATGACTTTGACTTCGGTATCAGGTATTCAAACGCCTTGATTTTATCCTTCAGTGCACCCACTTCATCTCCCCAGTATCTCCGGAGAGTTTCCCCATTGAGGATACTAATTTCATCCATATTGCAGAGCTTTCCCTCTGCGCCAACTTGTTTTTTGTTTGGTTTCGTCATAAATATAAATTTAGTAGAAAACTTTTTGCAACATTATCTATAGGTACATAATCGAGACAGCTTTCCTCCAGAGTATGCATCAGCTTATCCCATGCTACTCTTCCATTCTGTCGCTCCACCAAATTCGGACTATTCCCAACCAGAAGCAGCCGTTGAATATCCCGCTGAGCAGATTGGTTCTCCTTTTTGCATGTTGTTTTACTGCAATTGTTACATGGAGCTTGTTTTGGATTATTTTTTTCTTAGCCATTTTCGTATTTGGGTGTTGTTTGAGTGAAAGTTATCTTTCCCTCGCTTCTGCAGCAATTTGCTCAAGTATTTTATAATTAGGATTCCATGAGTCCATTGGCTCTTTTCCGAACCTATCAGTAATGTGAATATTCGCCCCATACCGTATTAACAATTTGATGGCAGGTAAAGCCTCGCTAAAGGGAATGCCTCCCAGTCGGCACAGGAAATAAAGAGGAGAGGCATCACGAATATTGGGATTTGCCCCATTTTCCAATAGAATGCGCATCTTTTCCAGTTCTTGTTCCCGTTGAAATCTGTTGGAGGCTTTACAGTATTGGAAAGTTACTAGATACAGTGGGGAGACTTGATAACTGAACGCTTCGCCATTCAGTACGCGCCTTAAATGGCTACATAGTTCCTTTGGCGCGTCCATTTCTCTATTCGCATCGGTCCCATGAATCAGTAACATTTCTACGAGCTTCGGACTTTCCTTCAGCATTTTCCCCGCGAATGACTCCAGTCCCGGTAATCGTTTAACTCCTTTCTCCAGAAATATTTGAGCCACTTCTTCCAGCTGTCCAACATAGGCATTATCGTCCCTTAAAGCTGTCTCAAACGCGTCAGCGTAAGAAACATTTTCCGACCAACCATGTGCAATCAAACGTCGAAGCATTTCAACGGGTGCTTTATGTTCAATTGCTGATTTCATAATATCGCTTGCTTCTACGTCGTTATACGCTTTCATTCCGCGCTCGAGCAACTCCCTCACCCCTTCCCAATCAGACTTCTCTATTTTGCTCTTGATGGATGTACATCCGACTCCCTCAACCAGAAGCATACTTTCAGGAGCCTCCGCCGCCACAATATTTGGTTTTTGCTGCCCGCCTGTTTGTTTATTGACAGCTTCCATTACACTCCTCATAACTTCCTCTACGGAGAAAAAGCCGTCACCATCCATATCTTTGGTTGTTCCCGCTCCACTTAGTGCTTGGATAACAGAAGCCGTAAATACCCCATTCTTCCATGCGCCGGACTCAAGGGCGTATTCCGCTCCCGCCGCTCCGGCTACGATGTTGACGCCTCGCTGGACATCGCCGCGTGAGAACAAATCCTCAATGTAGCGTTTCTTCTGTTTCGTGTTGAGTGCTCCGATAGCCTTTTTTACCTTCATGCCTCGGTGTTGAATTGCGCGTACACCGTGCGGCAGTTGTACGCCACTCATCGCCAGCTTTTCTTCCCCTGCCTCGCCGAGCATGCCGGAGTGACATGTATCGAGCAACAGCAATTTCTTACGAGCCTTTGCGTTTTTCAGGCACGCCGTCAATTCATCCATCGCGATGCCCGTTTCACCTATCCGGTCGATGTTAAAGCCAGCCGGAGCGTAATAGTAGTTCAGTTGATCATCCAACATGCCGTGCCCTGCCACGTAAAGCACAATGCGATCTTCCAACGATGCCGTCGATAAGAACATCTTTACCTTCTCAAGCACAGTTTTGTCTTTAACTTCTTTGTCGGTGAGAACGAGTAAATGTTTGCGTCCCGTTCCATATTTTCCAAATGCGGCTGCTATATCCTTTGCATCCTTCGCAGCGTATTGCAGCTGCAGGTCAGGATTATCGTAGTCCGACACGCCAAGCGCGACAATATAGAGATCAGACTTGGCCTTGCTCCGGTAAATAGTACGGAAACGGAACGTGTCACCGGATATGCCTTGGCCATCCACCGGCGTGATTTCAATCCAGTTCTGCCCGCTTGCCAGCGGCACTTCCACCGTCAGCTCCTCCTGCTCACCCGCAGCAATGTTTAATCCATTCTCCCAACTTTGAGGCACTTCCACGCCGTCCACGCGTACGATCACCTTGGCAATGTCGTTTGCCGTAGCTTTAGCGGTCACCGTGAAACGTGCCGTATCCGTTGTACTGAAGAGATTTGGCATGTTCACCTCCACCGCCGGAAAATCCTTGAGAAAAGGTTCCGATGGCATGTTATCCGGGTCGAAGCCTTGCTTACGTAGCCACCTCTTCGTCGTCTCCCTCAATGCGGCTATATCATCTGCATTCCCGCCTAGCGCTTCCAACACCTCCGCAGGACGATTCCGCCAAGGAGCCAGAGCTTGCATGCCGACAACGCGCTCTCCATCACCGTATTGCAAGAACTTCTCACATCCCGGAGAACCTACGTAGCGTCCATCTGGCAGGGCAATGGCATACCCTTGCGCAGGGTCAATGTACATGTCTGCCACCTTCCTATTCGTCCCCCATGAATTGAGCTCCTCAATGCTGTACTTGTTATCTCCTTCCGGGCATAGTATCCACTCCTTTTCCGGAATGTATGCATACGGCAGGGTAGAAGATACACTCGTACGCCTCGCAATGACTTCGTACGTGTAGTCCTCAGGGCTCAAATCAATGATGTAAAATTCCTGTCCTTTGTTATCTGATGATATCAAGGTGAGCGTTATTCGGAGTTTTTCTCCACGGCGCATCATTGTTCCCGAGTGGAAGCGTTCGAATTTGGACATGAATGCAAACCTCTTGTCCAAATTCCGCAGAGCTTTCATTTTTGCATTGGAGAGGATCTTGAGCGCTACCCTTTCATTATCATACGGCCCTCTTGGAGGCTCAGCCTCCGTCGAAAAAAACATCACGTCACCCGTCTGATGATTGATTAATCCCAATGTCATCATCCATGTGAAACCTCCTTCTTCGTTCGCTGTTCCTCTGCACAAAAAGAGTTCATACTCATCGTCCAATTTCACAGATTCCGTGTCGCTGAAGGAAGCTGCTACTTCTCCGTAATATTCCCCCGGAGGGCAACCGAGTGCGTTCAGTTTTTGTAAAATCGCCTTTCCCATCTTCGGATCCATAGTCGTGCTTCCAGAGGATGTCTTCGAAACAGGAGCATTGTGAGAATATAGGGAATTCAACGATACTGCCAAATTGTATTGCCATAGATCTTGAACGGCAATCGTAGCCTCGTTCTTTATTTCTACTTGGTTAATCTGATCCTTGCTAATCCCTGCCGATATTTGCCTGCGCAGTGTCTCCAATAAGCTCTGATTTCGTAGGATCGGCAATTCTGCGAGCCCAGCGTCTCGATTGGTGTAGTAATGTAATCCCACAGGTAAATTACTTTCTCCGCTATAATCTCCTTCGGGCAGATCAAATCGCTTTCGAATTTTAAAAGGGAATTGCCCATACGGAGGGTTATCGACAGTATAAACAGAAAATTCGCTTGGCACTGCTAAACTAGCGTCGTACATACCAGATCCTTCTGAGAAGCCGCCATTGAATAAATAGCTGGAAGATTGTCGCTTACTCCGGATTCCTTTCACCACGGGGGAGAAGTCCACATAAGGATTGTCCACACTAATAAATATATCCCTGTAAATTCTTCCCGTTCGTGAATTCCAGAAGGAAGTCACATTAGCCTTCGTCGTGAGAGGAGAAGGGGTGATAACATAGTTTTCATCGCTCGCTAGAATCGGGCAGTTAATGTAAGAAAGATTCGGATAGAACATGATCCCACTGCTATTCAGCTTCAGGAAGTGACTCCAGTCATACAAACTTGTGTCGTCCGGCGTGTTAAGAATTGAGCGGAATAACTTTTTCCTTTTCGCGCATTCCTCCTCTGCATATTCATTCTTTTGGATGATATTGCCAAATTGACGTTCCTCTTTCCTAAGCAACTCCAAATAATCGCTAGGTGACATCATATCTTTCAATTTCCCGAGAAGCTCCCCCATTTCCTTGAGGTACCATTTTGGTAAACGCACGCTTTCATCATTGTATAGTCCTGTGATGACGACAAAAGGAGATTCCTGCACGCGCGGTTTCGGAGGCGCCGTATTGACCGTCCTTGCAGGTCTGCCCTGCGGAGTCGTCCGAACAGTCGTATTCACCGGCTGTGAGCGCTTGATGTTAAATCGACTATCCAAACGAGAAACTTGAGCCTCTGCATCAACGATACACAAGCCCAAGCAAACCGCACATGTTAAAAGAAATGTAGTTTTCATATCTGATTTCTTACCTCACTCAAATACTGCTTATTTTGTGAATATGGTGATAGAATCGGCATGCTGCACCCAATCTGCGGGTCCTTCCGGAGCGAGACATCCCTCCAGCGATCCTTCGTATACGCCCTGATTTTCAGATTTAAATGTAATTACTGCAGGCTCTTGGGGAATTGAATATACATAATCATCCTTTATTGATACAGAACGGCATAAGGTTGTTCCATGACGGTCAACGTTTTTGATGTATAATTTTGCCGTTGCCCCGGTAGGGACGTACGTATGATAAGTCAAAAGACAAGAGCGTCCGAGATTATCTTCGCAGTGGGGAATACTCATCGATCCGTGCTGGGGGGTTCCCAAGCTTGTCGGCGAAACTGGGTGACCATTTGCCGCTACTGTCTCATCGCCGTAGTAGTAAGCTTCCCCATTCTTTATGTACCACCAGTCTGTACTCGTTCCAAAAGAAGCTCCGTGCGACCTCAATTTGATCCATGCCCCTTCTAGCGACTTCGGTGCGGCTAACGTGTGCTGAACTTTTGGCAAATTAATAGGCGTAATAACGCCCGTTTTGTGCGAAGCACAGGAGTATTTGTTCGCTGAACGAAGTATCTTATAAATCGTTGCGGCATTAGGGCCGCCGACACATGTCTCCACTGAGGCTCCTTTCGCCGTACGTGCATTGACATTGGCACCATGATCTACAAGCCACTGCACAACATCGACACGACTGAGACCACAAGCATTATGAAGAGCCGTCGTGCCATTGGCATTTTCTAACACCGTATCGACCGGAGCTCCATTTTTTATCCTTTCCAAAAGCTGCAAAACACGCTTTTGATAAAGCTTTTCGAGCGGGGTTTTATAAGATGTTCCCTTGAGATCTTGAATAATTGAATCAAGCTCGTTGTTACTTGCCTCACATTGAGTCGCAACACTTTCATGGATGGGCAACGGATTTTCCACAGTTTTTCCCTCCTCTTCATCTTGATGCTTTAACAAAAGAGATAGGGGAAATCCCTCACATCCTTCCGAAGCTACGGAGCTGGGTTTCTGCTCGCCGTTAGTCTGTTCTGCAACCTTGCTCGTCACGTAATTTTGCAGCTCCTCGACAGTGAGTTTGCCGTCCTTGTTGGCATCCGCATTCGGATCTTGTAGGGCTCGTATGAGCGTGGACGTGAATACGCCATTCTTCCACGCGCCCGATTCTAGGGCGTATTCCGCTCCCGCTGCTCCCGCTATGATGTTGATGCCGCGCTGGACATCGCCACGTGAGAATAAGTCCTCAATGTAACGTTTCTTCTGTTTCGTGTTGAGCGCTCCGATAGCCTTCTTTATCTTCATGCCGCGATGTTGAATCGCCCGTACACCATGCGGCAGTTGCACGCCACTCATCGCCAGCTTTTCTTCCCCTGCCTCGCCGAGCATACCGGAGTGACATGTATCGAGCAACAATAACTTCTTACGAGCCTTTGCGTTTTGCAAACACGCCGTCAGTTCATCCATCGCGATACCCGTCTCACCAATCCGCTCCGGATCAAACCCTGCCGGAGCGTAGTAGTAATTGTACTTGTCGTCCAGCATACCGTGCCCCGCCACATAGAAGACCACGCGATCATTCACTGTCGTGTTCGACAGGAAGTCGCGTACTTTTTCCAGCGCGCTACGATCCTTCACTTGCTCATTTGTCAGCAGCAGCACATGCTTTCTCCCGGAGCCGTATTGCTCCAGAGCCTTGGAGATATCCGTGGCATCCTTGGCGGCGTATTGCAGCTGCAGGTCGGGATTATCGTAATCCGAAACGCCGAGCGCAACAATATAAAGGTCGGATTTCGCCTTGCTCCGGTAGATGGTGCGAAAACGGAACGTATCGCCGGATATGCCTTGGCTATCCACCGGCGTGACTTCAATCCAGTTCTGCCCGCTTGCCAGCGGCACTTCCACCGTTAGCTCCTCCTGCTCACCTGCAGCAACGGTTAGCCCGCTGCTCCAACCTTGAGGTACTTCCTCGCCGTCCACGCGCACAATCACCTTGGCAATGTCATTTGCCGTAGCTTTGGCTGTCACCGTGAAACGTGCCGTATCCGTCGTGCTGAAGAGACTCGGCATGTGCACGTCCACTGCCGGAAAGTCCTTGAGAGATGGTTCCATCGGCATATGGTCCGAGTCAAAACCCTGCTTGCGCAGCCACCTCTTCGTTGTCTCTCTCAGTGCGGCTATATCATCTGCATTCCCGCCTAGCGCTTCCAAAACCTCCGCCGGACGATTCCGCCAAGGTGCTAGAGCTTGCATTCCGACAACGCTTTCTCCATCGCCATACTGCAGAAACTTCTCACACCCGGGGGAACCCGCATAGAGACCATTGGACAAGGTAATGGCGTACCCTTGCGCAGGGTCAATGTACATGTCCGCCAATTTTTTCTGCGAATCGAGCTCTTCAATGCTGTACTTATTGTCTCCTCCTGTCCGCAATATCCACTGTTTCTCCGGAACGAAGGCATCCGGCAACGCGGAAGGTTCACTTTTGCGTGTTGCAATAACCTTGTACGTGTAGTCCTCTGGATGTAGCTCAACGATATTAAATTCATGCCTCCTTTTTTCGGACGAAGATCCAGTCATGTACGCTATCATGAGGCTATTCCCCTGGCGCCCAATTGTTCCAAAGAGTAGCCGTTCATTTAATGACATAAATGCAAATCCTTTGTTTAGATTCTTCATGGATAGCATTTTGGCCTGAGGAAGAATCGTACAACTTTCATCAAATGACTTACCTGGGAAAAACATGACGTCCCCCGTCCGATGATTGATCAATCCTAACGTGACCATATGTTCATAGTCTTCCGCGTACGCAAGACCTCTGCATAAAAAGAGTTCATATTCATCGTCCAATTTTATTGAATCCATATCGCTAAAGGAAGAAAATGAATCGCCGTAATCTTCTCCAGGAGGGCAACCTATTGCGGTCAATTTTTGTAAAATTGCCTGTTTCAATTCCTGACTCTCGATAGGGTTTGTGGCTGGCGATTTTAGATCAGGGGCGCCATAGCAATGCAAGGAATCCAGCGAAACTGCCAGATTGTACTGCCACATATCTCGTACGACGACTGTAGTTTCACCTTTTGCCTCCACTTGGTTAATCTGTCCCTTACTAATCCCTCTCAATTTTTGCTCCAGTAATCTCTGATTACGCCTGATCGGCAATTGCATGAGTCCTGCTTCCCGATTGGCGTAATAGCTCGCTTGTCCAATAGTACCCGTATCTTGCCATATATCCAATTTATCAAACATAATTTCCGAAATCCCATACCGTCTGCAGAAATCAGACGAGAATTTTCGCAAGCGACTTGTGTATACGTATAGCTCGTCTGGAAATGCCATCCCTGGGTCATAGCTATCATTTATCGAATCTCCATAAAATAAGTAACCAACAATTTGTTGATCTCCTTGAATGCCGCGCACAACAGGACTGAAATCTATACCATCGTTGCATGCTATAAAAAGCTCTCTGTAAATTCTTCCTGTCCGTGAATCCCAAAACGAAATCACATTTGGATTCGGCGTAAGGGGAGAAGGGGTGACAACATACTCTTCATCGCTCGCTAGAATCGGTTGGTTGATATAGGAAAGGTTCGGATAAAACGTGATCCCGTTACTGTTCGGCTTCAAAAAGTGACTCCAGCCGTATAGGTTCGTATCGCTTGGATCGTTGAGGATTGCTCGTAATTTTTCCTTTTGTTTATTTAGTTCCCCTTCTTTTTGGCTTCGTACAGAGCATTCCCCGAATCGTGCTTCCTCCCGCTGAAGCAATCCAAAATAATCGCCAGATGACAACTTCTCTTTTAATTCTCCAAGTAGCTCTCCCATCTCCTCCAGATACCATTTTGGTAAACGCACACTTTCATCGTTGTATAGTCCCGTGATGACGACAAAGGGAGATTCCTGTACGCGCGGTTTCGGGGGCGTCGTGTTGACCGTCCTTGCAGGCCTGCTCTGCGGAGTCGTCCGAACGGTCGTATTCACCGGCTGAGAGCGCTTGATGTTAAACCGACGGTCCAGACGAGAGACTTGTGCATCTGCATCAAAAATGCACAAGCCCAAGCAAACCACACATGCGAAAAGAAATGTATTTTTCATATCTGATTTCTTACCCCGCTTGCTGTTGCTTATTTCGTGAATATGGTAATAGAGTCAGCCTGCCATGTCCCAACGAGCCAGTTGCCAAAGACACCTTTTATTGTGCCTTCATACACACCCTGATTTTCAGATTTAAATGTGATAAGCGCAGGTTCATTAGAAAGCTCGTAAAATGTATCATTCTTTGATGCAGAACGGCATAAAGTTGTTTCACGGCGATCATTATTTTGGATGTACAGTTTTGCCGTTGCCCCAGAAGGAACGTACGTATGAGAAGTCAATTGATAAGAGCGTCCGAGATTATCTTCGCAGTAAGGAATACGCATCGATCCGTACTCGGGGGTTCCCATGCTTGTCGGCGAAACCGGGTGACCATTTGCCGCTACTGTCTCATCACCGTAGTAGTAAGCTTCTCCATTTTTTACGTACCACCAGTCTACGTGAGGTCCCAGAGAAGAGCTGTGCGATCTCAACCTGATCCATGCCCCTTCAAGTGACTTCGGCGCGGCTAACGTGTGTTGAACTTTTGGCAAGTTAACAGGTGTAACAGCACTTGTTTCGTGTGAAGCACAGGAGTTCACCAGCGCAGTTAATAGCGTAGTCAAAGCAACACTTCCGATTTTGATCGTGTAGTTTATTTTCATGGTTGAGTAAATTAGAAGATATTCTACTATGGGAGACGTTTTTTATGATTCCGTTATCGCGTCAGAAAACAAGACGGTGAATACTTTGGGGTCGAGATGCACATGCTACGATTCATCATCGATTCCTGATGCAACACGCGGTACCGCCTCCCAACAATTTGGGTAATATTTCGGTTTCCTCGGTTTTTTGATCTCTCCATCCTCCGGCAACCAGCCATAAAGTTCATAAGAACGATATTTCAAAATTGCTTTGATCTCCGGACAGAAATCACTTAAAGAAGCCAAGGCTGAAGGCAGCAGTACAAGGTTGGCGAAGCAAGTATGATACCTGGTATCGTAACAGGTTTCTTCCCAGATATGGCAGGTTGTATAATCCTTAAAATTCGTCCCATAAAATTTCTTCCCCATCTCCTTCATCTGACGATTAGGATAAGTATTATCATCTAGTCGGATATTTTCACCAGGAACTTTTCCTTTTTCCTCTCCATTCTTCTTTCTCCTAACATTCGGATATTTTGCGTAGCCTTTTCCGACGAGACTTTGATGACACACAGGTGGTGCCCATATTGCGGTCTTTGCAACAAGTTCTACCAGTAACTCTAGACATTTTGTCTGTCCCAGGAGTTCTGATAAAACAAGGGCCCCACTTTGATATTTTTCCCCTCCCACAGGATTAAGAGTGATGATAGGGGGAAGACCTTTCGTTTTGCTCTTGTAGATGGCACCATTTCGATAGTCCAGGTAAAAGCTGTATGCTATGCCACCCTTATTTTTCTTTTTGTAAACGTCTTTTTTGACGAAAGCATCTTTCAGTTCGCATGCTTTCGTGCAGAAATCATATCGCTCTCCTCCAATGTCGCATCGAAAAGAATAAACTCCGTTCACTTTACAGCAGCGATTCAGTTTACCGACATTAATATCCATCCAGCATAAATCCGGACGGCCTTCTTCTACGCGTGTGGTTTCGCTCGTAACCACGTACTCTGCTTTCTTGTTCATGATGTATTTCTCTAGTTGTTTGGTTTATTCTTTTGAAAAAGTTCTCACGATAACGTGTTTCTTTTTCCTGTTTGGTTAATTGAGGAGGATAAGTTTGATGTTCTTGGAGATATTTGTCATCACATTGTAATTCCATGCCGTTTGAGGTGTTTTTTAGCAGAGGCGTGACCCTGACTCGCGGCGCGACGATACATTTCAATCGACGCATTCACATCCTTCTTCACTCCCCAGCCAAATTCCAGGCATGTCCCGTAGTTGCTCTGTCCCCACGCGTTCCCTTGCTGAGCGGAAAGGCGATACCAATACGCCGCCTGAGAATAATCTTGCGGCACACCCCAGCCGTTGTGATACAGGAAGCCAAGATTATTTTGGGCGCCGGCATGTCCCTGCTCTGCGGCGCGGCGGAAACAGCGAGCTGCTTCTGCATAATCCTTTGGCTTTCCCTTACCAAACTGATAGGCAAGTCCTAAATTATTGAGCGACTCAGCGTCTTCTGGTACAGTGCTCTCTCCTACATTGGCTTGTGGAAATCTCCCTCCTTGGTTGAGCTCTGAGGCTTTCTTCGCTCCACGAGAGATCAGCAAAGCACGGATGCGCTCAGCGTTGTCCTCCCCCACGCAGTCAAGCGGCGTCGACCCTTTATCCGTCACAGCATTCACATTGGCGCCGTGTTCCACGAGCCACTGCGTGATGCTCCAACTGCCAATGGCGCAGGAATAATGCAGAGCTGTATTCCCCTTGGTTTCCGGCAGGGTGATGTCCACATCCGCCCCATTCCGAATCATCGGCAGCAAAGTCAACAGACGCTTTTGGTAGAGGGCGGATGAAGCTTCGCGACACTTTAGCGCACGCATCCGGTCAATCATGGGCTGAAGGTCCTCATGAGTCTGCCCTGCAGAGGAATATGAAGAGTTAGAAGGACTATCTGTGTGAGTGACAGCTGGAAGTTCAATGCCTTTCCCACAAAGGATAAATCCATACCCATTCTCTGAAGCTACGGAGCTGGGTTTCTGTTCTCCATTGGTCTGTTCGGCAACCTTGCTCGTCACGTAATTTTGCAACTCTTCAACATTGAGTCTGCCATCCTTGTTAGTATCCGCATTCGAATCTTGTAACGCTTGGATGATCGTGGACGTGAATACGCCATTTTTCCATGCACCGGATTCCAACGCGTACTCCGCCCCTGCCGCTCCGGCTATGATGTTGATGCCGCGCTGGACATCGCCGCGTGAGAACAGGTCCTCGATGTAGCGTTTCTTTTGTTTTGTATTGAGAGCTCCGATAGTCTTCCTCACTTTCATGCCTCGATGCTGAATTGCCCGTACGCCATGCGGCAGTTGCACGCCACTCATCGCCAACTTTTCTTCCCCTGCCTCGCCGAGCATACCGGAGTGACATGTATCAAGCAACAGTAACTTCTTACGCGCCTTTGCATTTTGCAAACACGCCGTCAATTCATCCATCGCTATACCCGTCTCATCTATCCTATCCGGATCAAACCCGGCGGGGGCATAGTAGTAATTGTATTTGTCATCCAACATACCATGCCCTGCGACGTAGAAGACCACGCGATCATTCACTGTCGTGTTCGACAGGAAGTCGCGCACTTTTTCCAGCGCGCTACGATCCTTCACTTGCTCATTTGTCAGCAGCAACACATGCTTCTCCCCGGAGCCGTACTGCTCCAAAGCCTTGGATATGTCCGTAGCATCCTTGGCAGCGTATTGCAGCTGCAAATCAGGATTATCATAATCCGACACACCGAGCGCAACAATATAGAGATCGGACTTCGCCTTGCCCCGGTAAATGGTACGGAAACGGAAGGTGTCACCGGATATGCCTTGGCTATCCACCGGCGTAACCTCTATCCAGTTCTGCCCGCTTGCCAGCGGCACTTCCACCGTCAGTTCCTTCTGCTCACCCGCAGCAATGTTTAACCCGCTGCTCCAATCTTGAGGCACTTCCACGCCATCCACACGCACAATCACCTTGGCAATGTCATTTGCCGTAGCTTTAGCGGTCACTGTAAAATGGGCTACATCTTTCGTGCTGAAGAGATTCGGCATGTGCACCTCTACCGCAGGAAAATCCTTAAGGGTTGGTTCCGCTGGCATATGGTCCGGGTCGAAACCTTGCTTTCGCAACCATCTCTTCGTTGTCTCCCTCAACGCGGCTATATCATCTGCATTCCCGCCTAGCGCTTCCAGCACTTCCGCCGGTCGATTCCGCCAAGGTGCCAGAGCCTGCATGCCAATGCGGCATTCAGCATCCTCTTTATACATGAATTCTTCACAATCAGGTGTTCCGGCATATATCCCACAAGGAAGGACAATTGAATACTTTTTGGATCCGCCAAAATAAACGGAACATAACTTTTGCACTGATTCAAACTGCTCATTCACGCTATAAACATCCCAACGATTTTCTACAGTTGGCAAACAAAGCCAGCGTTTCTCTGCGATCCACACAGGTTTGTTAGAGGTATCCTTTGTCCATAAACCCTTCCATTGATTAACCAGTTTTCCTGTTTTCTTATCATCATACAAAACGAATAGTTGGCAATATCCATTTTCAACAGCGATCCAATAGCTCTTATTGGAAGATCTAGGAACCTTGTTCCAAATACTTGACAGCGAAGCTACTTCTTCTCCAGAACCAATAAAATCGCCCTCCAAAAACTCTCTTTTTAAGACTCCTGCGGGGGTCTTGATGCGATATGCGACCACCAGTTTTTCTTTTTCATCGTCATACGTTGAATGGACAGCATTCCCCTCAAAAACTATATCCTTTTCTCCGTTGGGAGAATTTTTGTCTAGCAGACGAGGCCCATACCAGCCACCTCCTCGACGTGTTATACTACAAGCATTGACAGTAACCTTTCCACAGTCAGATGTTCCAAATGTAAATTCAGTTTGTGCGCTCGGATGCTCTCCCTTCGCCCTTTTTATGCTGGTAGGGACTGGAGAAATGCTGTTCTGAATTTTATCATATAAAAAGACATTCTTTTCCGGAGCAACAGTTTCTGATGTAATATTTCCCGTAATGGCATCGTATGCGCCGTAGTACTTCTTAGGATAAATAAGCCAGCGAGAGGAACCGAGGTAGTCATAAGTCATCCTTTCATGAGGAGGAATCCCTGAAACATCCTCAATTTTAAGTTCGGCTGATTCTTTACCTGCAGTTGCCTGTTGTTGCTTCATCTTTACAGATAAAGAATCAAAGTCTACATCCAATATTCCTGCTATTTTAGTGCTGATTTTGAAGTTATACGCAAGATCATGCATTACAGGATCAGTAATTAGTTTTTCTGAATCTTCTAATTTGTGAATTTTGCTTAACAAAGTAAATTTTAGTCTGTCGGGAAATCTTTTATTTTTAAATCCTGTTTTTATTGTGTACTTGAATCCTCCCATGACAAATTGCTCATTGTCATCGGAGTGATTTATATATCTGGTTTCCAAATCATGCGATTCTAGATCGTACGCATAACAATAATCTGCACGTTCGGAACCGTTAAAATTCATGAACCCAGCGAGATAAAATTGATTTTGAAGACCGTCAAAAAGGAAACGAAAATTACTATCTCCGTCAGTTCCAATCTCATTGTAGAAAGTTCCGAGCCTCTTTTCAATGAAAGAACTTTTATACGTAAGTTTTCTTGCATCCCAAAAGGAAATATGATTGTCCTTATTGGTAGAAATATTGAGATGAATCGATCTGCTTTCATTTGTGATAATTACGACGTCATTACTAAGTAAGAGCTCGTGATGTCCGGGTATGGAGGTAAGTACATATTGATATCTAATTTCATTATTTTCCCCGTTTTCCAAGGAATACACTGGAGTCCCTCTATATTGTGGAGATAATACTGTAGACAAGCTCGGCAATTTGTTTCTTTCAGATGATGTTCCTGTTATTGATTTCTCGTTTCTATTGGTAGATTGACCTCCGTTAGACTTGCCCGTCTCAAGCGTGAAATCACTATGGCGTTGCGAAGTCGTCCGAACCACAGGTTTGCGTATGGGTTGTTGACTCCTTTTTACATTAAAGCGTTTATCCAGACGTGAGATTTGAGCAGAAGCGTTGCCTACAACATGTATTGCTATAAGCGTTGTTACAAGAAATTTTAAGAAAGAAGACATCTCCATTTTATACATTTTAGAAGTTATTTCATAGGGCCTATAACGATAGGAGTCTGAAACACCTACGGAGGAGGAGGTATAAGGTATCCTCCTTCCTTTTATTATTTGTAAACTTATTGAATAACAAAGCTTCCTTTTTCTACAAGTTGATTCGGGTCGGAGCCATCCGTACTCATCTCTTTCTCTAAACGGTATGTTCCTGTATTAGCACCATTAAATCTCATTTTTAAGAAATACCAACCGCCTTCGCCGCCGTTATTAGGACGAATCGTTACTCTTGCCATTGTATTTGAATCCTCGTCTGTTGAATATTCGATAATGTACTCATTAGCCTTGCCCATTACAAGGGTTGGTCCAAGAGTTTTGAAAGAGATTCTCGTAATCTTCTGCGGTGAAGATGTGAGAATAAGTGTTTTCCCATTCAGACTCGCTGGAGCCGCTGCTACACCTTGAATTTTGGGCAGGTTTATTGGGGTAACAGCACTTGTCTTGTGCGAAGCACAGGAGCTCATGAGTCCTGTCAATAGCGTCGCCAAGGCAACGCTTCCGATGCTGACTGTGTGGTTCATTTTCATGGTTGTATATGATAAGGTTTCAATTGTTTACTGAACGAAGTATCTTATAAACGGCAGAGGCATTAAGGCCGCCGACACATGTCTCTACTGTGGTTCCTGTGGCTGAGGACAAGTATTATATATTGTGTTGTAACAGAATATCTGTTCTTGATTTTAGATATACGGTTTTGTGAATATCGTACATATAAAAGAATGAATTTTTACGAAAAATTCACAATAGGACATCTCTTTCACTATAGGGAAGAGCACAGCTTCTTGTTCACTAAGTTCAAGTTTTAGTCTTTTTGCGCAGCAAATATTTTCCCAATAATTTGTCTTGCTTTTTCTTCGGGATATAAGAACGGAATACATTTTTCAACCAATTCATGCTTCACGGCTTCCTCTTCCCTTACATTTCCTCCCGCAATTCTCTGAAGTAGCTCTTTGAATTGTTTTTTATATATTGTACTTCCCTTTCCATTTTTCCTAACTTTACTAGTTGTCGAAACAGGGTCAACTTTATAATCCCTCTTGATTTTATCCTTAAGCTCCGTTTTAGACGTTATACAACTAATTATGTCTCTCTCTGGCACGCAACCTAAATCGCACAAGCACTGCTTATGTTCTTCCATAAAATTGTGATACTCGTACTTTTTAACGGGATCTGATTTTTCCTTCTCGTAACGCTCGTATACATCGTGATCTAAAACGGCCCTTACGAATGCTTTATTAGGGGAGCTTGCTTTCACCTTATTAGCCAAATCCGCCGTTTGGATGTACCCCCCAACGGGATAAATTCTTGCAAAAATTTGGCTAACGCGATTTTCACAACCTATTTTGATACAATAATCTCTTAACTTTTCCAACACGAGTTTAGCCATCTCGTCTTCCACGAAAATAATCGCATCACAAGAATTGCTATAATCCAGCCCTAGAACACTACCGAGTGCTAGTGCAGGGTAACATGGTGAGATTGGCTTAGTCTCACTTTTTTCAAGGAGGAAGATATTATTCGGATCAGTATTTTCAATCATAGGTACTGAATGAGTGGCGACAAATACGGTGAGATCCTTTTTTTCGCTCTTCTCTCGTAAATATTCCAAAAGCTTCAATTGGACCTTAGGATGTAAGGCTAATTCAGCTTCATCAAAGAGTAAAAGACTATTATGGGCTATTGAATCTATTTGGGTAAGCAGTCGAACAATCGCTAATTCTCCAGTACTGAAGTGTTTCTCTGAATACGAGCGCCCATTACTTTTCTCAATAATGTAAAAATATTCTCCGCCACGCCCACGTCCTTTTGCATTTTTCAGTTTCTCTAATTTCCTAAAATCTTCTTCAGAGAACCAGTCACACATCAAAGTCTTAATTTCATCTGCCACTTGAATTCTTTTACCTAATTTAATTTCGTCATTTTTAATAGCTATACGTTTCGGATCCGCCTCAATAAAACAACTACTCTCATATCCAAAATTTTCCAAAACCCGCCTATTATCCTTCGGCTTGGAAACCCAACGCTTTTCCCCCTTTCTAAATGTTGCTTTAGTCCCATCCTTGCAGATGTATGTTATTTCCGTGTCTCTAAAATCATCAATATTACCATCACGTGATGAAGATTTAAATTTTTCAGCAAAGGCCTTTCCATTGCATATTTTATGTAAAATAGTAAGGAAAGTACTCTTACCTCCACCATTGGGTGACACTAAAAGATAAACTCCCTTCCTTTCAGGTAAGCTGAACTCCAGGTGTTTAATTCGCCTCGCGTTTTTTATGATTATTTTGTTCATAATGAAATCTTTATAAATTGTTTTAATTCAATTTTTCGGGAAGGTACTCACGATGATGTGTTTCTCTCCCCATTTGGTTTGGTTGGAAAGATCGGCTTTGGAAGCGGCCTTGGCTTTTTTAATGCTCATGCCGCGTGTCATCACGGGATAGGGGTCATCTTTCGTGGTGGCAGCGGCGAGGTCTTTGATCTCCTTGTGGAGAGCGTTCTCATTGGTGCAAGCGATGACTTGAACGACATCCGAGCCGAAAGGTTCGCCGATTTCGATTTCGAAGCCGGACTTGAGCGTGCCGGGAATGTCCACCCACTTGCCGCCCTCAATCAGCGTGTCCTTGTGAAATTGATTGGGGAAGAGCACCACAGAGGTGCCGTCACTCTGGTGACAAATTACCACAATGTGGCAAGTCTCCGCCGCCTTCACACGGAACGCAACGGTGTCCCCCTCTTGGTATACGCGCTCACCATCCACCGTGCGCAGCTGCAGAGGAATCTCCTGCTTCACATTCAGGAGTTTGGCATTGTTCGTCACTTCTTCGGCACCGGCTTCAACCTCGGCAATTCCCTGTTTGGACTGCTCAAAGTTTTGCGGCATCACCCGCGCGGCAGCTTCGGTGGCGGACTTACTTGGCCAGACACGCGCGGCTACCTCATTGATGCGCCACGTCACTTTGTCCTTGGTAATGCGCCCGCTCTCCAGCCAGGCGATCTCCGTGTAAAGAGTCACCGTAGAACCATCCGAGGTGAAGCGACCGCGAACGATACCCTCCACACCCTGCACGGCCACCTTGGACACCGTCGTGCCGGGCTCCACGAGATCCGTTGCCTGGAACTCTCCCTCCGTCTCCAGCTCATCCAATCCGGATCGGGTGATGATTTGCACCTTGTGCGACTTCGGCAGGGCAATTTCCAACTCCTCGCGGATAGTGGTGGAGAGCGGGGACATCATCTGCGTATCGCCGTACACAAAGTTGCCTACGCCGAGGTTGATGGGCTTATCCTTCTGCGGCAGCTGCTCCACGAGGGAGGAAGCCAATTTGGCAAAGGGGTCTTCCCCCGCCTGCACCACAGCGGCGCAGGCGAGGAAGAGAGGGAAAAGGAGAAAGCGTTTCATGGGGTTTTAATCAACTGACAATCGTTTGCGTGCTGATGACTTCCTCCGTCTGTCGGATCGTCTCCTTGGTTGGAGCGGCTGGCTTCGGGGTCACTTTTTTCACAGCCTTTTTCACGGCGGATTTTACCGGCTCGGTTTGTTTCTTGACAGCGGCTTGCACAGGTGCTTTCGCAGCGGATTGCGCAGCGGCAACTGTGGCAGGTGCAGCCGTGGTCTTGGAGGCATCCGTCGGCTTGTCACTACTACAAGCGGCAAGCATCACTACAGCTACTCCGCAGATGAAGAGATAAGACGTTTTCATGGTGTTTATCATCTCGTTTTACTCCACAGCAGGCGACACAGCCAGAACCGAAGAAATCACCGTATCCACTTCCTTGGAAGAAGGAGCGGACGAGCCATCGGCTCCCTCTTCAACAGGGGCACCGTTACCGGTCTCGGTAATCTCCATCTGTTCCGCTTTTTCTTCCACCTTCAGCACATTCCCTTGCGCCGACTTCTGTTTAACAATCGTGCGCACCAGCGGACCGATTTTAAGAGTAGCCTCCACGGAAGCCGTGCCGTCATCATTGAAGGCGATGGAAGTGATCTCTGCCGATTTGATCGTGTGACTGAAAGAGGCGCGCAGCTTGTCGTCACTCGCGACAAAGTCTTTCAGTGTGGTCTCGCCAACAATCTGCACCCCCGCTACACGCTCCGCAAGACGGCGATACACATCCATCTCCGCCGCACGCTTGGCAAGGATGCGCTTTTGTCCGAGGGAACCGGGAATGGCAGCATTGCCCAGCGCATCCAGCGTATCTTGCTGATTATCGAGGGACACTTTTGTAGAACCTCCTTTTTTCTCCGTGATTGTGCGCACGAGCTGATTGATCTTCACGGCTCGTACAACCTCCACGCGACCGTCATCGTGATAGGTCGGACCTTCCGTGGTTTTCACGCCGCGAAGCACGGCTGCCAATTCACCGCGCACGGTGTCACTCGTGGCAGCGAGGTCTTGCACGGTGCTTTCCCCATCGAGCGAGAGCCCGGTTATACGCTCCGCCAAGATGCGCAGGGCATCCATCTCCGCAGCACGCACGAGAGAGAGTCTTTGCGCCGCCGGCACTTTTTGCCAAATCTCCGGCAGTTTATTTTCAGCTGCCGCTTTAATCACCGGCTTCGGCGCCGCCGTTGCCGTGGTCGCCCCGAGCAATGAAAGCCCGGCCAACGCGTAAAATACGGATGTAATTTTCATAGTTATCAGGTTAGTTGGAAAGTTGATTGATGACATTGGCTTCGTTTGTCTGAATGACCTCGTTCTTATGAAGAGCTGCCTTGTACTTGCCCTTCCCCGGTTTTAACTCCAAAGCTTTCTTCAGATATGCATTGGACTTCGCAAAATTGGAATCAGCACGTTCTGTCATAGCCAATAGGAAATACGTCTCCGGATCCTCGGGAAACTGCTGCAAAGAAGCAAGCGCCAAGGCCCGCGCCTGCGTGTAGTTTTTCTTGCGAGCCATCTCGACTGCTTGCTGCAAGAGTTGATTCTTGCTGTCAACGCTGACTCGCACACTATACTCCTTCTCATGAGGCGCAAATGTCTCATATATGTGCTTTGCCAACTTCTCTGTCGTCCTCACCGATTCCTCGGGCGTCTTACCACTATACAGAACGTTACCCCGGTCTCCTTGCATCACATAGAAATCTACCTGGTATGAGCTGGGGGTGGATACCAATCCGTAGTGTTCTTGAATGGAAATCGTGTAGTCTGCATTCCATGGAACAAAAGTATAGTAACCATCCTTTGTCATCAAAGACAAAAGCTCATCGCCCACCTTGTCCGGAAGGTATCCCTTGTAAGCGATAGCCACTTTGGAGCCACGCGCCATGTTGACTTTTGCCGGCACAGCCTCAATCATTTGAATCTGGGTGCCACACGAAGTAACCAAAACGGCAGTCGCTGCCGTGACGAGCGTAATACATGAATGTTTCATAAGGAAATTAGCTTAGTGTTTCGATTTCAAGAAGAAGAATGCAATGGCAAGCGCCAACGCGACACCGCCGCCAATGCCGCCGTAGAGGAGCGCGGGAGAGGCGACGTTTTCCTTCGCTGCTGTTTTATCCGAAGGACGGAAGGAGAGGTAACGGTTCTCTGAACGGTCGAGCTTGAAGCCCGGTAAAGATGATTCAATGATGGCTGCAAGTTCCAGTGGTTGGAGCCGTGCCTCGCAGTCCACCACGGTGACTCCGGCCGGATCTACGCTACGGATCCAAACAGAACCCACATTCTGCACGGAGGTTAGCTTTTCCTTCAGTTTTTGAGCTGTGGCAAGATCCATCCCTGTGAACTCGAGCTTGCAGATTGCTCCGAGATCCATCTCTGCCGCCCAGTGGGCAAAAATGCGACGAATGAGCTTCATGCCGGCATCCGAATCTGCTACGCGAGGGCTCCCCTCCATGAGCTGACGGACGGCTTCCCGCGCAGCCGCCGTATCGGACGTAACGCGGCGAATGAGAATATCGCGTGATGGGGCGTTTTCCGCCAGGATGACCACCCCCGTAGCTGCATCCACGACCTTCAAGTTGAGTCCGAGGGAAAACTTCTTACCGGGCTTGCTACCGTAAAACGATTGCTCGCCTGTGCTACTGCCTACAACAGTACCCTCAATGATGTAATCGCAACCGGAAACCGTTCCTTGCCCGCGAAGAGCAGCTTCCTGCCCACGACCAAGAGCCTGCGCACGCTTTGCCATCATACCGCCCTCGCCCTGAGTTCTCTCGAGTTCTACCACACGAAGACCGCATTCGGTTGCCTCGTTACGTAACCAGTCAGAAGCCAATGTACCGTTTTTTACCTCCTCAATCTGTTCGTCGATGCGAATAGCCACGCGTGGCGCCTGGTGCTCACGAGCCATCATTTGCAGGGTGAGCTTGTCATTCGTATCCGGCATCCCTTCGCCCACATCCGCCTTGACTTTAACCACATAAAAACCGTCTCCTGAGGTGCCGGTGGATATGATTTCATACTTCTTGACGTACCCGCGAGCACGCGAGAACATGCGGTCAAATTCCAACGTGAAGTTCTTCGTCTGCGATTCGCTCACCAAATCAACGCCCGCACCTGTTCGTACAGCCTCCCGAAGGGCGTCTGCCAGTGCCTGTGAACGTGCCATCGGTTCGTCTGCAGGGGCGCGCCCCTCTACCTCAACCGTCGTGCCATACAGAGCGGTACTGCACATCCACATGATTAATCCCGTAATCCAGATACTTGTTTTCATGGTTCTTTTTTCGTAGCTACCCGTTAGTTCGCAAGCTCAGCTTGCAGTGTACCGAATTTAGAATCCGTACCATTTCTGATTCTTTTTGTTGATGATGAGTTAGTTTGTTTTTGACAAGCGAGGCATTTGATGGACTTTTGCAGGTTGTCTTCTCTTGAGGAAGAAGCTCTCTCAACGTAGGTCTGGTAAATTTCGTTGGCGTGTCATATTTTCTTCTTGCATACGGATTCTAAATACGTATCACAATGAAAACAAAATCTGATAGAACGACGGAGCTGGCGGCTGTGGAGGTGCTGCGGCAGACGGGGGTGGATGTGCTGGAAGCGGCGTTGGTAGCGAAACGGGCGTTGGAAGCGGGGAGAGGCCGCGTGAAGCGCGCCGTGGCGTGCATTGCGGCAGGGGAAGAGGAACTGCGGCGGCGCGAAAAGACGGTCACCTTTGCCCGGGCGGTAGAGGTGGCGCTGGAGGCAAGGAAGGACCGGCGGACTCGGACATTGTGCGACTTCCGCGGCATCGCGAGGCGCTTCATGAGACGGTGCAAGGGTCTGGAGATCAGGCGCATGCGCAGCATCTCCGCCGAAGAATGCCGAGACTATATCCGGGAGGCTTTCGACACGCCACGGCAACGAAACAAAGCAAGACTCATCCTCAGCGGGGTGTTCTCCACGGCGTGCAAGCGAGGCTGGTGCGAGGAAAACCCGGTGCGCAAGGTTGAACCGGAGAGACTTGAGGAGAAACGCATCAGCATCCTGAACAAGGAGGAGATCGGACGGTTAATGCGCACCGCCGAGACCTTCGAGGGTGGCGCTTGCCTCGCCGCTACAGCCATCATGCTCTATGCGGGTGTACGCCCGAACGAGGTGGAGCGGTTGCGCTGGAGCGATGTGCGGCTCGATGGCGGCGTCATCTGCATTGCCCCACGCCACAGCAAGACCGGCGGCGCACGGCACGTCACCATCTTTCCGCCGCTGACACGCATCTTGCAGCACATCCGGCGTCCCGGGGACGAGCAGATTTGTCCGCCAAACTGGCGTCGTCTCCGAGCACGCCTGCACCGCGCTGCCGACTTCAAGAACTGGCAGCCGGACGTGCTGCGTCACACCTTTGCCACGCACCATCTGGCCACCTTCCGCAACTACGCCGAGCTGCAGCTGGAGATGGGCCACCGCTCGGCGGAGCTGTTGCGCACGCGCTACATCGCCATGGAAGGCGTGTACCGTCGCGAGGACTCCCTGCTGGTGTGCTAAAGAGAGGCTAAAGATGTTGTCATCGAACGAAGGCAACAGCCAGGCGCATGCACTCGGCTTCGGACATGCCGAAACGCGCGCCGCGCCATTGCACTGGAAAACAACTGCTTGCTCATTTCTCTTTCTTTCTGGGCGAATGCGCCGGGGCAATGACCGGCTTTCCTCCAATGCATTTGACGCGGGGCGCTCAGCTTCTCGTGCTTGCAAAAAAAGAAAAATCGGGTAGAATGGTCCGACAAGAGGCAACGTATGAGCGACGAGAATATCCCGGTGTACCTGCAGGAGAACCCGAGCAAAATTCAACGCATGTTCGGGGACTATTATCTGGAATACGCCTCCTATGTGATTCTTGAACGCGCGGTGCCGCACGTGGACGATGGGTTGAAACCCGTGCAGCGTCGCATCCTGCACTCCATGGAGCGCATGGATGACGGACGCTTCAACAAAGTGGCCAATATCGTGGGCGATACGATGAAGTACCACCCGCACGGGGACGCCTCCATCGGCAGTGCGCTCGTCACCCTCGGACAAAAGGATTTGCTCATCGAAACGCAGGGGAACTGGGGCAACATCCTGACGGGCGATGCCGCTGCGGCGCCGCGCTACATCGAAGCGAGGCTGTCCGCCTTTGCCAAGGAAGTGGTGTACAGTCCGAAGGTGACGCAGTGGAAACTCAGCTACGACGGTCGCAACAAGGAGCCGGTGGCTCTGCCGGTCAAATTCCCGCTCCTGCTGGCTCAGGGAGCTCTGGGCATCGCCGTGGGCATGAACTGTCTCATTCTGCCGCACAATTTCAACGAGATCATTGAGGCCGCGATTCACTACTTGCGCGGAGAGGAGTTTGAGCTCTATCCCGACTTCCCCACGGGCGGTTTGCTGGATGTCTCCGGCTACAATGACGGCACCGGCAGCAGTCGCCTGCGCTGCCGAGCCCGACTCGACACCTCGACCAAACGCCTCATCCGCATCACGGAGATACCCTACGGCACGACCACCGAGTCGCTCATCCAGAGCATCGAATCCGCCATGGAAAAGGGCAAAGTGAAACTCGCAAAAATCGAGGACAACACGGCGGCCGCGGCGGATATATTGCTGCACCTGCCGGCGGGGGCGGATGTAGAGAAAACCTGCAACGCGCTGTACGCCTTCACGGACTGCCAGGTGAGCATCTCGCCGAAGGCGGTGGTCATCAGGAATCGCAAGCCGGTGTTCCTTGGAGTGAGCGACATTCTGAAGGCTAATGTGGACAACACGCGCGAGATCTTGCGGCAGGAGCTGGAAGTGCAGCTCGGAGAATTGCGCGAATCGTGGATGCAGACGAGTCTGGAAAAAATCTTCATCGAGAACCGCATCTACAAGGTCCTCGAACAAAGCAACAGTTGGGAGCAATCCCTCGCCCAGATTGCCAAAAAGCTCGCTCCGTTCGTCAAAGACTTCTTCCGCGAAGTCACGCAGGACGACATCATCCGCCTCACGGAAATTCGCATCAAAAAAATTGCGAAATACGAAATTCACGAGGCGGAAAAACGCATTGAGGATTTGGAAAAGCAGATGGAGCAGACGCATAAAAATCTCGCCCAGCTCACGCGTTACACCATCCGCTGGTTTGAGGGTCTGCAAAAGAAGTACGGCGAGGGCCGCGAACGCCGCACGGAACTCTGCGTCTTTGATACCATCACCCGCGCCGAAGCCGCCGTGGAAAACGAGACGCTCTACATCGACGAGGAAGGCTTCGCCGGCTACGGCGTGAAAAAGGGAACCGCCATCGAAAAATGCTCCACCATGAGCGATATTCTCACCATCGATTCGCAGGGGGTGATGATGGTGCGCCGCGTGCAGGACAAATTCTACGTCGGAAAGAAGCTGCTGGACATCCGCGTGCTGCGTCCCGGGCAGGATTGGGTCTTCAACATGATTTACCGCGATGGCAAAGAGGGAACCTGCTATGCCAAGCGTTTCCGTTTGGGAGGCTTCACCCGCGACAAGGAATACCAGCTCACCCAGGGCGCCAAAGGTACGCGCGTCTTCTTCTTCTCAGTGCACGCTACGGAAGAGGACAGCTCGGCCATCCGCGTGAATGTGCATCTGAAAAATCAATTCAAAAAGCTGCGCCGCCCGGTGCCGTACGACTTCGGCAGCCTGCGCGTGAAAGGACGTGCCGTACTCGGCAACATCGTCACCAAAAACCCGGTGGAGCGCATCGCGCGCATCATGCCGGAACCGGCGTCCCAAGCCCCTGCGGAAGGAGGAGAGGCGGCGGCGACAGATACCGCCATCGCTCAATCCGGACAAGCTTCCGAACCGAAGCATCACTCCCCCCTGCCCCCGGATGTGAATGACGCCGACCAGATGACCCTGGACATTTGAGGGGGCCCCTCCCGCCAGCCTCTCGGCGCGGAGAGCATACATCCGTCTCGAGAAAAAAGGCGTCCCGTTTGCGGTTTACAATTTGAGAAATTCCCGCACTTGCGCGCAACCTTGGCGCAGCAGGCGCGGGAGGCGAATCATGATCATGGCCGTCTTGAAGCCAGAAGAGGACAGTGACGAGAAGGCGTACGCCCCCGTCTGATGCACTTCCTCTGAGCCATTCTCCGGCGCAGATCAGTCGTTCTCGTACTCGTAGGCGTAGGTCAACTCAGCCTCTTCGCCCGGTGGCACGGTAAACTTCCACGTGATGACGGAATGCGGATTGCCGGAGTAACTGGGACTCACGTTGATTTTACCCTCCTTGCCCGCTTCCGTCACGAGACCATTGACCTCTTTCGTGAGGCGCAGTTCCATCGGTCGATCGGAACTGTTCCTGAGCGTGACGGTGCCCCGGAAGGCGCTCACCGTCACGGAATCGTTGCGTCGTCCGGGAACATTTCGCTCCTCGCGCTTCACCAACTCCTCGCTGCACTGCACCATGGCCTGCATGCTCTTGTTAAGCCGCAGCAGAGTTTCCGCTCCCGGCGCGGCAAAATAAAGCGTAGAGCGTGCGGCGATCTGTCCGCCCGTCGTGCAGGTCACAATTCCCGTGCTCCACGCCTGCTTGCTCGAGTTGCTGAGCCGGATACAATGCCATACATCCGCCACGGGATCGCCGCTCCGCGAAAGTCTTTCCAGCATCGATTGATTCGGCACGCGGCAAGTGTACACATGGCTGTAGGGGACCTCACAGGAGAACAGCTCGCGCAGGAGGCTCTTGCCTCGTTCGCAGCTGAAATGCGGCAGGGTGTAGAAGAAGAGATCTTCCACCTGCTTGCTGCCCTCCTCCCCCTCGTCATCTTCGAAATCATCCGATTCTGCTACGCAAGGCGCTGCCACGCCTGCGCTCATCATCCTCATGGAGTTGTTTCTCTCCTCCGTCAAAAAGCCCAGTCGCTTCAAAAAGTCCTGCAGCTTCATCGCGCGGTTGAGGGGAGAAGGCACTATCGCTTCGCCCAACGCCGGAAACCCGCTGACCAGCCGGAGCTCCACGTCCTTCATGTCGGCCAGCTCGTTGATGATGTTCGCGCGGCAAGTGAGCTTCGCCTTACCCTCCTCCCCGAGTTCCAGACTGTATTCCGGCAGCCAGCTCATGCTGTCGGACACGTAGCCGAAGCGCAGCTCCGCCCCCGGATTCGGCTTCTCCAGCTGCGCGGTCACGATGTTGCTCACCACCTTCTCCATCGGCTGCTGCGGCGCCTCCGCAAAGTCCACGCCCGTCACATCCTCGGCCGCCACGCTCTGCACACCGTTCGCCGTCTGCACAAAGAAAATTTTGGGTGCGCTCACGACCGCCGCTCTCTCCTGCTTCGGGAAGGAGCCTTTCGGCGACTCCCGCTTCGCTGTCGGCAGAAGTTTACCCTCCGCCTGACGATCCTTCTTCAGGAAAATCTTCACCTGCTTCCCCGCATTCGCCATCAACAAATCCGCGTAGTCGTAGCTCTCCATGACCGACTCGACCTCCACACTGCCACCCTCCAACTGCCGCACGCCGCTCGCCGCATCCCACCACACCGTGCCCAGCAGAGCATCGGGCATCCCGGTGATCCGCACACGCGACGCATCCGGGAGAGGCGCGCTCATCTCCACCCAGTTGCACCCATTCTTGAAAAGCGCAACCTTGCGCACCTGCGCCTGCGCCGTCGCATCCTCAGCAGCGATCGCCGAGCCGCCCGCCAAGGCAGCCAGCAGGAGAAAAGCAGTTTTCGCATTCATAGCCTCCGTATAGCACAATCCACCGCGCCATGTCAAGGTCTATCGACCGCGCGTCGAGGCAACCGAAAAGCGCGACGCTCATCGCCTCTCATGAAAGCCGCGCTCGCCCTTCCCTTATCAACCGTATTCCACGTAGCGCAAGCGATCCCGCAGCAGCTCGCAGTCTTTCTTCCCTTGCGACGTAAGTTCTCCGGCGTGCTTCCTCAAGGCTATCTCCGCGTGCATCATCGCGCTGCACGCTGCATAATACGTGCGCGGAGCCGACACCTGACGCGCCGTGAGACTCTGCGCGCACGCACGCAGCCACGGCTGCAGCTCGTAACCTCCCCCAACCTGCACCACCAGTTCGTTGTCCTCCATAATGGGCGTGCCGTAGGAGCGTCCCGCGTAGGGAACCGGCGTCGTGGGCGCTTGGCTGAGTTTCGCGCACACCAGCCCGTAATCCTGCCGCCCCTGTGCGGAGAGCGCTGCCTGCTGTTCCTCGAGTCCTCGCTTACACGTCTTGAGGTGCGAGAACATCGCATCGCTCCACTTTTCATACGCCGCCGGATCCACTCCCGCTACAAGATGCCGCCCCCACGCAGTCAGCTCATAGCCCTGAGCCGTGCTCTGCACAAGCCATGCGGGGTCGCTCTCCTCGATGTTCGGGTTGTTCATCGAGTGGTAGTACTTCGGCAAAGAATCGCTTTCACACCCACTCAGCGCCACCGCCATTCCCAGCATCATCACGATTTGTTTCGCTCTCATCTGTTTTGTCTCGTTGGTTGGTTAAAACTTTAACTTCCGCAGATTATCCGCCGCCGCTTCGTTCCCCTGATCCGCTGCCATTTGGTAAAGACGACGAGCCTCCGCCCGATCCTGTCTTACTCCCTTCCCTGTGTAATAACAATTAGCTAAACTGCACTGCGCACGTGCATTTCCCTGATCTGCTGCCAAGCGGTATAACTTCACCGCCTCCGGCATATCCTTGCTCACACCCCGGCCGTTCTCATAGCACCAGCCAAGATTACACTGCGCATTCGCATTCCCCTGATCTGCTGACAAGCGATACAGTCTCACCGCCTCCATCATGTTTTTGCTCACGCCGTTGCCGTACTCATAGCACACGCCAAGGTTACACTGAGCTTGCGCATTTCCCCGATCCACCGCCAAGCGATACAGTCTCACTGCCTCTGCATAATCCTTGCTTACGCCATTGCCGTTGTAATGGCACCAGCCAAGGCCACACTGCGCTCCCGCATTCCCCTGATCCGCCGCCATGCGATACCACTTCACCGCCTCTGCGTAATCCTTGCTCACTCCCAGGCCGTTGGCATAGCAAATGCCAAGGTTACACTGCGCACCCACATTTCCCTGCTCCGCCGCTAGGCGATACAGTCTCACCGCCTCCATCATATCCTTGCTCACTCCCAGGCCTTTCTCATAGCAGAAGCCAAGATTGTTCTGCGCGTACATGTTTCCCTGATCCGCTGCCATGCGATACCACTTCACCGCCTCCGTCATGTCCTTGCTCACTCCATTGCCGTACTCATAGCACAAGCCAAGGTTACACTGCGCACCCGCATGCCCCTGCTCCGCTGCTTTGCGATACCACTTCACCCCCTCCCTCTCATCTTTACTCACTCCCAAGCCGTTCCTATAGCACACGCCGAGATCATTCTGGGCAATCACATTTCCCTGATCCGCCGCTTTCCGATACCACTTCACGGCTTCAGCCATATCCTTGCTCACCCCCAAGCCGTTCTGATAGCACCACCCGAGGTTACGCTGCGCACTCGCATGCCCCTGCTCCGCAGCCAAGCGGCATAACTTCACCGCCTCTGCGTAATCCTTGCTCACTCCAGTGCCGTACTCATAGCACACGCCAAGGTTAAACTGCGCGTACATGTTTCCCTGATCCGCTGACAAGCGGTACAGCCTCACCGCCTCCGTCATGTCCTTGCTCACTCCCCTGCCGTACTCATAGCACCAGCCAAGGTTACACTGCGCATACGCATACCCCTGATCCGCTGCTTTGCGAAACCACTTCACCGCCTCTGCGTAGTCTTTGCTCACTCCATTGCCATCTCGATAGACGCAACCGAGGCTATGCTGCGCACGCGCATACCCCTGATCTGCCGCCTTGCGGTATAGCCTCACCGCCTCCATCATATCCTTGCTCACTCCAGTGCCGTACTCATAGCACCAACCAAGGTTACACTGCGCACGCGCATTTCCCTGATCTGCCGCTAAGCGGTACAGCCTCACTGCCTCCGTCATGTTCTTGCTCACTCCATTGCCGTACTCATAGCACACGCCAAGGTTACACTGCGCACATGGCTCCCCCTGCTCCGCTGCCTTGCGGTACAGCCTCACCGCCTCCATCACATCCTTGCTCACTCCCAAGCCTTTTTCGTAGCAAAAACCAAGGTGAGTTTGCGCATTCGCATTCCCCTGATCCACTGCTTTGCGATACCACTTCACCGCCTCTGCGTAGTCCTTGCTCACTCCCAAGCCGTCTCTGTAGCACACGCCAAGGCTACACTGTGCACGCGCATACCCCTGCTCCGCTGCCATGCGATACAACTTCACCGCCTCCGTCATGTCCTTGCTCACTCCAGCGCCTGTCTCGTAACACCAGCCAAGGTTACACTGCGCACGCGCATTCCCCTGATCCGCCGCCATGCGGTACCACTTCACCGCCTGCGCTATATCCTTACCCACACCCCAACCATTCTCATAATTTCTTGCTAACTCATACTGCGCTTCCAGATCTCCTTGCGGAGCTGCCTTCAAATACCACTTTACCGCCTCACTCGCATCCTTATTAACACCAATTCCGTAATCATAGCATTTCCCGAGAATACACTGCGCACGCGCATTCCCCTGATCCGCCGCCATGCGGTACCACTTCAACGCCTCCGTCATATCCTTGCTCACTCCCCAGCCGTTAGCATAGCAATTGCCAAGGTTACACTGAGCCGTCGCATTCCCCTGCTCCGCCGCTTTGCGATACAGCCTCACTGCCTCCGTCATGTTCTTGCTCATGCCGTTGCCGTACTCATAGCACACGCCAAGGTTACACTGCGCAGCCGCATTTCCCTGATCTGCAGCCAAGCGGTACAGCCTCACTGCCTCCGTCATGTCCTTACGCACCCCCTTGCCAAACTCATGGCACACGCCAAGGTTGAACTGCGCCTCGGCGTTGCCGTCCTCCGCCGCTTCGCGCAAATACTCCAGCGCCTCCCTTTCCTTCCCTTCTTTGGTCAGCCGCTGATACGCAACGTACGGATCCTCCCGAAGCGCATAGTACGCCCCTACGCCGCCGCCGATCAAGATCACCAACCCGGCCGCCACCGCCGCCCACAACTTGCGTCGCCCTCCCTTCTTTGTCGGCGTCGTCTGCGGCGCCACTGCCGGTGTTGGACTTTGAACCGGCGTCGCCGTGGTCGGAATGGTATCAGAAGCAGGCGCAGGCGCTGCGGTCGTGACTGCCGAGTCCTTGCTCTTCAGCTCCGCTGCCTTGCGAAACCAGGCCAAGGCTTCTTCCTCATTCTTTTCCACGCCTTCGCCCTTCATGTAGCATTCCGCAAGCTTCATGGCAGCCTCCGCGTCTCCGCGTTCCGCCGCTTCGCGTACCCAATGGATCATGTCGTTTTCGTTCATATTGTTTATATCGTTCGAGTTTCTCAAAAACGTAATTTCCTGAGATCTTCCTTCGCACCCTCATGCCCCTGATCCGCTGCTTTCTGAATCCACCGCCTTGCCTCAGCTCGATCCCTACGTACACCAATACCATTATAGTATCTCACGCCAAGACTCCACTGAGCCTGCGCAAGCCCCTGTTCCGCCGCCAGGCGAAACCACTTCACCGCCTCTGTCACATCCTTACTCACGCCTGTACCATTATAGTAGGACACGCCAAGATTATACTGCGCATCCGCATCCCCCTGCTCCGCTGCCAGGCGATACCATTTTACTGCTTCTCTCTCATCTTTGCTCACTCCTTTGCCGTTATCATAACTCACGCCAAGATTATACTGCGCCTGCGCATCCCCCTGTTCCGCCGCCAGGCGAAACCACTTCATCGCCTCCGCCGCGTCCTTGCTCACTCCATCGCCGTTGTAATAGCACACGCCAAGATTCAACTGCGCATTCGCATGCCCTTGCTCCGCTGCTGCGCGATACCACTTCATCGCCTCCGCCGCGTCCTTGCTCACTCCATCGCCGTTACCATAACACACGCCAAGGTTTTTCTGCGCCTCCGCATTCCCCTGCTCCGCCGCATTCCGCCACCACTTCACCGCCTCTGTCATGTTCTTGCTCACTCCATCGCCGTTGTAATAGCACACGCCAAGCTTGCGCTGCGCCTCTGCATCCCCCTGCTCTGCGGCCAAGCGCAACCATTTCACCGCCTCCGTCATGTCCCCGCTCAACTCATATCTCGCATAGCACACACCGAGGGCAACCTGCGCCGCTTCAACCCCCTGCTCTGCCGCCAGGCGAAACCACTTCACCGCCTCCGTCACATCCTTGCTCACTCCATCGCCGTTGTAATAGCACACGCCAAGATTCAACTGCGCATTCGCATGCCCTTGCTCCGCTGCTGCGCGATACCACTTCACCGCCTCCGCTATGTCCTTATTCACCCCCGAGCCGTTCGCATAGCACCAGCCAAGATTATTCTGCGCATCCGTGTCCCCCTGCTCCGCTGCCGCGCGATACCACTTCACCGCCTCCGCGTAATTCTTGCTCACCCCCCAACCGTTCGCATAGCACACGCCAAGATTATACTGCCCCTGTGCATTCCCCTGCTCCGCTGCCGCGCGGAACCACTTCACTGTCTCCGCGTAATTCTTGCTCACCCCATTGCCGTTCGCATAGCACACGCCAAGATTCCACTGCGCCACCGCATGCCCCTGATCCGCTGCCTTCTGCCACCACTTCACCGCCTCTGTCATATCCTTACTCACTCCGCTGCCGCCCGCATAGCACACGCCTAAGTATGTCTCTGCGTTTGCATGTCCCTGCTCCGCTGCCGCACGAAACCACTTCACTGCCTCCGCGTAATTCTTGCTCACTCCATCGCCGTTCGCATAGCACAAGCCAAGCTTGCACTGCGCATCCGCATCCCCCTGCTCCGCTGCCGCGCGATAACCCTGCACCTCCTTCGTAGGCTGATCCGAATCAGACGTTTCATCATCTTCCTGAAGGAGAAATCTCAATAACGGATTGTTCGCTTCGTCAGCCTGAGCAACCACCGATACTCCACCTGCCACGCAGAGCAATCCAAACAACAAAGGCATACACATACCCCGACATGCCTGGGACACACTGCTCCCTGCACGATTTACCTTCTTTTCTTTATCTTGTCGATTTTGTCCGCCTTCTTTTTTCATTGGTATGTCAGATAGTTTTGTCAGCTGAGAATTTAATGAATTTCCTGTTCTGAAGAATCCGATTTCGATGCTTTTTCTTAATCAATGCCATAATCGTTCACTCTCCCGAATCCTCATGACAGATGCTCTTCCCATTCTCAACTGACTTGCGGATGGTCTGGCGCCTTCATATCCCTGCTCCGCCGCCTTGCGGAACCACGCCAGGGCTTCTTCCTCGTTCTTTTCCACGCCTTCGCCCTTCATGTAGCATTCTGCAAGTGTCATAGCAGCCTCCGCGTCCCCGCGTTCCGCCTCTTCCCGCACCCAATGGATCATATCGTTCTCGTTCATTTTTTCAGAATGTTATCGTTCGTATTTTCAGAAACGCAGATTCTGAAGAGCCTTCTTTGCCGCCTCGTCCCCCTGCTCCGCTGCCGCTCGGTACCACTTCACCGCCTCTGCCATGTCCCTACTCACCCCCCAGCCGATCTCATAGCACACGCCAAGGCTAAATTGCGCCCCTGCATGCCCCTGTTCTGCCGCCAGGCGAACCCACTTCACCGCCTCTGTCATGTCCTTGCTCACCCCATCACCTTCTTCATAACATAGGCCAAGCAAAAACTGCGCATCTGCATTCCCCTGCTCCGCTGCCGCGCGATACCACTTCACTGCCTCCTTCAAGTTCTTGCTCACTCCTTTGCCGGTCGCATAGCACTTGCCGAGGTTACACTGCGCATCCGCTTGCCCCTGCTCCGCTGCCGCGCGAAACCACTTCACTGCCTCCTTCAAGTTCTTGCTCACTCCATTGCCGGTCGCATAGCACACGCCAAGTCCACACTGCGCACCCGCTTGCCCCTGCTCCGCTGCAGCACGATACCACTTCACCGCCTCCGCTATGTCCTTACTCATTCCATTGCCGCTCTCATAGCACACACCAAGCTTGTACTGCGCCTCTGCATCGCCCTGCCCCGCCGCCGCGCGGAGCCACTTCACCGCCTCCGTCATGTCCTCGCCCAACTCATATCTCGCATAGCACACACCGAGGGCAACCTGCGCCACCTCAACCCCCTGCTCCGCCGCCAGGCGAAACCACTTCACCGCCTCTGTCACATCCTTGCTCACTCCATCGCCGTTGTAATAGCACACGCCAAGTCTGCACTGCGCCTCCGCATCCCCCTGCTCCGCTGCTGAGCGATACCACTTCACCGCTTCCGCCATGTCCTTGCTCACCCCCTCGCCGTTCGCATAGCACCAGCCAAGATTATTCTGCGCATCCGTGTACCCCTGCTCCGCTGCCGCGCGATACCACTTCACCGCCTCCGCGTAATTCTTGCTCACCCCCCAACCGTTCGCATAGCACACGCCAAGGTTATACTGCCCCTGTGCATGCCCCTGCTCCGCTGCCGCGCGAAACCACTTCACTGCCTCCGCGTAATTCTTGCTCACTCCATTGCCGTTGTAATAGCACACGCCAAGATTCAACTGCGCATTCGCATTCCCCTGCTCCGCTGCTGAGCGATACCACTTCACCGCCTCTGCTATGTCCTTATCCACCCCCGAGCCGTTCGCATAGCACCAGCCAAGGCTATTCTGCGCCTTCGCATCCCCCTGCTCCGCTGCTGCGCGATACCACTTCACCGCCTCCGCGTAATTCTTGCTCACTCCATTGCCGTTCGCATAGCACACGCCAAGGTTATACTGCCCCTGTGCATTCCCCTGCTCCGCTGCCGCGCGAAACCACTTCACTGCCTCCGCGTAATTCTTGCTCACTTCATTGCCGTTCGCATAGCACACGCCAAGATTCCACTGTGCCACCGCATGCCCCTGCTCCGCTGCCTTCTGCCACCACTTCACCGCCTCCGCCACATCCTTGCTCACCCCCTCGCCGTTCGCATAGCACACCCCGAGGGCAGCCTGTGCCTGAGCATACCCCTGCTCCGCTGCCTTCTGCCACCACTTCACCGCCTCCATCAGGTCCTTGCTCACTCCATTGCCTTTCTCATAGCACCAACCAAGGTTATTCTGCGCCTCCGCATATCCCTGCTCCGCTGCCGCTCGGTACCACTTTACTGCCTCCGCCACATCCTTGCTCACCCCCTCGCCATTCGCATAGCACACCCCGAGGGCGCCCTGCGCCCCAGCATGCCCCTGCTCCGCTGCCTTTTGCCACCACTTCACCGCCTCCGCCACATCCTTGCCCACTCCTGAGCCGGCGTAATAGCACCCTCCAAGATTAGACTGAGCCTTCGCATTCCCCTGTTCCGCCGCTGTGCGATACCACTTCACCGCCTCCGCTATGTCCTTATCCACCCCCTCGCCGTTCGCATAGCACACCCCGAGGGCGTACTGCCCCTCCGCATTTCCCTGTTCCGCAGCCATGCGATACCACTTTGCCGCTTCCGTCATGTCCTTACTCACTCCCCAACCGTTCGCATAGCACGCGCCGAGGGCGCCCTGCGCCCCAGCATGCCCCTGCTCCGCTGCCTTCTGCCACCACTTCACCGCCTCTGTCACATCCTTGCGCACTCCATTGCCGCTGTAATAGCACGCGCCGAGGCCACACTGCGCATAGGGGTCCCCCTGCTCTGCCGACGTGCGATACCATTTCACCGCCTCCGCCATGTCCTTACTCACTCCCCAGCCATTCTCATAACACACGCCAAGCTCGCCCTGCGCAGCGATGTTGCCTCCCTCTACCGCCGCTCGATACCACTTCACCGCCTGCTCATAATCCTTGCGCACTCCATTGCCTCTCTTATAGCACACTCCGAGCCTGCACTGCGCCTCTGCATTTCCTTGCTCCGCCGCCGCGCGATACCATTTCACCGCCTCCGCCATATCCTTGCTCACACTCTCGCCGTTCGCATAGCACTCACCGAGTTTACCCTGCGCGACGGCGTTGCCGTCCTCCGCTGCCTCGCGCAGGCGCTCCATCGCCTCGATCACCTTCCCTTCTTTGGTCAACCTCTGATACGCAACGTACGGATCCTCCCGCAGCACGTAGTACGCCCCCACGCCTCCGCCTATCATGACCACCAACCCTGCAGCCACGGCCACCCACAACTTGCGTCGTCCTCCCTTCTTCGGCTGCGTCGTCTGCGGCGCCACTGCCGGAGTCGGTGCCACCGGTGCCGGTGTCGAACTTTGAGCCGGCGCCACCGTGGTCGGAGCGAGATCAGAAGCCGACTCAGGCGCTGCGTCTGTGGCTGCCGAGCCCTTACTCTTCATCTCTGCTGCCTTGCGGAACCACGCCAGGGCTTCTTCCTCATTCTTTTCCACGCCCTCGCCCTTCATGTAGCATTCCGCAAGTGTCATGGCAGCTTCCGCGTCCCCACGCTCCGCCTCTTCCCGTACCCAATGGATCATCTCATTCTCGTTCATATTGTTTTAAGAGGTTATCGTTCGTGTTTCTCGAAGGCGCAGCTTCTCTCCCACTACTTCACCCCATTGCATCGCCTCACCCAGTCGTCTTACGCTTCTCATTTGAAATC
>CANRET010000019.1 GCA_947629715.1 uncultured Akkermansia sp.
TACTCTAGCATGCTTTGAACTTCTTGGCACCCTTTTTTGTGCCAAGAACCTGTTGCATTTAATTTTGCAATCCACACAACAATCCTGCAAGACTATATTTCACTTGCCATTTAGCGAAAATACGCTATACTCGCGCACGAGCAGACGATGAATGCGCAGCCGAAAGTAGCCATAGTGGGCGCCACGGGAGCCGTGGGAGTAGAAATTCAAAAATGCCTGGAGTCGCGAAAATTCCCTCTCTCGGAGTTGAAGTTGCTGGCCTCGGCGCGCTCTGCAGGAAAGAAGGTGGAATATGCGGGCACGGTGCTGGAGGTGGAGGAACTTCGCCCGGAGAGTTTTCAAGGCATCGATATCGCGTTGTTTTCAGCGGGTGGCGACATATCGCGGGAGTACGCTCCCATCGCGGCCGATGCCGGGTGCGTGGTCGTGGATAATTCCTCCGCATTCCGACAAGAGGAGAATGTGCCTCTCGTGGTGCCGGAAATCAATGCCGACGCCGCTCTGCGCCACCCGCGCAATATCATCGCCAACCCGAATTGCACGACTATCATCACGCTCATGGCGCTCTACCCGCTGCATCTCAAGTTCGGCCTGCGTATGATCGTAGCGAGCAGCTACCAGGCGGTCTCCGGCAGCGGACAGCACGGCATTGCAGAACTTGAGGATCAAGTGCGAGCCATTGTGCAAGGAGAGCCTGTGGTGTGTAGAACTTATCCGCGCCAGATCGCTTTCAACGTGTTGCCTCAAATCGACCGCTTCACCGATACCGGGTACACAAAAGAGGAGCTCAAGATGCTTAACGAAGCGCGCAAGATTATGAGCCTGCCGGATCTTCAGGTGAGCTGCACCTGCGTGCGCGTGCCGGTATTCCGCAGTCACTCCGTCTCCTGTGTGGCACAGTTCGACAAGCCGGTAGATGCGGACTCTGCCCGCGCCTGCTACGCCGGTATGCCCGGTGTGGCGCTCATGGACGACCCGGCGCAGGGAGTATGGCCCACTCCCCTCGACTCAACGAATGGCGACACCTGCTACGTGGGGCGTATCCGCAAGGATCTGGCGATTCCGAACGCCCTGAGTCTGTGGGTTGTGGGCGATCAAGTCCGCAAGGGCGCCGCCCTCAACGCGGTGCAAATTGCGGAATTGCTCATCCGCTGACCCCCCTCACTTGCTTTGGTTATGACGGACATCCCCACCCTTATCCGGGCAACCGCTCAAAAGGTGGAGCAGCGCCTCGCCGCGCTCCTTCCTCCGCAGGATGCCGAACCCTCCGCGACTTTGCACCGTGCCATGCGCTACAGCATCTTTGCGGGCGGCAAGCGCATCCGCCCTCTGCTCTGCCTGGAGTCCGCCAAAGCCTGCGGCGGCAGTGAGCACACCGCTCTGAATGCCGCATGCGCTCTGGAAACGCTGCACACGTACACGCTGATCCACGATGATTTGCCCTGCATGGACAACGATGATCTGCGCCGCGGGAAACCGACCAATCACAAGGTGTTTGGCGAAGGAATGGCCGTGCTCGCCGGGGATGCGTTGCTCACCGAAGCTTTTGCCATGGCGGCACGCGTGCCCGAAAATGAACGCTACGGCGTGCGCGACTACGTGGGCGAGCTGGCACGACTCACCGGCAGTCTCTTCCTGGTGGGCGGTCAGGCCCTGGACTTGGAGGGCGAGGGCCGTCCTCTCTCGCTCCGCGAAATCCGCGCTATCCACCTGGGTAAAACAGCCGCTCTCATTGAGGCCTCTGTTCGCCTCGGCGCCATGAGCGCGGCCTGCTCCCAACAACAGTTGGATTCCCTCTCATTCTACGCTCGCAACCTCGGTCTTGCTTTCCAACTCATTGATGATATCCTGGACGTCACTTCCTCCCCCGAGGTGCTCGGCAAAAGCATCGGAAAGGATGAGAAGGCCGGGAAAGCAACCTATTGCGCCTTAGTCGGTCTGGAAAAGGCGCGAGCCGAGGCCCGCACCTGCACCGCTCAGGCTCGCGCCGCACTCAACACTTTTGCAGAGTCCGCTCGCACGTCGCTGCTGAACATCGCGGATTATTTGTTGCAGCGCGAATTTTAGACTCTTGTTCACGCTGTTTTGTGTGGCATTCCAACGCAGATTACTCAGTTAGAGAAAACGCATCTGCGGTGAAATTTGTATTGACTTGTCGGGGCAGTAAGTTTAAACTCGTCGAGCGCTGCTGAGCTGAGTGGTTCGGTGGGCAATTTTTCAACAATTAACAGATCTTATCAATATGGCCAAATATGCTATTAACGGGTTCGGCCGCATCGGACGCAACGTGCTTCGCGCCATGTCGCAGACCGAACTTGAGAAAGTGGTGGCGATTCACGACCTCACCCCCATTGAGACAACGGCTCACCTGCTCAAATACGACTCCACACAGGGCAAGTTCAAGGGAACTGTGGAGATTAAGGGCGAGGACACTCTTGTGGTGAATGGACACGATATCAAGATTCTCGGCGGTATGCTCGGTCCGGATCAGCTGCCGTGGAAGGAGCTGGGAGTGGACGTTGTGCTGGAATCCACCGGTCTCTTCACGGATCGCGCTAAGGCTGAGGGACACCTCAAGGCCGGCGCGAAAAAGGTCCTTATCTCCGCTCCGGCGAAGAACCCGGATCTCACTTTCTGCATTGGTATCAACGATCAGGAGTATGACCCGGCCAAGCACAACATCGTGTCGAACGCTTCGTGCACGACCAACTGCCTTTCTCCGATGGTCAAGGTTCTCAATGACACCTTCGGCATTGAAAAGGGCATGATGAGCACCATCCACTCTTACACCAACGATCAGCGCATTCTTGACCTTCCGCACAAGGATCCTCGTCGTATGCGCTCGGCTGCCATCAACATCATCCCGACCACGACCGGGGCTGCCAAGGCTATCGGCGAGGTGATTCCCACGCTTAAGGGCATGCTCAACGGAGCTTCCTTCCGCGTGCCGACCCCGACCGGTTCGCTGACCGACTTCGTAGCCATCCTGAAGAAGGACGTGACGGTGGAGGAAGTGAACGCTGCTATGAAGGCTGCCGCCGAGGGTCCGCTCAAGGGCATTCTCGCATACTCGGAAGAGGCTCTGGTGCTCCAGGACATTGTGTCCGACCCGCACTCCTGCATCTTCGACGCCGGCTTCACCTACGTGGTGGGCGGCAACATGGTGAAGGTCTGCGGCTGGTACGACAACGAATGGGGTTACTCCAACCGCGCGGCCGAAGCAATGAAGAAGCTCGGCGATTCCATCTGATCGACGACTTCGTCCGTGTATTTTCCCAAGCGGGAGGCTGTAAGAGCCTCCCGCTTTTTTTTACTCTTCCCAAAACTGTACGATCAGATACGAACCATGACGTATTCCAAACACGCCGCACGTATCCCGAAAAAACGCATCCCCGTAAAACAAGACTATGGAACGGCATACGCGAGAAACTCAGGGAAAGGGCAATTGGATAAAGGCGCGGCTTTTACCTGCAGTATGATTCTCTGATGAAGTGAGGTGCAACGTGTCAATGCGTCTGCCGATTTAGAAGAAAGTTCACGCAACGGACAGTGTGACAACAAGCGAAGCAGTGACTGCAACGGCGATCAAGCCCGGCCCATCCAAGCCCATAGCGTGCCTGAACAGGAAATTGGTACGATTCTCCTCTATGCAACCCGCAATATACATTCATTTCCTCTCAGTTCACTTCACGCAAGACGAGGTGAAAATAGAGACAGAACGCGAGTAATGGAAAAACTCCGACGTCCCTGACATATCTGGACAACAAACGCAAAAAGCGTGCACTATAATAGATTCATGCCAAGTCAACGAGACTGCGCGGCGTCCGTCAATGCCCGCTAAGGGTTGTAATATAGTAACCGGCAATGACAGCAGTACCTATCACACCCGCCACATTCGGTCCCATAGCGTGCATGAGCAGAAAGTTCGTGCGGTCAGCTTGTTGACCCACGTTGTGCGAAACGCGAGCTGCCATGGGTACGGCTGAAACCCCCGCCGAGCCAATGAGCGGATTGACGGGATTCTTGCTCCAGCCAGGGATGAGATTCATAATCTGCGCACAAAGCAGCCCGCACACCGTGGCCACGGCAAAGGCTACAACACCTAAACCTATGATAAGCAAAGTTTCCAGCTGCAAAAAGCGTCCGCCCTGCATCGTAAGCCCCACCGAAACGCCCAGTAAAATAGTGGTGATGTTCATGAGCTCATTTTGTGCACAAGAGACAAGGCGCTCTGTGACCTTGCACTCACGCAAGAAATTGCCAAGCATCAACATGCCGAGTAATGGCGCAGCATCGGGGCAAATGAGGATAGTTACAACCGTCACCACAAAACAGAAGAACAGCTTCTCACCGCGCGAGACTTGACGCAGGCTCTTCATTTTGATCTTGCGCTGTTTTTCGGTGGTGCAAAGTTTCATGAAAGGCGGCTGAATGAGCGGCACGAGCGCCATGTACGTGTATGCCGCCACGGCAATGGCGCCCAAGAGATGCGGCGCGAGCTTACTGGCCAGGAAAATGGATGTGGGGCCATCCGCGCCGCCGATAATGCCGATGGCTGAGGCCTCGCCCTTGGAGAAGCCGAGTGCCATGGCCGCAAGGAAAGTGAAAGCGACGCCCCCCTGAGCCGCCGCGCCGAGGAGAAGCGATTTCGGGGAGGCCAGGAGAGGCCCGAAGTCCGTGAGCGCGCCCACGCCCATGAAGATGAGCGCCGGAAAAATCTCGCACTTAATCCCCTGTCCCAAGAAGTCGAACAAGCCGGAGTTAAAGCCGATGATCATGAACTTCTGAGGCTTCTGCCCGGTCACCTGCACGGCCCCCTTCACCACCTTGCCGTCCTTCACCAGCGGGGCAACGACCATGGGTTCGTTCATGGCTGCCTCGTACTTCACCTTTTCCTCGGGCGTGAGGGCAGAGGTGTCCTGCATCGTGGGAGAAGAGTCCGCGTAAGGTGCCGCCGTTCCCGATATAAAGCCTACATCGTTGATAGTCGATGTCTGAACGGTGTTTTCTTTGGAGATAGAGACGATTTGGCGCTGAGCCTGAGTGATGACCATGCCATTATCAGGAATGTTGGCAATGAGCGCGCCGAAAGCGATGGGCACCAGCAGCAGCGGTTCAAACTGCTTGACCACACCGAAGTACAATAGCACTGCCACCACCGCCCACATGACATACATCTGCCAAGTCATGGCAAAGATGCCCATGCCCGAGATGAAGTCTGCAAAGGATTGTATAAGTTCCTGCATATCGATCTGTTAAACGAGATTAGGAAGAAGCTGCCCTCCCCCATCCGGTTTGCATCCGAAAAAAACTCAGGCAAGAGTCGCGAGCACTTGTCCCTCAGCGACGGTGTCACCAGGGCTTACACTGAACGAAGCAATGGTGCCGGCAACCGGAGCAGAAACGACAGTGTTCATCTTCATGGCTTCCAACGTGAGTACTTGATCGCCTTCTTTCACAACGGCTCCCGGCTTCACGTCCAGACTCACTACCTTGCCGGCCAGCGGACTGGGAATGGGAGTGCCGCCAGCGGCGGGCGCAGGAGCGGTAGCGGGCGCAGCAATGGGAGCTGCCACGGGAACCGGCGCCGGGACGGGTGCCACAGGAGCCGGGACAGGCGCCGCTGCCGGTGTGCTGCCACCAAGAGTTTCCACGGTCACATCGAAGGTCTGTCCTGCAACAGTGATACGGAGCTGTTTCATAATGAATTGGATGGTTGAATATTGAGTTAAATTATTGATTAAGAATTAAAAAAGATGATTCATCAGCTGTGCAGCGGAGTGTGCGAGTTCATGACGGCTGTACGTCCTCCCTGTGCGTAATTCCCCTGCACCGGTGTGATGGAGAGGATGCGCGCCTCATGCCCCACCGTCTCGCGCACGGCAGCGGCGAGAACGGCTATAAGTTGCGGAGTGATCGAGGAAGCCGCAGCATCGTAAATGCCGGCAGCCAAAGCAGCCACCTGTGCCGGCGTGGGCGCGTCCGCAGTGGAAGGAACGGCGGCTGTCCGAAGCGCGTGTTCAGCGGCAGTCTGCGCCGCCTTGCGCTTCTCCTCCATGCGTACAGCCATCCTGCCGGAAATGGACAAGATGAGACTTAGAAAACCAAGGCAGCAAAACACCACCAACATGCCCGTGACTTGATAGGTGACGGCCTCTATATTTAAATTGCCAATATCGGCAAGAATGGTGGAAATCGCACTCATGAGAAAAAGGTCAAAGTGGCATGTTGCCATGTTTCTTGGCGGGTCGGGTTTCGCGTTTGCTCAGCAAAGTGCGCAGGGTAAGCGCGACCTTGGCACGCGTCTGCGCCGGGTTAATCACCTCGGTCACCTGCCCCACTTCGGCAGCGGCGTATGGATTGTAAAAAGTCTGCGTGTAATCGTCCAGCAACTCTTTGCGGCGAGCTTCGCGCACCGCCTCGTCGTCAATGCTCTTTAGTTCACGTCCGTAAAGGATGGGGATAGCTCCCTGAGCGCCCATCACCGCAATTTCAGCGCAAGGCCAGGCGAATACGGCGTCCGCACCCAAATCTTTGCAGCACATGGCAATGTAGGCGCCGCCGTACGCCTTACGCAGGATCACCGTCACCTTGGGCACCGTGGCGGAAGAGTATGCAAAAATCATCTTGGCGCCGTGGCGAATGATGCCGCCACGCTCCTGCTGCTTACCAGGCAGGAATCCGGGCACATCAACCAAGTTCACCACGGGAACGTTGAAAGCATCGCAGCAACGAATAAATCGCGCGGCCTTGTCAGAAGCGTCAATATCCAGGCAACCGGCCTTCACGGCAGGCTGGTTGGCGATGATGCCCACAATCACGCCGCAGATGCGTGCAAAGCCCACAATGACGTTGCCGGCGAACTGCGCATGCACCTCCATAAAGCTCCCCTCATCCACCAGGTGAGTTATCACTTTCTGCATGTCCAGCGGTGTACTGTTGTCTTCCGGAATGATGTCATTCATGCCCTCGTCATCCGCCACGTTGAGAGGCACGTCCAAGTCGTGAGGCGGATCCTGCGCGTTGTTGGGCGGCAGGTAAGAGAGCAGCCGCTTGGCGATGTTAAGCGCATCCTCATCGCTTTGCGCAACAAAGTGGGCGTTGCCGGAAACGGAAGCATGCACAGCCGCCGAGCCAATCTCATCCATGGTGCATTGTTCATACGTGACTTGCTCAATAACCTTGGGTCCGGTGATATACATGCCTGCTGCACCGCCCTGGCGAATGATGATGAAGTCCGTGAGCGCCGGAGAATACGCCGCTCCGCCGGCACAGGGTCCGAGGATGAGTGAAATTTGCGGCACCACGCCGGATGCGGCAACGTTGTTATAGAAAACATGCGCAAAACCGGAAAGCGCCTCCACTCCTTCCTGCAATCTTGCTCCTCCGGAATCATTGATCTGGATCACCGGGATGCCGGCTTTCAGCGCGTATTGCTGCGCATCGCATATCTTCATGGCATGCATGTACCCCAGCGACCCACCCTGCGCCATGAAATCGGCGGAAGAAGCCGCTACGGGCTGTCCGTTCACCAAACCGACGCCGACCACAATGCCCTCTGCAGGTATGTCCTTCTTGTCCATGCCGAAGTTGTGGCAATGGTGCCGCGTATGCATGCCGAACTCCGTGAAAGAGCCCGGGTCGAACAAAATGTCCAGCCTTTCGCGCGCCGTTCGGTCCCCGACCGCGTGCCGCTTGTCAATTTTTTCCTGCCCGCCGGATTGCATGATTTTGCTGCGGCGCAAGTCCAACTCTTCCAGCAATTTTGGGTCGATAGCCATGGATCATCTGGTTTTGTCCATCGCTCCTCGGTCGAAAAGCGTTGCTTTCCTCCCTCGGACTGCAATGAGCTGCCCGATTCTATCACATCAACATGCTTGTTAAAAGCAAAAAAAATTCTTTCTTTCAGTAATTTTTGCCGCTGGCTCTCCACATGACGAGCCAACAATTAATCGTTTCATCGCGACCTGTATGACGCTGCAAGCCGTGACAAAGCGCGAAATTACAGCATCTAATGTTTTGATAGATAGTAGATAACTATTGGATGAGGCTCTCTTGACAAGCCGGGGAATTTGCCTCTACAATCTCGTTTGCCTCAGGGAACGGGCAGGCCAAAATGCTTGATCCCGCAAGGCGACAGAAATAAAAAACATCATCATGAAAACAGCATTATTTGCCTTAGCCGCCGCTGCCGCGCCCGTCATGGCCGGCACTCCTGCCGTCACGACAACCTCTACCACCTATACGGTCGTTGAACCAGCCAATCCCTACTCCATTGAGCTGGGTGTGGGTTACAACTTTGCCGCGCGGGATGTCCTGCGGATCGATGGAGGCGATGATTCTCCGGAAGTGGATACGCTGGGTGTAGATCTCACCGGCGTGTACACCGTGAATGAGAACTCATCCTTCAACTTGCGATTCGGTTTTGCTACCGGATCAGATGATACACATTACGATGACGACATGACACTTGATGCTCGCGTCAACAATTTCTTCCTGATGCCAGGCTACCGCTATACCCACCGCTTGGGTGAATACGTATCGGGATTCATCGGAGTGAATGCGGGTGTCATCAACGAGAGTCTGAAACTGAAACTGACCGATGATTCAGGTCAGTTTCGTGCCCACGGTTCAGAGTTCGGCTTTGCATACTCTGCCGAAGTTGGCTTGCGCTACCGCATCTCCCGCCACTTCGACGTGTTCCTTGCTTATCAATTCTTCGGCTCTACCGCTGAACCAGGGTTGAATCAAATCGACCGTTCTGCCGTGCATGGCCGTGAGCAGCTCTACCACAGCGTTCGTGCCGGCATGACTTACGATTTCTAAACTTCCTCCTCCCTTTTTCTTCCTCTCCCCTGCCCCGTTCACGGAAGCTTCTCTGCAGAAGCGGAGTGACGGGCAGGGAGAGTCGGATGGAAGCGGCTTCAGACCGGAAAACCGTCTGTCGGCAAGGAAAGATGTCCAACCCGCAACAATGATTGCAAAGGAAGAGGTACAGAAAGACAGAACCCGGACTGAACTTAATCTTTTTGTTCCACGTGGAACAAAAAGACTTTTACATCTTCTCAAGCATGCGAATGCCCAACAGACTCATGCCGAGTTTGAGAACACGCGCTGTGATTTCGCAGAGGGTGAGACGTGAGGAGCGCACGGGATCCTCGCTACGAAGCACGGGACAAGCTTCGTAAAAGCTATGAAAAGCGCGTGCGAGTTCGTACAGATAAGCGGCCAATAAATTGGGACGACAATCATCCAGCGTAATCGGCGTTATTTCTGAAAAACGGCAGAGGACGCGCGCAAGATTGATTTCACGCTCCTCAGAAAGCAGCATGCGACCGTTCCCGGAAAGAAAGACAGAGAAATCAGGAGTCCCGCCCTTGCGTTCGATAGCTCGAACGCGCACGTAAGAATTTTGGAGGTAGGGAGCGGTATCACCAGTGAGGGAAAGCATTTTATCCCAGTCAAAGATATAATCACTGAGACGATTTTGGGAGAGTTCGGCAAACTTGATGGCGCCGATGCCAACGGCCTCAGCCACAACTTTCTTTTCACTTTCCGGCATATCCGGACTTTTTTCCTGAACTACGCGGGCAGCACGCTCCACGGCCTCGTCAATGACATCTTGAAGACTCACCGTTTCACCATCTCGCGTCTTAAAGGGACGCCGATCTTTGCCCAGAATGGATCCGAAGGCGACATGACGAAAATCGCCGGAGATGCCTCGCATGCGAGCGATGTCAAAGATCTGCTTGAAATGCTTTTCCTGAGGCGCTCCCACAATATACCAAATGGCATCTGCATGGAACTCACGAATCCGATAATCAAGAGTGGCGAGATCTGTTGTAGCATAAAGGAACCCGCCGTCGGCCTTGCGAATAATGGCCGGCACAGACTGCCATTCGCCATCCTTGCTCACGAGAAACGGATCATCCTGGGGAGCGTGGAAACCATCGGAAAACACACAGACAGCGCCATCACTCTCCCGCGCAATGCCTCGTTCCATCAAATCCTCCACTAATGGCGCGAGCGCATCGTTATAAAAGCTCTCTCCGAGCCAGTAGTCAAAACGGATGTCAAGCTGAGCATAGATTTTCTTTAAGCCGGTTTTAGTAACCTCAATGCAGCGTTTCCAAATAGTCAGGTTATCGACGTCGCCACTCTGCAAAAGCACAAGTTCAGCCTTGCAGGCTTCCAAAAGATCCGGCTGCTCCTTGCAGCGTCTGTTGACCTCCTTGTAAACGGCAAGAAGCGCTTCAATGGGATTTTTCTCTAACGCAGTCTGATCGAGCAGATTCTTCCAACCCCAAAGAATCATGCCGAATTGAGTGCCCCAATCGCCAATGTGATTGTCCGTGATGACGACATGTCCCATGAACCGTGCAAGCCGCGCTAATGCGTCCCCGATAATCGTGGAACGAATATGTCCCACGTGCATGGGCTTGGCCACATTCGGCGCTGAAAAATCAATGACAATCTTCTTGGGATGCTCAGTCAGCGGCACGCCCAAACGTTCGTCTCCCAGCATTTCCACCATACGCCTCGCGTATTCCTCCGCCCTGATCCGAAAATTAATAAACCCGGGACCCGCCATACTCACTTCCGCCTCGACCATATCCCCAAGTCGTGTCACGACGGCCTGCGCCAACTCACGTGGATTTCTCCGCACCGTCTTCGCCAACGCCATTGCCGCATTACTTTGATAATCTCCATACCTCAAGTCCTGACTCGCTGTCACCACGGCACAAAACCCCTCCGGCAGCATCCCGTCCAGTTCGCTGCGTAAAACATCCGTCAGTTTTCTTGCTATCTGTTCCGGTAGTGTCATCATCGTGCGGCTCTTATACACAACGCCCATCACTTTGTCAATCTCAATCCGCCATTTCATATATGTTCCACGTGGAACATTGAAACGTACCAATGACATTGATATATCTTGCAAGATGGAGCGCAATGTGATAAAAGGAGAGAAGCTGCTGTACTCGTGACACGCGGTGCTAAAAGGCCCGGACCGTTATAATATGTCAAGGGAGCAATAAGGAACAGGGTTTCATGTTCCGTCCTCTATGGATACCTCAGGCGAACCCGACCTTGCACCCACCTGAAAATAGGGAACGTGGCTTCCACATCGCTGACGGTACAGCGGCTTTTTCAAGAGGAAGAATGACGTTTATTCCTCCCAGATGATGGCATAGGCGGGATCGAAGGGACGAACAATACAAGGCTGTTCGTCGGCAACGCGGAGAAGCTCAGGAAGGAGAGGCCCTGTAGTTTCTCGTATGATGCGAAAACGAACCTCCGGAGAGGCAATGGCCGGACAGGATTCATAGAGTCCCAGACAGAGGCGTCCTGAAGGCGAACGCATGAGTCGTACCGGCCAAAGCCGACACTCAATGGGACGGGTCTCGCGAGGTAAAGTGCAACCGCAGCCGGGATCGAGCATGGGACAGTCGGCACAATAATCGTCAGGAGCGTTTTCGGGAAAGTGCAGAGCAAAAGTCATCGAGCCATCCGGTCGCTGGCAAATGGGGATTCCATGCGATTGTAAGCGCTGCGTGAGAGAGAATGTCAGCGCCGGGGCTTCCCAAGCGGATCGACGGCAGAAATTGCAGCAAAGGCGACATTGCGCACACTGTTCAGCGCTGATGAGATGCGTAAGCATGATTGCAGAGCAGGGCAGGGGAAAGGAAATCAAGAAGTGACGGGAAGAGCGGAATGCTTTTCCAAAATCAGTTCGGGATGGTAAGAGAGCTTGGCTTTGCGCAGGCCCGGCGAATTGAGATCTTCTTCCCGATTGATAAGGGTACAGTGATCAGGAGACAGAGCCCGAGCAAACTCACGATTGAGGAGCGGGTAAGCGCCGCGAAATTCCAGAGTGCATTTTTCATAATGGACATCGGCTACCTGCGGGGAAATCAGAGAACCGATTGCCATACCCGCCGGCTTGGAACCTGCGAAAAGGATCAGACCAAAAAGTTGCAGCGGTCCGATAAGTTCCAAGGCGCGGGTGATAGCGCGCAGTTCGTGCCGCAGGGCAGGGGAATTTCCATCCTCAGCGGCAAGCCAAGCCTCCGCGATATGCAGAGCATCTGCAGTGGTGTCAGAACCCAGTGGACGAACGCTCCACTCAGGAACATCCCGAGTAAACCGCGAGATATGATTGCGCTTAGCGTGGTACGGCGTGCCTGGAAGTTCTGCCAACAAATCTCGTCTGTAGAGATAATCAGCATCCCCTCTGTCCGAGGTGAATCGAAACTCGCCCGGACACACTTGCTGCAGCAAGTCACACTGTTGCGCTGTGAGCAAGCAAAAGCGCAACTCTCGATCGCGGGCGATGGCGTCCTTGCGAATGCGATGGATGGCTTGCTCCACATCGCCTTCCCCCGTGGGGAACGCATAGCCATGCAAACGTGAATTTTGATCGTAATGGCGGAAAAGAAATCCATCACAGGCTGCCACTGTGGTGTGATACTTTTCCTGTAAAAGGATGATATTGGCAGCGGCGCAATCACTGCCCAACGATCGCTGAGTGCACTCAAGAAGCCACGGCACATCCGCCGGTCCTGGCGGAGCAAAGGGCAGGGGACAGTCACTCATAATCCACAGAATAAGATCTAAATGATCGACTCAGTACTTGTAGTTGGCGTAGAATTGGAATTGACCGGATCGATCGATGGCATTAGCCGTCTTGAACGGGATGGCATAATCCACTGCCAGCGGACCTATCGGCAGATTCAAGCGAAGACCGATACCGTAATCGGCGCAAAAATCCTTAAGCCTGAAATCAAAGGAATCTCTGTGCACAAAACCGGCATCTACAAAGAAAGCCAGACGCGCCATATCAGCCAATGGAATGCTCACTTCCGCCTGTACAAAGGCTGAGGAGTTGCCACCCATAGTCTCATCACCGGCCAAGCGCTCATCGATCATGCCTACATCACGGAAGCGAAAACCACGCAGGTTTGCCGGACCTCCGAGGTAGCACCGTTCGAAGATTGGCACCTCTTCATCCTTGTTTACAGCATCGATCGTCTCAACGCCACAGTTAAGACTGAAGATCGAATCCCAGATTGAATTGTAGTAAACGGAAGCCAGAGCCCCGAGACTGTATGTCTCAACCGTGCTGCCCGGACCGCTATAAGAAGCGTGCAGCTCCACATTGCCTCCTTTACGCGGGGTTATCATCTCATCACGCGTGTCGTACTCGTAGCTGAGAGTCAGATTGCTGCGAGTGTAATCGCCGCAGTTGAGAAGGAAGAAAACAGGAGCGTACCCCTGCGGCTCAAGTTCATAGTTTTCAATGCGATAGGCAAGACGCACAGATCGTTTGTCATCAATGGCACGACGCAACGAAATGCCGTAACCATAGTTTTTCTGTGTGTAATAATCGCTCATGTACGAGGAATTGGAAAAGTAGAGTTCATTGCCCAATTCCAGCTTGCGATCCAAAAACCACGGTTCGGTGAGGCTGATGCTGGCGCTCTGGTAGTCAAAGCCAAGCTTACCCTGCACGCTTAAGCGCTGTCCGCCACCCACCACGGATCCGCGTCCAAAGAGTCCACGAATGTCGAAGTTGGACTGCACGGCGTTGGCATACAAGTACACGTTTTCCACCGAGGAAAAAGCAACGCCAAAAGTGAGGCTGCCCGTCATACGTTCATGCACATTGATATTGATGTCCCGATAACCTGGGATCGATGAAGCGGCAGGAGAAACATCAACGCCATCAAAATAGCCGAGATTTTCAATGCGGCGTTTAGCGGTCTCCATATCCACAGAATTGAAATTCTGCCCGGATTTAAGCGGAAGCTCGCGCAGAATGACGTAGGGCTTGGTCTTCGTGTTGCCGCGCACGTTAACGCGTCCCACGCGGTAGCTGCCCCCCTCCGTAATGTCATAGCAAATATCCACCGTGCGCGTACCGTCCTTTTCAACCCCCACCTCGTTGATATCCGGTCGCACATCAGCATCCGCGTAACCCTTCGCACCATAGTACCTGCGAATCATTGTCGTGTCATCGGACACCTTCTGAAGGGAGTAAATGTCTCCGTCAAGCATACTCATACCAGGCTCGAGCTGCTCGGAGGTATAGACCTTGTTCCCTTTGAAAGAGACGTGTCGGACGCGGTAGCGTGGCCCCTCATAAATATGGATGAGCATATTGAGGTCGCATGGACCGGTATTGCCGCTTGTGGAGGAGTAATCGACCTTGGTGACAGCGGCGCGCAAGTAGCCGTAGTTACGATAGTGGCGGATAATCTCCTGCAAATCGTCATCCAACTGTTCGCGATTAATATTGCCCGAATCATCAATCCAGTGGAAAATGTTGCGCTGTTTTGTTTTCATCATCTGGCGCAGCTGGCGAGTATCAAACTGATGGTTACCGGTGAAGCGGATGTGCTGTAAACGCACCTGGCGACCTTCTTGAATGTCAAAGATGACGTCCTGATACCCTTGCCGGGCAGTTTTATGATGGCGCCAGCTTACCTTGACATCCGGATAGCCCGCCTCTTGGTAGAGCTTGATAACCTCGGCCCTGGCGCGCGCTAAATCATGATCGTTGATAACACGTCCGGAACTAAGTTTGGTAACCTCGCGCAATTTTTTAGCGCCGTAGCGTTTGTTGCCTGTGAAGCCGACACCGCCCATCACCCCGGCAGGTTCCACTTCAAACACAACCCGCACGCCGCCGCCCGAAGGTTCCACCGCTACACGGGCATTGTTGCCTACGAGTCCTTTCTGCAACAACCGCTCCAAGTCATCGTTCACGCGCGATGAGGAGTATTTAGAACCTGGCTCTGTCTGAATCACATCCAGCAGACGTTGCTCGGGCACCGTAGGATGACCGGACAGATAGCGGATGCTCACTCCGGTCACTTTCTTACCTTCGTGCTCCATCGCATCACTGAAAATGCCCAAACCGGTGGCTTCACCTAATTCGCGAAACGCTGCCTCATTGTCAATGAGCTGCGTATCTGTTGAAGTTTTGATAAGGCCCCGTGGCTGTGCAGGCGGAGTTTGCCCAGGCTTCGAAAGTTCTGATGCATCGGTAGCGGGCTGTGCCAACTGAGGAAGCTCCGGCGATGCTGTCTCTGTGACATTGGAATCAGCTTTGCTATCATTGAGCATCGCGTCCAAAAATGGATCATTTGTTGGCTCCTGAGCGTCAAGGAATAAAGTTGTCACCAACAACAGCGGAGCAGCAAGCAATCGCCCACGTGTATGCAGAAAGCATGCATTCATACCCTCCCATCGTACCTGACAAGAGACCTCGGGTCAAGTTATTATCCGGTCATTTTTAATGACAGACAGCGCAATCGCATTCCCGATGAAATGATTTGCTTCCGAGTTGAAACAAGGCTGTTTTTTGGTTGCAAAGAAAATCTGCAAAGATCCCGTATGCTCAACCTGTTTGGTTAACACAGGAATTCCGCATCACGTGAAGCTTAACTCCCCCGTTGCCACGCTTTCCAACGAAGTGGAGCAGGGGAAAGCTCACTTGATCGTTCTCCCTCGTTCCGAAGGGGCTAGGAGGGTGATCATGGTGTTGGACAGCGTGCGTGCAAGATCGACTTTTCCGCAGAGAGCGACTCCGCAGCCGTGCAAGGCAGTTCATGAAGTCATATTACGATAAAAGGAAGACTCTGTTGTATCCCGGCGCTGATTCTTTCTCACAACATGAAATTTTGATTGATGGGACGATGGATGCGTAATATAATTGCTCCGTTAAGTGATAGAAATAATGATTACGCCTGACACACAGGAAGTTATCATGCGATTCGTGATGCTTCCGGGGGATGAGCAAGAGAAGAGCGCCGGGCACGTGGTGGAACACTTCTTATGTCTTGGTTCAAAGGCTATTGCAGAGGAGAAACCGAGAACAGGCAGACGTATCCGTGTTGCAGAACGAAAAAGAAGTATGCAGGGGATGTGCGCAGGCGCGGTCTTGTTGTCTGGTGTACCTGTGACATCGCAAGCCGTTGATTCGCATGGACGAGTAAGTTCGTAAAGGCAGAAGGAGAAACACGGTTTTACCATGAAGAGGATAGCAGTCATTGGGATATGTTTGGCGTTGGGGGGCTGTGTGGCGTACAAACCGAAGCCATTGGATTTGCAGAGGGAGACGGAAGTATGGAAGAGAGCGTCGCAGGTTTTGTTGCCGCTGTGGAACAAGAGCAGCATGGAGAAAAAAGCGAGGATAGGCTTATTGCTCAATCCGGAGTTGAACAAGGCTCGGCTGACGTGGATGAAATCGAAGAAAGCGGCGAAGTATGCGGGGATGTGGGATGATCCTGTGCTGGATTTGGGAGGAGAGAGGGATCTGACGGAGCGAGTCTATAATTTTTCTGTGACCCCTACACTTTCGTTGCCGGTAACGGGCACAAAGCGATTGGCTAAACAAGTGGCAGAGCTGTATAGTGCGGCGGATTATGCCGAGTTGAAGTCTCAAGAGAACGATTACTTGATGAATTTGCGCACCTTGTTTGTGAAGATTCAGGTCGTGCATGAGAAAGGACGGATCATTCGCGAACGGGCAACGCAAGTAGCGGAGGAGTTGAAAGGCCATGAAAAGTTGCAGCAGCTCGGGGAGATATCCACGGCGGATCTCTACGATGCCACCCAGCGCAACAGTTCTACGGTCAAGGAACTCCAAGAACTTGAAAAAGAACACCTCACCCTGCACATGGAACTCGTTTCCATGATAGGATTGCACCCCGTGGTGGGCGAGCTGGAGATAGACGATACGCTGTCGCGTGAGATACCGGCTGTGGTGAACTCACCAACGCCGATGCAGCTCATGCAGCACCCGAAGCTCGCGGCGGCCATGGCGGCATACCGGACGAGTGAGGCGGAGCTGAGGCTGGAAGTTCGCAAGCAGTACCCCACCTTTGAACTCGGGATCGGCTACACCCGTGAAGACGAGCACAATAAACTGGCTTTGAGTCAAGGGATCAGTTTGCCTCTTTGGAATCGCAACCGTGAGGCTATTGCACGGGCGACAGGCAGCCGAAGTATTGCTCACCTTACCGCCGTACAGCAGTGGCGCGAGCTCGTGCGGCAGGCGCACTCTCTCCAGCAACAGCAACAACTTTTGTTGCAGCACTGCCGCGCTGAGTTTGAACACCTCCACACCTTGCGCGATACGGCTCAGCGCCAGGAAGAACTCTATCGACTGGGCGAAATTGCTTTGCCGGCTCTGGCCGCTACTCGGCACGAAATGTACACCCGGCGACTTGCGTTCTTTGATTGCTTGGGCGAATTGCTCAAGGTTCAGACCGCTCTGCAATATCTCAAACCTCCCCTGATGCCATGACTCGACCGACTCTGATACACCGCGCGGCGGATCTTATCGTCTGCTTGCTGATCCCTCCGCTCATCGCTCATGAAAGCGTCAACGAGGAGGGACTCAGCCACAGGCACGACGCGGTTATTGTGCAGACTGACGCGCATTCGCGGCATATCCTTAACTTGCAGATTGAAACTATCCCGGAGACGACGCTGGCTCTCAGTCAATCGCTCTACGGTCACCTCGTCACCCCGGGACATGCGCTGGAGACCTATGCCCTGCCGTGCAGCGGGCGTATTCGGTTGCATGTGAAGACGGCACAGGCGGTGCGCAAGGGAGATATCCTTTACACGCTTTCCTCGCCGGGCTACGCAGATCAGGTGGTGGCAGTGCAGTCTGCCTCGGCAAATTTGGATCGGTGCAAGCAGGAGCTGCAGGCCTTGCAATCGCGCGTTGCTAACCTGACACAGGCCGGTGTGCGCAATAGTGAATTGGAATCGCAACTCACCTTCAAGAGGGCGGAGGAAATTCGTCTGCAGCGCGATTGCCAGATTGCGCAAACTCGCCTTAAATCTCTTGCAATGGATGCCGAGCAAGTGGAGGAAAATGGCTTGCCGGCGCTTATTGTGAGGGCGCATGCGGATGGAGTGGTGCATAATGTAGGTATCGCGCAAAACAGCTGGGCGGAGCAGGGCGCGCCCGTCATTACCATGAGCGATTCAAACGCGCTTGAGGTAGTCGGTGCTCTGTATGCGGCGGAAATACCGCACATCAGCGAAGTGAGAGTATATCTGCCGCTGGGACGGGAAAACGTTGAAATGGAAGGCAGTTGGCGCGTGGCAGAGCAAGTGAACGCGACCACACAGACTCGCAACATCTTCTTCACTCCGCGTAGTATTCCCACCAGCGCGCGAGCCGGGCAGCTCTGCCGAATGGATATTTATGACGCCCCCTCTGAGCCGGGAATCGTTTCCATTCCGGACTCCGCTATCGTTCGGATTGGCACGGATGACGTTGTCTTCATTGAGATCGGCGAAGGGAAGTACGCGATGATGCAGGTGCATGCCGGCGAAAGCAAGCGAGGAATGACTCCGGTGGCGGGCTTGCATCCCGGACAAAGAATCGTGGTGAAAGGAGGCTACGAGCTGAAGTACAGTCTGCCGCAGGCCGAAGGGTTGAAGAAAGCCGGTCATTTCCATGCCGATGGTCAATTCCACGAGGGAGATGAGGAGGAAGAGCATCACTACGACCACGAATTATGAGTTCCCTTGTATCATTTTGTTTGCGTAGTCGCACGACGGTGTTCATCCTCACGCTGACGCTGGCGGCGTTGAGTCTGATCAGCGTGTTGCAATTGCCGGTGGATGTTTTTCCGGAGCTGAAAATACCTCGTGTGACGATACAGACGGAGGCGAGCGGACTGAGCGCGGAGGAGGTGGAACAGTACATCACGATTCCCTTGGAATCAGCGGTGCGCGGTGCGACCGGCGTGAAGGATGTGCGCTCCTCTTCCGGAGCTGGGCTCTCGTTTGTGTGGGTTGACTTTGATTGGGACGTCGATGTTTATCGCGCGCGGCAAATCGTTTCCGAGCGTCTGGCAGTGGTTCGGGATTCTCTGCCGGAGCAAGCGAAAGCGGAAATAGCGCCTATCGTCTCGCTCACAGGCGAGATTATGCTCATCGCCATCACGGGCGATGCCTCGGCTATGGAGATGAGGCGGGTGGCCGAATACCGTTTACGTAATCGATTGATGGCCATTCCTGGAGTGGGTCAGGTGACGGTATTGGGAGGGAACCTGCCGGAGTACCAGGTGCTTTATGATCCGGAGAAAATGAGGCAATCGCGCACGATGCTCACGGACCTGATGAGTGCGCTTAAGAACGCGCAGAGCACGGATCCCGCAGGGTATCTGGAGGACGTGGCGGGGCAGGAGCTGCCTATTCAGCAATCCACCCGCGCGGCAACGCGCGATCACATCAACCGCACCCCCATACCCGGACGCGAGGACGGGACACTGCGCGTGGAAAATGTGGCGCGCGTTTCCATCAGCGGAGCGCCTCGGCGCGGGAATGCCGGGTTCAACGGGCAACAAGCGGTTGTGCTTTCGGTTCAAAAGGTGCCGGGGACTAACACGATGGAGCTCACAGCGCAGCTGGATGCGGCGGTGGAGGAATTTTCGAAGAGTGAGTTGCCGAAAGGGATGGAACTGCACGCGGATGCTTATCGTCAAGCCGATTTTATTTCCCTGTCGCTGGAGAATGGGAGAAACACATTATTCATCGCAGGTTTAGTCGTGATGCTCGTTATTGTGCTCACGCTGCTCAATCTGCGCACAGCAGTGATCACGCTGCTTACGATGCCGCTTTCCGTTCTCTTGGGAATGGCGTGTTTTCCGACATTCGGGTTGGCAATCAACATCATGACGCTGGGGGGACTTGCCGTAGCGGTTGGGGATGTGGTGGACAATGCAATCATTTTCGTTGAGATTGCGTGGCGGAGTTTGAGTCAGAACGCCGCGTTACCGGAAGCGGAGCGTAAAAGCCGCTATGAGGTGCTCATGCGCAGCAAGCGTGAAATAGTCAATTCGATCAGCTACTCTTCCGTCATCATCCTGCTCGTCTTTGCGCCGTTGCTTTTTCTCAGCGGGCTGGAAGGTCAGTTCTATCGCCCGCTGGGAATATCCTACATGTTGGCGATGGGTGCATCGCTTCTGGTATCGCTTACGGTGGTTCCTGTGCTGTGCATGATGTGGTTCAAAGCGAGCAAGGGGAGCCAGGGGGGCGATTCCGGGACAGCTCGGCTCATCAAGCGGGCATACAAGCCGGTTCTGGAGTTTTGCTTGAGGTTTCCACGCACGGTGGTGGCGGGACTTGCCCTGCTTACCATCGCGGCGCTGGCTTTGGCCGCCACCTTCGGTACGAGTTTTCTGCCTCCTTTCAATGAAGACTGCTACACCGTCTTTGTGAACACCGCCCCCGGCACTTCTCTCGCGGAGACCCAACGTATCTCTGACCGCGTGATGGGCGAATTGCAGAATGTCCACGGCGTGCGAAGCGTGGCACAGCGCACGGGGCGTGCGGAGAACGATGAGCATGCGGAACCGGTGAGCGCCTCGGAGCTGCTGGTGCGCGTCGATTTGAGGGAGGATCAGGAGGCGATACGGCGGCAGATGCGACAGATCCTGCATGGCATACCCGGGGCGAGCGGAATGATCGGTTTCCCGCTGGCGCACCGAATCAGCTCTGCTCTTTCCGGCTCCAACTCAGAAATCGCCATCAACATTTATGGAGCAGAGCTTCCGCAGATACGCAAGGCCGCAACTTCCGCTGCGCGCATACTTGCTGATATGCCCGAGGTGGCGGATGCACGAGCAAATCGGGAGGTCATGGTGGACACGATACGCATTGACTACAACCGCGAGATTTTGGCAACCTATGGACTGAGCGTAGCGGAGGCAGCTCAGCAAGTCTCTGCTGCCTTCAATGGTTACAAAGCCGGTGAAATCACCAGAGATCTCGACCATTGGAACATCATGTTGCGATTGGACCCCATGCTGCGCGGAAGCGTGGACGATGTGCGTTCTTTGCAGCTTGTGGCTCCCGGCGGAAAAGCCTTGCGGCTCGGGGACGCTGCGCAGGTGTATCGCGAGGAGGCGACGAATCTTATCCTGCGTGATAATTCCCAGCGCAAGGCGATGATTTCTTGCAATCCCTCTCCCGCGTCCAACCTCGGCGATCTTGCTCGAGCATGCCGAGAGAAACTCGAGCCCGCAATGCACGCATTGGGCTGCAGGGTGGACTATGCCGGCGTCATTAAAAGCCGGGAGCAGGCAGAGCTGCGCCTCTACATCCTGGGCGGCATTGTGTGCGGCCTTATCGTGTTGCTTTTGGCGGGGTCACTGGGCGGCATACGTCGCGCCCTTATTACGCTCATCAACATACCACTCTGCCTTGTCGGCGGGATTGTTGCTGTTTTTATCACATCTCCCGGAACCATCAGCTCCCTGCTGCATGGGCAATCTTACATCCCCCCCATTCTTTCCGTGAGTTCCCTCGTCGGTTTCGTCACTGTCATCGGTTTTGCCATCCGCTGCGGCCTTATTCTCATCAACCGTTACCGGTCTCTGGAGGATGAGGGACATAGTCAGGAGGAGGCTATCCGTGCCGGTTCACTCGAACGCGTCATTCCCATCATGATGACTTCGCTCACCACGATATTGGGGTTGCTGCCGCTCATATGGGCGCGTCATCAACCGGGTGGCGAACTTCTTGCGCCGCTGGCCATTGTGCAGCTCGGTGGTCTCGTGAGCGCCACCGTACTGAATCTCCTCGCTCTCCCCGCCGTGAGCAAGATCACAAGATGATGCGAAACGAAGCGCGGTTGCCATTTACGATCTGTACAAAACTTCCACCGACTGTTCCAAGGATGCGGGTTAGCTTGCCTCCGGAATAAATGTTGATGCTGGCTGTCAAATTGGTATCGTCGGACTGCGGATTGAATAGACGCTGACTGGCATGGTCGGGATCACCACTGCTTCATTTCAGCTCTCCTCTCAAATCGACCGTTGGGAGCCCCAACCCTGCAATTGAACAAACCCGGTTGCACATCCCCTTGTTTATTTCCAATAAACAGCCCATCCCAACACGGATGCTGTCGGCATCTCCGAAGAAATCAGCGCCAACTTCTGTTGTTGCGTCTGTTTTGGCGCCCTCCTTGTCTTTCTTCACGATGGTAAGTTTCACATTCTTGTAAATCACTTACTTATAACTCCTGCCTCAAAAAGCCCGTTTCGTTACCTGTAAAGTACTGGTCTTCTCCATCGCTGCAGGGTTCTTTACTGAACGTGAATTGGCCAAATGCTGACAATACACACAGCATCATCATGAGGGTAGTGAACAATGTAACCGGTAGATGAAGTTTCATGATAAAGCAGGATTGAGTTTTCTTCGGAGCGGCGGGCAAACCTTAATTTCTACCACCATGACGCATCCGGAAAAAATCTGCATATTTGCCAGACGGAGTTAAGCCTATTTAAGATATTGATAATAACTGAAAATAAAAAATATATCGAACACATTTATCCGGCACAGAGAGGTCACCCCTTCAATAAGTCATTGAACCAGCGAGAAAAATATCAAATATAGATTTGCCATACGTATGGCAAATACGTGTCTGGCAAAAAATACAACCCGAAATCTAATATGAAAACACAATCGAAACGAATTACAATACAAGAAGAGGCAATGATCGTTCTTCTGCGGTCGTTAAAATTGCAGGCGACAGACATTGTGCATTTTGTGCAAGAGGGATTGAAACGGGGGCATGGAAAACTGAGTTGTGCAGAGCGCTGTCTTGAACTGGGACAGGTGGAAATGCAACGTAATCAGCGCACGGTGAGCTTTGCTCGTGCGGTGCAGGCAGCAATGGCAGAACGTAGTGAGCGTCGCGCGCGCACTCAAAGGGATTTTCGCTATCTCACGCGAAAGTTCATAACGTCGTGCCCCGGATTAGCCCGTCGGCGTGTACGCAGTATACGCAGCGAGGATTGTGAAGAATGGATCAGGAAAACTTTTTCAACTTCGAGTCAGTGCAAGAAAGGACGCGCAGCTTTGAGCGCCGTGTTTTCGACAGCACGACGTATGGGCTGGTGTACAGAAAACCCCGTAAGTCGTATTCCCATTCCGCATGTGCAGGAAAAAAGCATCCGCATCCTGACCATGCCGGAAATTAAGCATCTGTTGGCAACAGCGGAGCAGTACAAAGGGGGAAAATGTTTGGCAGCGGTAGGAATTATGCTGTATGCCGGAGTGCGTCCATATGAGGTAGCACGGCTCACTTGGGGAGAAGTTCATGAAGACGTGGGAGTGATTTGCGTTCCGCCGCAACATAGCAAAACAGGCGGCGGACGACAGGTGACGCTGCATCCGGCGCTGGAGAAAATTTTGCAAAAGGCGCGAAAAAAGACAGCTCCACAAAAAGAAGAACGAATCTGCCCGAGCAATTGGTATAAGCACTGGACAGAGCTGCACCGAGCGGCAGGCTGGATCGGACAGCGAAAGGAAGGAGAGAGACCCAATGCAGCTACACGCTGGCAACCGGATGTGCTTCGGCATACCTTCGCCACGCACCATTTGGCGGCCTATCGCGACTACAGAGAGTTGCAAGTGGAAATGGGGCACAGGGACACTACCCTTTTGCGCACACGATACCTGTCACTCTGTACTCCGGTGAGGGAAGGCATTTTCGGAAAAGCATCTTCCGCAGTAACTTCCGCGTTACGCACTTGACTTTTGGGGAGGCTGCTGCGCATTTGCCCCGCATCTTCACGTACAAGAGCTCAGTCATTCCGAGCTTGCGTCGTAAATGGTAACCGCACTTTCCGATGTGTTTGTCGTGACGGGCGCCTTGCTTGTCTTGCCATAGCTCATCTGAACTGCTAGAATGGGGCATATGGAGATCACAATAACCAATCCTCTTGACATGCATTTGCACGTGAGGGACGGGGAAATGCTGCAGCTTGTAGCGCCGATGAGCGCTCGGAATTTTGCGGGGGCAGTCATTATGCCGAATCTTGTGCAACCGGTGGCAAATTTACAGGCTATGCACACCTACGCTGAGCGAGTCAGAGAGGCCGCAAATGATTCGCATTTCACATTGTTCATGACTCTCTTCTTTCGTAACTACAGCGAAAAGGAATTGCGAGCCGCTCAAAACATGCCCAACTTTTTCGGCATCAAGCTTTATCCCGCAGGAGTGACTACGAACAGTGATGAGGGCGTGCGCAGTTTGCGAGCAGTGGAATCAACCCTGCGCCATATGGAGGAACTGGGAATTCCACTGCTGGTGCATGGCGAAAGCCAGGGTTTTGTCCTGGACAGGGAAGCGGAGTTTTTACCCGTGTATCGCCGCTTGGCTGAACAATTTCCCAAGTTGATCATCTGCATGGAGCACATCACCACAGCTGCGGCGATTCAACTGCTCAATGAACATGAAAATCTGTGCGCTACCGTGACCTTGCACCACTTGGAACTCACGTTGGATGATGTACTCGGCGGGATGATGAAGCCGCATCTCTTTTGTAAGCCTGTGGCGAAGCGCGAGGATGACCGAGAAGCTCTGCTGCAAGCCGTGCTCAGCGGGCATCCTCGCGTCATGTTTGGCAGTGATTCTGCGCCGCATCCCGTGCATAAAAAGGAATGTTGCGAGTGTGCTGCTGGCATTTTCAGCGCACCCGTTGCTCTGTGTTGTCTGGCGAAAATTTTTGCCGAACACGGTGCTATCGACAAGCTGCAAGCTTTTGTGAGCGACAACGCTTGCCGCCGCTACAACCTCATTCCATCGAAGAAAAAAGTGATACTGTGCGACACGCCGATGCAGGTGCCGATGGAGTATTGCGGTTACGGGCAAAAAATTACCCCGCTTCATGCCGGAGAGCAGGTTCCCTGGAGCATCAAGAACGTGGAAGTGTGATGGAAAATGTGCAGATACCGGGAGCCGATGAGTTGCGCGAATTGTTGGTGCAAATCGCAGAGATGCACATGCCTTTCGGCATGTATGGTCCGGCTAAGTTTCCTCCGAAAGGCTGTCCCATTTCTGATCTGCCGGGAGAATATTTGGATTGGTTTGCTCAGCGCGGCTGGCCAAAGGGGAAACTCGGTTATCTCATGCAACAGACTTTCCTGATCAAAAATAGCGGACTAGATTATCTTTTCAACCCTTTCCGAGAAGCTCGAGGAGGCCTCCGTAAATACCCGAAAAAAAAATGAAGAGCGCGCTCCAGTCTGTTTTTCTGGCAGCAAGACCCAAAACTCTTCCGGCCGGTTTGGTCGCAGTGTGGGCAGGGTGTGTCGTAGTGCATAAGTTTTCCCTCTCCTGTCCGCAATTGCATGTTGCAGTGAACTACTCCCTCGCCGCTTTTACGGCTCTCAGTTGCATGTGTATTCAGATTGCCTGCAATCTCTTCAACGATGCGTTGGATGCCATACGTCACGCTGATACTGAACAACGACAAGGTCCGATGCGCATCACTGCAGGAGGTCGCATGAGCGCCGGAACCGTCAAGTTGTGGGCCTCTTTTTTTCTGCTTCTGGCTTGTGTGTTTGCCATTCCGCTCATCCAGGCGCAAGGTCTGGGAGTCATCCTCATCGGAATCCCCTGCCTCATCTGCGCCTACGCGTACACCGGCGGTCCCTTTCCTATCGCCTACCACGGATTGGGAGAGCTGTTCGTACTGCTCTTCTTCGGACTTGTTGCAGTAATAGGTTCTGTTTTTATTCAGATTGGCCGACAACCGAACGACGAAGTCATTTACATCGCTTCTGCCATGGTGGGCGTTATCTGCGGGCTGCTTTCCTGCGTACTCATTGAGGTAAACAACATCCGCGACCGGGCAGAGGACGCTACTACGGGAAAACGTACCCTCGCAGTAAGACTTGGTGACAGTCGCGCACGTGGACTTGCCATGGCGTTTTTAGTAGCCCCGTACGCCGTGTTGCATCAACTCGCTCGAGTGTTGCCGGGTGTGGAATGGAATTGGTGTTGGCTGCTTGCTATGCTGGTGGGCGGCATGATACTGCTCCGCCTCGTACGTACTCCGGCAGACAAGCGTATGAATGCGCTGCTCGGTCTGGCGTCGTTGCACGCGATTCTTTACACCCTGGCATTGATGCTTGGATAGCGCGAACTTATCTCACAGTTTTTTCCACTCCTGAGCTTCCAGCAGGGCGTCAAAGCCAAGTCCGGTTCCGGGCGGCACGCGAAATTCCGGCGTAATATCCATGCCTAATTGCTCCGAAAAAGCATGAGGTTGATACACATGTTGCGTTACCAATCCGCAGAGCGGTACTTGATCTGTCGGCTTATCCGAGTAAAACACAGCCGCGTTGTATGCCGCCCAACATTGTCCAAGCGGATGATCCAAATTCGTGGTAAATACAGGCTTCCCGGAGTTGCTGTGATGACGCGCCGGCTTTACGATACGCATCATTGGAAGGCTTGTGCGCTTCGGTATTGTTTTTTCATTGCGAAGCGGAGTATCATAGCCAAGCGGTATGCCCGCTTCCTGCAAAGTCTGCCACTCGTTCACGTCATAGTAGCACGGGTCTTCAATAAAATCAATGCGTTCCTTGAGCGCTTTGGGCAGCATATCCCAAAATTGGAGCGTCTCTTCCATGGAGAGTGTGCAGTCAAAGTCCACACGCCATTTCCACTCAGGCACCATAGCCGCCAAATTGGTAAGCCTCTCCACAGTTGACGCCAGTTTGGGTATGACCTTGATTTTACCCATTCGAAATCCTCTCTGATTCAAGTTATACACTTGGGACGGCGTTACACTCACCGTCAACGTAGCATGGCTTTGAGGCGTCCTTAAACCGGCAAATAAGTTCACCCCTTTCGCTCTTGCTTTTGCATCCAACTCCATGCACTTCATCGCACGCTCGCCAAGTAGCAACGGCGTGCCATCTCTTAATGCGTCCATTTCATATTCCAGCGGAGAATCCCCCAATTCAGGCCAGCTTTGCAAACTCGCATATCCCCCGTCGTCTCCTTTTAGGAGTATGCCTTCTCTTGGCTGAGCCGCTGCTCGAGCGCTCAATGCTCCCACAGGGTAAAGCTTATATCGTGAATAATACATGAGCGACATTTAATCATAATCTCCGCAATTGTCACGCTCTTTCTTCCGAGGCAAGCGGACATGGAAGTTTAACACGGCCAATCGCAAGCTTTTGTACGCTTGACAAAGAAGAGGAAATTTTGATACTCTTTCGATATGAATAAAACGCTGAGCAAGATAATACTGACGGCGTTGCTTATGCTGAACTCCTGCGCGTATGTGCAAACTCATAAGAACGTGGAAGAGATGGGCGCGTACTATGAAGGACACGTATTGACGCTTCGATCTTTACGTGTTTATCACGACGTATCCAATCAAAAATGGTATCTCAATGCCCACCCTGCCAAGTTAAAGCTTCATTATCCCAACGTGCATGATTCCGTTTTCAGGCAGACAAATGACATTCCTTCATATCGTGCATTGAACGTGGCCCCAGAGTTTGTGTATTACCCTATCAGCCAATCTACAGCTCGCGTCTTGCTTGCAAACGACGGTTATGCTCAGCTTGAAGTTCTCGCAGAAGAGATTCAAAAACACGGAGCAAGTGATGTGGTTAAGAAAAACGGCATGACCAGCTACCCAATTCGGGCTCAAATGGACGGTGATTCTTCATATATGATTCCCCTGTCTCGCGTCCCTCGACAAAAATCTGCCATAAATCACATGATTGGCAAAACTGAATTTGTCCTCATTGATATACCAGCAACTCTTGCCTACAATGTCTCGATTCCTTTCATTGCCCCCTTCGTCTTTTTCAAAGAGTTCCTCTCAAAAGATTGAATGATAGCGCATGATGCAATTGTTCACAGAATTTGTCAATAAGATCGTCAATAAGTTGTTTACAGCAGCGAATGCAACTTCTTTCTTCACATTAAAATTTTGTTATTTCCATTCTATTCACAGAGTCCTCCCTTTTTAAAAACTGCAATATAAATCATGTAGAGAAGTTACTCACTTTTTTACCATGGAGATGAAGAAGAAATAAAAGAATTTAAAATCAATAGACATGATCAACCAAACGGAAGATTCCGTTCGAATGAGAGAAGCTCTTCTCTTAGCCGCCAAGGGTGTAGGTACAACAAGTCCAAACCCTCCTGTCGGAGCTGTTTTATATCATGGAAATCAATTGATAGGCAAAGGATATCATGAAAAAGCCGGTGAGGAACATGCCGAAAGGAGGGCAATTCGGGATGCACTGGAGCGAGGTTATGCGGATCGGTTGAAGAACGCTGTCCTGTATGTAACCCTCGAACCTTGTTCAACGTATGGCAAAACGCCACCCTGTACGGAAGCTATTCTATCATCAGAGATAGGTCGTGTTGTTTATGGAATGGAAGATCCTGACAAGAGGAACAGGGGTCGCGCTAAGGCGCTCCTGGAGGCCCGAGGCATACAGGTGCAGGGTGGCGTTGAGGAAGGAGCTTGTGAGGCCTTTTTGAGGCCTTGGGTGCGCAGTGTGGAAACAGGATTACCCTGGGTGACGGCAAAGGTGGCGTGTACATTGGACGGTCGCATGGTGAGGAACAAGGAGCGATGGATCAGTGGAAAGGAGGCTCTGCGATACGCGCATGAGTTACGGTTGCAAAGTGATGCAATTTTGGTGGGCGGCGCCACAGTGAGAGCGGATGATCCGGCTCTTACCATCCGCACGCCTCTCAGTACAGTGCCGATGTGCAAACAACAGCCGTGGCGCGTGGTCATGACGAGGGATCAATCTCAATTGCCGTCAGGAGCAAAAATCTTCACGGATGCTTATGCTGACCGCACTGTAGTTTATGAGCAGGTAGAGAATTTTGAGGAGATGCTGCGAGAACTGCACTCGCGCTACGGAGTCGTGCGACTCATGCTGGAGTGCGGTGGAACATTGCTTCGAAAGTTTTTGGAAGTAAATCTGGTACAGGAATGGATGCAAGATATGTCTCCGATTATCGGTGGAGGCCCATTTTCCATTGTTCCCGGTGATTTTCTCCCGAGTGAACTTCACCTGCACGAAGTTACTGTCCAACAAGCAGGCAACGATTATATATTGCACGGATTTATGGATCCATGATCAGAGGTGCCGGGGATTCAATCTTTCCATACCGGTTTTTTTCTGTAGTCTGAGTCTTCCTTCGATTTTTTTCTGATTTGGTTTGAGCTGTGTTTCAAGATAATAAGATTGTATTGGAGGATACCCTGATTCAGCCATTAATGCATCCCATTTTTTTGGCAATGTTATCTTGATGGTCGTAAAGAATCCGCCGGGCACACACATGGTTTTGTTGCGGTTTGCATCTCCGGTGACAAGAAAGGCGGATTTTCCTTTCTGCATTGCCGGCACTGTGCTGAGCGTTTCGGTATTGCACCACGTCAACCACATGGGAATGGGTGTACTGGCAGCCTGTTCTGTGCGCGCCACCTTGGCAACATGCCTTTCCAATGGATAACTGTTCGGATTAAAAGAACTACCGGGATTGGCATAATAATTAGCCATGGCACGTTGTTGTACGGGTATGCGCGCTGTATTCACGAGCGCTGTTTCCAGCTCTTCTTTGCTCTTGTACTTTTTTGACAAATCACGAGCTACAGATTCGGTGATGAGAAAAGTGCGAAACACGCAAGGAGTGCCGCTGCCTATGGCAAATTGCTGTTTTTCTGTGGCATCCCAGGCCATGAGTTGCATGATCGTATCGGCATCTGATGCAGCCGGCGCCAGGTTGTTTCCCCAGTTCAGAGCGGAGGCTGCCGTAAGCGTGTTTTCGTTCACTTGGTAACCTTGCTGCATGTGATACGGAAGCCAACCGAGTTTTAAAGACGCAGACTCATCCTCCGCCATGCACCACGGCATAAGGTAGCCAAAGGTGCCCATCCGATTTTTTTGAATGTAATAACCACCGAAGTTGAGCATGGCCAAGTTGAAAAAACGCCCCAAAACTGCATTTCGTTGCGCGGAGATTTCCCCTTGCCCGTGTTGCAATCCCAGTTGCCTCGCTATGGGACCATTCACCCAGCAGTACGGAGTCCACGCGTGCGTGCTGGAAAGTGTGTGGCGAAAATCTCCATGAGACATGGCTTTGGTGATGGCAATCAAGATAGGCATGAACTCGGGCGGACATCCCGCCATAGCGCCGTTAATGGCTACATGCCGCACAGTCACAGCTCGGCGGCTCGGTGACACCACGGCCACTACGCTCTGTGCCGAATCATCGCAAAATTTAAAAAAATTCGCCACAAGCTCCATGGTGGGCGGTATCACGGGCAGTCCGTCCGTCCATCCCTGTTGAGCAAAATAGTTGTTGACCTGATGCAGGGTACCGGTATAGATGGGTTGATCCGGATGGATGGGGTTGGTATTTTGTTCCACCTCTCGCTTGTCAACCGGGTTTGTGAGAGCTTTCACAATTTGAGGCCACAGCGTTACTCTCGTATGATGGAGCAGTTCTTCAGAAGTATGAGATGTAAAAGCTCCCGGATATTCTGCCACGCGCGCTACGGACACGCCCGCCGCGTGGGCCGTAAATTTCGCTTGTTCAGTGAAGCCGGGAGCCGCTATCATGACGGACGGAATTCCGCTGTATTCTGCCGCGATGCAGGAACCCATTTCTTTCGGAGTGCACAACCCGCACCCGCCATTGCCTGCAATGACGGCATCCACGTGCATTTGTTTGAGCTTTCCCATGAATTCATCTTTCTGCGCACGGATAACGCCCGGTCCCGGCCATGGACCTGCAGAGCCGATCTCGTTGAGCAAAATGACGCGTGCCTTGGGATAGTGTTGCAGAATTAATCTTTTAATTTCCGGGTGGGTGACGGCCGCCATAAAACTGCCGCCCACCACTGCAATGGTTTTGCCGTCCAATGTATCTAAACGTTTGACCGGTGGAATCATGTTCGTGGTCCCATTCGGGATCGGACAAAGGGCTTGGAATTGCTCATTGGAATCGGAAAGACCACAGTTTTCCGCACCGCAGACGAGTTTTTTTTCATGTGCGCAGATCATGGAAGCACAGAGGCACAGAACTGCCAGAGATAGCCGGAGTGTATTTTTCATAGCTTCTAATGCCAAGTACGCATCTCAAATATGCTTTTCTACCGGATCGGTTTACATGGAACTCAACAGATGGCGTACTTCTTCTAACCGATCGGCAGGAGACTTCGTTTTCAATCGGGGAAAACGCTTGTGGTCCAAAATATAATCATGATTGCGGGTAAGCAAGAGCTTTTGTCCGATAATTTCAACCATGGTGATATGAAGTCGGGTTGCGAGTACACGGATGCGCTGGATTTTAAGTAGATTTTTCGCTTCCTCCGGCATTATTCCGAAGCGATCCCTCCATTCCCGGCTCAGTTGATCGGTCTCCTCGATGCTGTTAGTTTGAGCGAGACGGGTGTAGCATTCCATGCGCGCCCGAGTTGAATTGACGTAAGAAGATGGAATGAAGGCGTTCAGCGTGCCTGAACCCGCCACGGCTGCCGCAGCCTCGCTCATGCACAGAAAATCAGCTTTCACATAAGCGTCAGCTCGTCGTGCAGGTGTCCGGCCTCGCAACCGGTCAACGCTTTGCCGCAGCAGCTGGCAGTACAAGTCAAATCCGATGGCTGCAATATGTCCGCTTTGTTGAGTGCCGAGCAAGTTGCCCGCACCGCGAATTTCCAAATCCCGCATGGCTATTTTGAACCCGCTCCCCAGCGCCGTATATTGTCGGATAGCTGACACCCGTCGTCGCGCATCGCCTGTGGCCAGTTCTTTTTCCGGCAACAACAGGTACGCATACGCTCGTTCGTAACTGCGGCCGACGCGTCCGCGCAATTGGTAAAGGTCCGCCAATCCGAAGCGATCAGCCCGGTCGATCATAATGGTATTGGCGTTGGGAATGTCAATGCCGCTTTCAATGATCGTGGTGGACAAAAGTATATCCGCTTTTCCTTCCACAAACAAGCGCATAATTTTTTCCAAATCGGTCTTGTCCATCTGGCCATGTCCTGTGACGATGCGGGCTTGAGGAACAAGACGGTGCAGGACACTTTCCATGTGCGTGATTGTTTGCACACGGTTATGCAGGAAGAAAACTTGTCCTTTGCGTTCCAATTCACGTTCTATGGCTTGCTTGATGAGTTCTTCGCTGTACGGACAAACGACTGTCTGCACCGGCAGACGATTCGGCGGCGGCGTGTCAATGGTGCTCATATCCCGCGCTCCCATGAGCGCCACGTAAAGTGTACGAGGAATGGGAGTGGCGGAGAGTGTGAGCATGTCCACCATGTGGAACATGCGCTTAAACTGTTCTTTGTGGCGCACGCCGAAGCGTTGCTCTTCATCAATGATTGCCAACCCCAGGTTGTGAAATGCCACATCTTTGGAGAGCAAACGATGTGTGCCGATGACAATGTCCACGCTCCCATCGCTCAGTCCTGCGAGTATATCTGCAATGCGCTTATTCGGCGTGAAGCGACTGAGCAGTTCAATGCGCACGGGATACTCGCTCATGCGTTCTTTGAAAGTGCGGTAATGCTGATCCGCAAGCACCGTTGTTGGGACCAGCATCACTGCCTGCCGTCCGCCCGTTACGCACTTGAATGCGGCACGTAAAGCCACCTCGGTTTTTCCGAAGCCGACGTCTCCACAGATCAGTCGATCCATCGGTCGCTCGGATTCCATGTCCTCCTTCGTTTGCTGTATAGCCCGCAACTGGTCGGGCGTTTCTCGAAAGGGGAAGGATGCCTCAAACTGCCACATCCATGACGAATCTGCCGGGTGGGCGTACCCGGGATTGCTTTCACGCTCCGCCTGCACCTCCAGCAATTGGGCTGCATAATCCTGCACGGCGCGCTCCGCTTCTTTACAGGCACGTTGCCAGCGGGAATCACCCATGCGATTGAGTGGCGGCGTTTTCGTGCCAAGCCCGATGTATTTTGAGATGAGGTGAGCTTGGCTGAGCGGCAGACGAAGCAGCACGCCGCCCGCGTATTCAATGTGCAGTTCTTCTTCACCGGTGTCATCCGCCCGTACAATGCCGATAAATCTGCCGAGTCCGTGAGAGGCGTGAATAACGAGATCTCCGGGTTCGATCTCACGTAAGGGACTTTGGGATTGGGCGGCGCGCATACGTGCTTCTCGCGTGGCGATGTTCCTTCTCCGCGCTGCAGAATGCCTCCCAAAAATTTCCGCCGCTGAAAGGACGGCCAATCGTGCACTCGGTGCTGTGAAACCGCATGGCAATTCGCCTAAGCGGACTTGAACCGTATCCCATACCTTGTCTTTTCCGCATATTTCTTCAAAGCGTTTCTTTTCGCTTTCGTGATAAAAATACATCACCACACGCCAACAATCATCCTTCCATTTCGAGAGAATGCTTTGCACGTAGGCCCGACGTGCTTCCTGCATCACGAAGTCACCGCTTTCAAAAGTTCCCAGGGGAGTGGGGTCAAAGTTCAGGTCATCGCGTTGCAATGCGGCGTAGAGCGGGTGATCCGGGGCAATACTCGTGGGTGCATTTTCGAAAATGAGAACATCGCCCGGCATACCGCTTCCCGGCAGGGATATGACGATATCCTGCGGCTGTATCCATTCGCGCAGCGTTCGGGTGATATTCGGTTCTTCCAGCAGGAGATCCGCCGAAGCAAGCTTATTGAAGGACAGCTGGGAATCCACATCAAAGGTGCGAATGCTCTCAATCTCGGTGTCGAAAAACTCAATACGCAAGGGTGAAGCAGTCTGCAAGGGAAAAACGTCAAGAATTCCTCCCCTCAAGCTCCATTGATTGCGCGCTGTCACTTGGTCTGTACGCTCAAATCCATGTTCATTGAGGATGTCGATGAGGCGTTCCGGTCCGTATTCGTTACTGCCGATTTTCAAGCGAAGAGCCGTTGGCGTCTCCATGTCCGGCACAGGGTCGTTCAAACCGGAAGCTGTCGTCACGACAATCTGAGTTTCTCCATGTGACAAGGTGAGGCGATACAGGGCGTCCAGTCGCTCTGCCGTTACGTCCGGGTCATTGATTGACTGCTTGATCTGCCATTCTTGCTCCGGCACGAAGACGCATGAGAGATTGCTCCACAGCGGGAATTCCGCACACACGCGTTCCTGTGTTGGCAGTGAATCCGCCACGACCCACACTCGTTTCCCCTGCGGTGCATGTTGTGCCACCATGGCCACGACAAAAGCAAACGCCGCAGAACATGTAGTCGGAAAAACTAACGGCGGTTCCGCTTTGCCCTCGGTACGCAACCTCGCGAGCTCCTGCGCAAATTGCCGGGAGTTTGCAACCAGCTCTGTGAGTAGCTCCACTATACCCGCGCAGTTTAGCAAGACGCCTCAACATTGTCAACTGCATCCGGGTGATGCCCAGGGCAACCGCATTTGAAAACCTGGGAGCAGAATTGGACGTATGGAATTTAGCATCAATAAATTATTTAAATTATTGATATTAAATATAAAATGTGATAGGATACAGGAATGCACCACCTCATTGCAAAAATCGACCTGATGGAAGACCCAAGGACCGGCAACGCAAAGATACATAAGTTGACGGACATCGTTTTTATGGTAATCGCGGCAGTCGTAGCGGGTATGTCAACATGGGAAGAAATACAAGAGTTCGCAAGCCATCACACAGAGTACTTCAGCAAGTATTTGGAACTGCCCGGAGGGATACCATCGGCCGACACGTTTGCGAGGGTATTTCGGATGCTGAGCAGAGAGGGCTTTGAAAATATGTTTCGGGAATTAATCGAAGAATTCAGGCAGCGACGAGAAAAAGAAGCAGGAGAGCAGGCGGCAGAAAGAAACATCAGCATAGATGGCAAAACGATCTGTGGAGCGGGCAAGTACGGGAAAGAGTACAATGTGCACGTGGTGAGTGCGTACGAGAGCGAGAGCGGATTGGTGTTGGGACAAACGCGAGTTGAACAGAAGAGCAATGAAGTGACGGCGATTCCCAAGTTGATAGATTCGCTTGAGCTGAAGGGTAACACGATATCGATCGATGCAATAGGATGTCAGAAGGATATAGCCAGGAAGATTATAGAAAAGAAAGCGCACTACGTGCTTGCCGTGAAGAAGAATCAGGGGAGGCTTTTGGAGGATATAGAAGACACAGCGAAGCTGGAGAAGCCGGACTCGATCTATACGGAGACGAGTGGAGAGCACGGACGAGTGGAGAC
>CANRET010000020.1 GCA_947629715.1 uncultured Akkermansia sp.
AAAGTGCCACTCCAGAGGCTGAGACTGAGGGCAACGTGGGATACGGATGTACTGGATGATATATTGTTTGGCAACGATTTAGAGCATAAATGAACCTCTCGTCTCCTCCCTTAAGATGAATTCAATTTTCTAATGCGGTTGCCCTGCGGATTCATTCGCTAGACTTGCTCTTGCGGGAGAGGTGTGTTACACTGGGCGCATGCGCACAGTGACGACAAAACGAGAGTTGCGCGCGGCTTTGGCGCAGAATGAGGCGACGCCGCGAGTTTTGGTGCCCACCATGGGAGCGTTGCACGTCGGTCATGCATCCTTATTGCGGCAGGCTCGAGAGTTGGCAGGGACTCGGGGGTGTGTGGTGGCTTCTGTTTTTTTAAACCCCACTCAATTCAACCAAGCGGAGGATTTAGAGGCATACCCGCGTACGCCCCAACAGGATGCCGATTTATGTGAGGCGTGCGGCGTGGATATTCTTTTCATGCCGGACGCGCAGCAAATGTACGGCGATGATCGTACGGTGAGTGTGCATGAAGGGGAGCTTTCCCGGACGCTGTGCGGAGCGAGCAGACCGGGGCATTTTGACGGCGTATGCCTGGTTGTTGCGAAGTTGTTTAACTTGGTTCAGCCTACGGATGCCATTTTTGGCGAGAAGGACTATCAGCAGCTTGCCGTGTTACGTCGTATGGTACGTGATTTGGATTTTCCCATCACCTTGCACGCGGCACCCATCGTGCGCGAGAAGGATGGGTTGGCGGTTTCCAGCCGCAATGTGCGGCTCAGCTCAGAGTGCCGAAAGCTCGCGCCGCAGCTGTATGCCTCCCTGCAGTCAGCAGCCGAGGCATACCGGAGAGGAGCGACGGTCGGTGCGACATGCGAGCAGGTGAAGCGACAACTTGAGATGCTTTCCGGGGTAAAGATCGATTATGTGCAACTTGTCCATCCGGTGACCTTGCGTTCCATGGCGGTAGAATCTGTCGGCGAGTTTCCTGCACTGCTGGCTGCCGCCGTGTTTTTTGGAGGGGTGCGTCTCATAGATAACATACAGATACCATCGTTCTCATGATTCAAGCAACTGATCTGCATTGCAGCTATTTCATCGGCAAGAACACCGTAGAGGTTTTGCACGGGCTCAACTTGCACATTGCTCCACGAGAAAAAGTATTTCTTTGCGGACCGAGCGGCGCCGGTAAGACCACACTTATGTACACGCTGGCCGGGTTAGAGCAACCGCAGAGCGGGCGCGTGGTTGTAGATGGGCAGGATATTTACGGACTCTCCTTACGCAAACGAGCTCTCTTCCGGAATCAAACCATGGGTTTCGTGTTCCAGAATTACATGCTCATGCCGGAACTCACGGCTCTGGAAAATGCATCTCTCGCTACGGCGATTGCCGGACAGGAGGCTACGGAACGTGTATTGACTCTCATGGATCGTGTGGGGTTGTCGGCTCGCTTGCACCATCTCCCCTCCGAACTCTCCGGAGGGGAGCAACAGCGTGTGGCCATCGTGCGTGCGCTTGCCCATGATCCGGCCATTATTTTCGCGGACGAACCGACCGGCAACCTTGATTCGCGCAATGGCGGGCAAATTCTTCAGCTCCTGTTCTCTCTGGCCGAGGAGAGCGGCAAGACGTTGGTTATTGTGACACACGATTCGCAAATTGCCGCTATGGGCGATCGTGTCCTGATGATTCGTGACGGAGTTGTGGAGGGGTGATTCCGGGACTGTATGACGTTTTTTTACCGATTCTCCGATTGTAGTGCTTGACCGGGCAGCTCTTTCGGGTGTAGAATAGCCGCGTTCAACGATCTTTCGCATCATTATGAAAAGGTTCGCTACTACGTTATCCATGTTTGCAGTTGTTGTCGGTTCTTTGGCCTCTTTGGCCTCTGCAGAGGTAAAGATTGCCTCTGTGAACATGAGCGAGCTGCATATCATGTTCTACAAGCGCGTGGACGCTGAGAATAGTTTGCGCAAGCAGACTGAGGCTGTCCGCGAGGAAATTGTTCAGCGACAAGAGAAAGTGAAAGCGCTGGGGCAGCAGATGCTCAGCATTGAGAAGCAGGCGGATCCCACGCTTTCTGAAGCGGCCGTGAAGAAACTGCGTGAGCAGTACTCCTCGGTAAAAAATGAGTACGAGGCTGAACTTCGAGAGTATGAGACATTTGTGAAGCGTCGCCAGCTTCTGCTCAATGATGTTCGCGCGAGGGAGAGTATGCTGCTTTTGCGCGAGATGAGTGAAGTCGTGCGGGCTGTGGCAGCGGAAGAAGGTTTAGATATTGTGCTGGACAGTTCTGCGATCAGTCAGACTCTCGGTGGAAGCGTTTTCCCGTACGTTAAACCTTCCATGGATATCACGGAGAAAGTGCTCAAACGCTTGAATGCAGATGCCCCTGATGATTTTGATGCTCAAGCGGAGTTGCAGCGTTTCCGTGCGGCCATAAAAGGAGAACAGAATGACAGCCCTGCGGGGGAGAAGCAAGAGCAGCCTGCTGAGTAGAATCGTGAATTGCGGGGCGAGGCCTCTCGCTGCTGCGTGCCCTGAGCTTTTCTGACCGGAACTCCCACGCATGACTCTCTCCGTAGCGGAAGTGTTGAAACTCACGGGAGGCGCTTTGGTTTCCCCTGCGCGACTGCAGGATGTGCCGGACATCACTGGCGTAGCCACGTTGGCAGATGCCGGTGTCGGGGAGGCGGCGTTTTTGGGCAATGAGAAGTATTACAAGGATTATCTGGCTACCCACGCATCGCTTGTCCTGGTACCGCCGTCGGTCCCGGACCACCCGGATGGGGTGGTTCTCATCGAGGTTGATAATCCTTCATTGGCGTTCAACGCTTTGGTGGACGTCTTTCTGAGGGTGGCTAATGACTTTGAGCCGGGAATACATCCCACGGCGGTGGTGGATCCCACAGCGCAATTGGACGCTGCAAAGGTGCGCGTGCAAGCCGGGGCGGTCATTGAAGCTGGAGCTAAGATTGGCAATGGCTCGGATATCGGTCCGGGATGCGTCATTGGCAAGCATGCCGAACTCGGTGAACATTGTCGTTTGTATGCTCGGGTTGTAGTGCGTGAGCGTTGCATTCTTGGAAACCATGTGGTGGTGCAGCCCGGAGCCGTCATCGGATCGGATGGCTTTGGCTTCCTGCTCAATAAGGAGACGGGACGGTATGAAACCGTGGATCAAGTGGGGATCGTGGTGATTGAGGACTGTGTCGATATAGGGGCCAACACGACCATTGATCGTGCACGCTTTGGGCGTACCGTCATCGGGGAGGGATCCAAGATTGATAATCTCGTACAAATAGGTCATAACGTGACGGTTGGAAAACATACCGTCATTGTATCGCAGAGCGGCGTTGCCGGCAGCTCTCACTTGGGTGACTACGTAACCGTGGCGGCTCAGTGCGGTATTGCCGGGCACCTTCATATTGGCGATCAGGCTATTTTAGCGGCGCGCACAGGAGTTATGGCGGATTTGGAGGGCGGCCGTGCATACTTTGGGTCGCCGAGTGCGCCGTTTAAGGAGGCCATGAGGCAGTCAGCGGCCGTTCGTAAATTACCCGAGGCCCTCAAAGTTGTGCAAGCGCTTAAAAAGGAAGCGGAGGAACTGCGCGCTCGCCTCAGTAAACGTAAGTTTTTTTGAGTGCCCTTATGTTCTCCTCTGAACTGTACCGTCCGAATGCTGCAATCATCTATCGTCGCAGCAACGGCGATGTGTTGATATGTGAGCGAGTCAAACCTGAAGGCGCTTGGCAGTTCCCGCAAGGAGGGGTGAAGAAGGGAGAGTCTCCGCGTGATGCAGCGTGCCGGGAGGGCATGGAGGAGACAGGTTTTCGTCCCAACGAATACGATATCGTAGAGGAACACGGCCCGTATCGTTACGACTATCCGCCTGCCGAGAGAGAGCGCGTGCTGCGCAAACGCGGTATTCCATACGCTGGCCAGGAGCAGCGTTATTTCTTGTGTCACATGCACGATGACACTGCGGAACCCTGGCTCGACAACAAAGAATTTCGCGCCTACCGATGGGTAAAGCCCGAGGAGTTTGATTTGGATTGCTTGCCTGACTTTAAGCAATCGGTTTACCGCCGTGTGTTGCAGGATTTTTTTGGTATCCGTAAACCGTGAGGATGCAGCCGATAGCTCATATTCGATCTCCCTACGCAGAAAAATTTGGAGTGCCGCGCCAAGCTGGGCTTGCACCGCACGTGGTTGCGTCCGTCGTTTTTGTCCCTGGAATTTCGCAGGACTTTGTGCGCGGACTGGAAACTTTTTCACACATCTGGCTACTGTGGGAATTTCACTGCGTTGAGACTCGGACTATTTGCCCCACCGTACGACCACCACGTTTGGGAGGCAACAAGCGCATCGGAGTCTTTGCTTCTCGCTCTCCTTTTCGCCCCAATCCCATAGGCCTGTCTGCCGTGCGTTTGTTGGCGGTGCAGCCGGGACCGGAACTTCGTGTAGCCGGTGCAGATTTGGTGGATGGCACACCCATCTACGATATCAAGCCTTACTTGGCTTACGCCGACAGCATACCCGATGCAAAGTCAGGCTATGTGTCGGCGGCGCCGCATGAGTCGTTGCGTGTGGAATTCCCGGCTAAGTTACCCGAAGGACTTGAACCGGACTACATTGCCGCGCTGAGAGAGTCTCTTGAGCAGGATCCTCGGCCTGCTTATCAGAAGGATCCCGATCGTGTGTACCACATGATATTGAATCCCTGTGAACTTGACTTCTCTGTGAGTGATGGAACATTGCGCGTGATCTCCATTCGTCGCCTGCCATGTTGATGCTTGAAAAAGTTTTTGCAGAACATCCGGCATATCGTCCCGGAGCCGGAGAAGCGTTGTGTGTGTGTTACTGTGGTGAAGTCGTTGCCCATCTCACGGCTGGTGAACGAGCGTCAGGAGAGGAGTGGACAGAAGACACGTTGGTTCCTGTGTTCTCTGCTACCAAGACTGCCTCTGCGGCATGCTTTCTACAAGCATTGGACGAACAAGGAGAATCGCCTCAGCTGCGCCTGGGTGAACTTTGGCCCCGCTTCCCGGCGCCAAACTGCACCGTAGAGCAGCTGCTCTCTCATCAGGTAGGGTTGGCTGCCTGGGATGTCCCGGCTCCTATGCATGATTTGGAAGCATGTCGCGCGGCTGTGGAGAGCAGTCGGCCGCTTTGGTCACCGCCCAATCATGGCTACCATCCGCACACTTTAGGACCTATGTTGGATATTCTGATGTTGTCTCTTTGTAAGATGCGCATCGGAGAATTTTGGGAATCCCGCATTCGCCGTCCTTTAGGGCTGGATTTCTACATTGGTTTGCCGGAGGAATTGGCGGGTCGAGTGGCCCTTCTTCAGGCACCACGATTGCACGGCTCCATGCCCGACACGCCTTTTTACCGTGCGTACTTCGATCCCGCATCTCCTATAAATCGTGCCTTCAATTGTGTGACCGGTCTCGCTTCACTGCGCCAAATGAATTCCTCTTACGGTCTGTCCTGCGCATGCCCCGCGCGCGGTGGCATTGCATCTGCCCGGGGATTGGCCTTGTTTTATCAGACGTTGCTGGGAAAACTACCAAGTGTGCAGTTTGATCCGCATGTGCAGGAGTGGATGAGTCGCCCGGTTGTTCGGGGATGGGACCTGACTCTGCTCTGCAACACTTCGTTTACTTGTGGAGCCATGTGCGAACCGGGGGAATTGTTCGGTCGCGGAGGCTTCGGACACGCCGGGGCAGGAGGTTCTCACGCTTTTACTGATCCGACGACAGGCTATTCCTTCGCTTACGTCACTAACGCCATGCAGCTTGGCATCCTTCCCGGAGAGCGCGTACTCCGTCTTATTGAAGCCCTCGAAGCGTGATACGCTCCCGAACGTAAAAAGCCCTGCGCATGCAGGGCTTTTTGTAGTTGCGGGAGCAGGATTTGAACCTGCGGCCTTCAGGTTATGAGCCTGACGAGCTACCGGGCTGCTCCATCCCGCGATTAAGAGGACCCCGCCGGAACGGGGACGGGGGAAGTATAGAGATCTGGCGTCGGGATGTCAAGCCTGAAATTAAAAAAAAATAAAGTGGGAGATTCAAGGAGCTTGACAAGAGGAAGAAAGACGGGTAGGATTGGCGCCGTGAACGAAGAAGAAATAAAAAGCACGCCGCTGTGCGAGAAGCACAAGGAGCTTGGAGCGAAGATGACGCCCTTTGCAGGGTGGTTGATGCCGGTGCAGTACACGGGGATTTTGGAGGAGCACCACAGCGTACGCAATGCGTGTGGCGTGTTTGACATATCGCACATGGGGCAGTTCCATGTACATGGCGAAGGGGCGACGGAGTGGCTTAACGGGATGTTCACGAATAATCTGCATAAGCTCACGGATGGCGTAGGGCAGTATTCGATGATGCTCAATGAGCGTGGCGGTGTGATTGACGATTTGATTGTTTATCGTCTGGCTGCGGAGGATTATTTCATCGTGGTGAATGCCTCAATGATTGACGAAGATTTTGCATGGCTGGGTGCGCACAAGCCTGCGGGTGTGGTGTTGGAGAATTTGAGTGCGGATTACGTGGGCTTGGCAGTGCAGGGACCAAAGTGCGAGGAAGTGTTTGCGGGAATGTGCCCGGGGAAGAGTTTGCCGGAGCGCAACGGTATCCGCAAAATTGAGGTTGATGGCGATGAACTCATCCTATGCCGCACCGGCTATACCGGGGAGAATGGGTTTGAGATGTTCTGTCCGGCAGCGCAAGGGGTGAAATGGTTTGAGAAAGTGATGGCAAGTGGAGCGAAGCCCTGTGGATTGGGGGCGCGTGACAGTTTGCGCCTGGAGATGTGCTATTCGCTGAACGGTTCAGATTTGTCGCCGGAGAAGACGCCGCTGGAGGCGGGACTCTCTTGGTGCTGCGATTTGAGCAAGGACTTCATCGGTGTGGAAACATTGCGCAACCAGAAAGAGAACGGGAGGCCCACGGCGCTGGTGGCCATTGAATACACCGGCAAGGGCGCGCCTCCACGGCACGGGTATGCGGTGCAGCTGCCGGATGGCACGCCGCTGGGTGAGCTGTGCAGCGGTGTGCTCTCGCCGACGCTTGGCAAAGGTATAGCTATGGCTTACGTGCCGATACAGCACGGTAAGGTCGGCACGGAAGTACAGGTGATGGTGCGTGGCAAGGCCGTGCCGGCACAGATCGTTAAAAAGCCTTTCCTCAAAAAATAAAGAACACTCTAACCCCAAAACATTCCGAATATGAGCACAGTACCTCAAGACAACAAATACTCCTCCGAGCATGAATGGGTGAGTCCCGCTGCAGATGGCGTGGTGACTATTGGCATTACCGACTTTGCGCAGTCTGAGTTGGGTGATGTGGTGTATGTGGACCTGCCGGAGGTAGGCAGCACCTTTGCCGCCGGCGACGCCATCGGGGCGGTGGAGTCTGTGAAGGCAGCATCGGATGTGTACACTCCTGTATCTGGTGAAATTGTGGAAGTAAACGAGGAGCTGGGTAATGAGCCGGGCACGGTGAACAAGGACGCTTTCGGCAGCGGCTGGATTTGCAAGATTCGCCTGAGCGCACCGGATGAACTGGACGGTCTGATGGATGCGGCGGCATACAGCGATTTCTGCAAATAAAGAGCGTGATTTTTACACCGGGCGCGGGAGTTTGCCAACACAAGGCTCCTGCGCCTGACTTTTGTCTCCTTTTCAATCACACAACAGATTATGATTACAGCACAGACTCCCTTTGAACCGCGCCACATCGGCCCGAGCGCCGCGGAGATCAGCGAGATGCTCGACGAAATAGGCTTCGAAAGCTTGGATGCCATGACGGATGCCATTGTGCCGACTGACATCCGACTCAACAAGTTGCCGGATCTCCCGGAGCCATTGCCGGAGCAGGATGCTCTGAGCAGGCTCAAGAAAATACTCTCTGCCAACAAACCGGTCAAAAGTCTTATCGGGCAGGGGTACTACGGGGCGTACATGCCCGCAGTGATTCAGCGCAATGTGTACGAGAACCCGGGATGGTACACGGCCTATACGCCCTACCAGCCTGAGATTGCGCAGGGGCGTCTGGAGATGCTGATGAACTTCCAGACGATGATTGCCGGACTGACCGGGCTTCCGGTGGCCAATGCTTCCATGCTGGATGAGGGAACGGCAGCAGCGGAAGCCGTGCATCTGTGCGTGAGCAACAAGGCAAAGAGCGATACTTTCTTCGTGGCGGACACTTGTTTTCCGCAGACGGTGGAGGTGGTGCGCACTCGCTGCGAGACTACGGGTGTGAAGCTCGTTGTGGGGGATTGGAAGACTTTTGATCCGGGAAGCGAGTCTGGTTTGGCGGGCGTGCTGGTGCAGTACCCTGACAACTTGGGCAGCGTGGAGGACTATGCGGAATTTTTCGAGAAATGCCATGCGGCGAAAGCTCTTTGCTGTGTGGCGGCCGACCTGTTGGCGCTCACTCGCTTGCGTGAGCCGGGAGCGTTCGGTGCAGATGTCTGCATCGGTACCACTCAGCGCATTGGCATACCCGTGGGCTACGGAGGCCCTGCAGCAGCCTACATGGCATGTACGGATGCGTTGAAGCGCAAGCTGCCAGGGCGCTTCATCGGTCTTTCCGTGGATCGCGACGGCAAACCAGCCTATCGCTTGGCTCTGCAGACGCGCGAGCAGCACATCCGCCGTGAGAAAGCCACCTCCAACATCTGCACGGCACAGGTGCTCACGGCTCTGCTGAGCGCTTTCTGCGCAATGTACCACGGTCCTCAGGGACTTTCCCGCATTGCCGCTACCGTACAGCAACTTGCTGCGGCCTTTGCGGAGAGTATGCGTGACAAGGCGGGGGTAGAGGTCGTTGCCGGGCGCATTTTTGACACCGTGGCGGTACGAGCGAAAGGGCAGGCGAATGCTTTGGTGGCCGATGCGTTGAAGGCGGGCTACAATATTCGCCGCATTGATGCGGATACCGTGAGCGTTTCCTTTGACGAGACCTGCACGGATGCGGATTTGAAGGCTCTTTGCGAGGCTTTCGGCGTAGCTACGGCGAAAGTCAAGGACGCTCCGGCAAGCGAAAGGGTCAGCGGCTTTTGCACGGAAAAATGCTTCAATGCGTTCCACTCCGAAACGGAGATGATGCGCTACATTCACCGCTTGGAGATGCGCGATCTTGCGCTCAATGAAGCGATGATACCGTTGGGTTCATGTACTATGAAGGCGAACTGCGCTGCTACGATGATGCCGATCACTTGGGACGGGGTGACACAGTTGCACCCCTTCGCGCCGACGGATCAGTGTGCGGGAATGCGCGCCATGCTGTTGCAGTTGGAGGAGTGGCTGGCCAAGATCACCGGGTTTTCAGCAGTGAGCTTGCAACCGAATTCCGGCGCGGCGGGAGAATATGCCGGGCTGCTCACCATTCATCGCTACCAAGTGGCGCAGGGTGAGGGGCATCGCAACGTGTGTCTCATTCCGACATCCGCGCATGGTACTAACCCCGCATCCTCGGCAATGGCCGGATTTGTGGTGGTGGCGGTGAAGTGTGACGAGAATGGCAATATCGATGTCGAGGATCTGCGACGTCTCGCGGCTCAGCATCGTGACAATCTGGCCGCGCTCATGGTGACTTATCCTTCCACTCACGGCGTGTACGAGGCAAGTATCGCCGATATTTGCAAGATCATCCATGCTCATGGAGGTCAGGTGTACATGGACGGCGCTAACATGAATGCCCAGTGCGGCATCACCAATCCCGGCACGATCGGTGCAGACATCTGCCACCTTAACCTGCATAAAACCTTCGGTATGCCGCACGGCGGCGGCGGTCCCGGCGTGGGGCCTATTTGTTGCGCGTCGCATCTGGCTCCTTATCTGCCCGGACATTTGCATGATGAGCGTGGACGCACGCAAGGCGCTGTGTCATCTGCAGAGTTCGGTTCAGCGGCAGTGGATCCCATCACGTGGATGTACATTGCGATGATGGGCAGCGAGGGACTGAAGCATGCTTCCCAGGTGGCTATTTTGAACGCGAATTATGTGGCTCATAAACTGGCGGATTACTTTCCTACGCTCTATGCCGGGGAGAACGGGTTGGTCGCTCACGAGTGCATCCTGGACACTCGCCCGATGATTCGCAAGAGCGGTCTCACTGTAGATGACATTGCCAAGCGTCTCATGGATTATGGTTTCCACGCGCCCACAATGAGCTTCCCTGTGCACGACACTCTGATGGTGGAGCCCACGGAGTCTGAGAGTAAGGCAGAGCTGGATCGATTTATCGAAGCGATGATTCACATTCACGCTGAGATGAAGGCCGTGGCTGATGGCTTGGCGCCGGCAAACGATAATGTGCTGGACAATGCTCCCCACACAGCGCAGGAGGTTTGCGGCGATAAGTGGGAGCATTCATACTCTCGCAGCGCCGCCGCTTATCCCGTGTCCGGTTTGCGCCTTCACAAGTTCTGGCCCGCTTGCTCACGCGTGGATAACACCTACGGCGATCGCAATTTCCGTTGTTGCTGCGATACGCTTGAACTCGGCGCCGAGAGCGAGTAAAAGTTCTTGCAAAGAAAAGATCTCACCCGCTTCTCGATCACCGGGGAGCGGGTTTTTCTGCGGCCTGTGCGTTACGCAACTTTGAACGCTCTCACGGGGCACGTTCATGCGACTCAGGAAGATCAAGAGAGACGGATCAATTCGGCACGCGGGTCGCTGCTTTCTCCCTACGATTTTTTCTTGCCGTCTTCTCGCGGGACATTTACTTCATCTTTACGGAAATATCCACTGGCTTGGCTTCCCATATACGGCTGTCGGGATCGTAGGGAATTTCCTTGAGAAGGGTCACTTCGCTTTCTGCATCACTTACCTTGTTTTGATCGGAGACATCTTCGTACGCGCTCTCGACAGTAGGAGCAGAGAACGCCGTGCGGAAAAGCTGGAACAGAGGCGCCCCATCCTTTGTTTCCCTTTGTTCGGATTCCTCTTCATCTATGAGCAGGCAGAAACCGAATTCCCCACCGCCAATTTCGGAGATCATCACCTGCATCTCGTACCACTCTCCTTTTTTCACGGTTACGGGGTCGCCCACTTCGAACCCACCCATCGTCTGATTCCATGCACTCGTGCCTTTGTACTGCACCAAAGAGCGCTTTTCTTTCTCCTCCTTATAATCGAGCCACTCATTCCACTTGGCGTTGCGCAAATTGTGCAAACCGCACGCCAGTACATTGCGTCCGTCAAAACGTACAGCCATCACTGTGTCCGCCGCGCCCACAAAGCGGAAAGTCCCGCTGGCAGGAGCTTTTACCTTGGCACGGTAGAGAGCAAGCCACCGGCTCTTTTTGAGACCCTGTTTGCCTGAGCGATCAAAAGCGTGTACAGCTTCTTCATCCTTACAGTTTGGCAAGAAAAAGCAGGTGCTGTAAAGCTGTATTTTGGCGCGCATATACATGATCAACATGCCAAGATCCCACTTCTTATTGTAGAAATTACTTTCGAGCTCAAGTACTTGTCTGTTGCTGCTTTCATCGTCATATGCGGATTTGCTGCCATCTGCGCTGCGCTTCAGATCCCAAAAATAGCCGACGAAACCAGAATCGATTTTCTTTCCGCCCATGCCGCCGCGTCCGGATCCCTCGCCCATGCCGTCACCCAGCCCGCCGCCCAAGGAATCAAACCCTTGGTTCAGGGGGGATGGGGTATCCATGTCCACATCCATCGTGAAAGTTGGTTGCGCTATATCAGTGACGCTTGCAATAATGGGAGCCACGGGGGGAGCCGTGGGAGGTTTGCCGCCGGAGATATCCTGCATTTTCGGCGCCGTCTGCATAACATCTTCAACGCTTTCTCCCTGGTACACGATAAATTCGGGCTGGGGTGGTGAACTGATGAGGATTTTGGTGACGTACAGGATGGTCAAAAGGATGGAAAGAATAATTGCCATCAGAATAATCGCGCGCCGACGCGTGCGATAACGCAGCGACTCCATGCTGTCACGGGCAGTGTCTGCTATGCGAAACCTGATGGCCATATGTTCGGCAAAAGACCGCAGTCATTATACTCGCGTACAAGCGTTCCTGTCAAGCTTGGATGCATCCCTGTGATCATTATTTGTATTCACATAAATGCTCATCGTGCGTCTCAAGGGCTATTGCGATTTCGTCGTTCCCGGAACTCACGAGGCAAAGGAACAGAAAGGGAGGAGAAAAATGGGGGGCACTGAACGCGCAAAAAACAGCCAAGTGCATTACGAAACACACTTGGCTGCTGGAGCATAGGGGATTCGAACCCCTGACCTGTTGCGTGCGATGCAACCGCTCTACCAACTGAGCTAATGCCCCGCAAAAGCGGGCGCATTATACGGGAATTTCCCCAAGAGTGCAAGCACGAATATTCATTTGATCTCGATAAAATTTTCGATAGAAGCGCTTTTCTCTGCATGCTCTCGTTGGCTTCTGCTTGCTTTGCTGTCAATGGAAATCCTCAAGGAGCCTTCTTTGTGGTGACCGGGAGGCCGGCCTACCGCATTGTTTCCCGTTTCCGGTCGTTCATCTAGGCAAATTAAAAGGGCATACCCTTTTGGGTATGTTTTTTCCCGTACAGGGTTGTAACTCGGTGAGATTCTACTCGTCTTGCCGCCCCACTTTGCGGGTTCTTCCGACAAAGTGTCGTCTCAGCCGACAAGGAACCGCTCCGTCGCGGCACACCCACTCCGAGCCGTGGGTTCGAGTGCAAATGCTCTTATACAAAAGGAGCCATTCCAAATGGAATGACTCCTCTTTCTGCAGGGTACTCAGTGGGATTCGAACCCACGACTCCCAGAACCACAATCTGGTGCTCTACCGCTGAACTATGAGTACCGTGAAGAGAGAAAATCAGCGCTTGCTGAACTGGAAACGCTTGCGAGCGCCAGGACGACCGGCCTTCTTACGCTCCTTCATGCGGGAATCGCGCGTAAGCAGTTTTTGCTCGCGCAGCATTGGGCGGTACGTCTCATCAATCATCACCAGTGCACGGGCGATGGCCAAGCTCATCGCGCCGGTCTGACCGTGGATGCCTCCGCCTTTGGTGACGAGAAGCACGTCAAACTTTTTCATGGTATTGGTGACGTAAAATGGCTGAAGTACGACATTTTGCAGAGCGTCGGTGGGGAGGTACTCCTCCATGCTCCGACGGTTGATGGTAATCTTGCCGGACTTGCCTTCTGCTGCCGGGGTGAGCCAGGCGTGAGCGATGGCCTCCTTGCGGCGACCTGTGGCATTGTAGGGTGTAGTAGCCATGGTGGTGAATGGATCAGGAAAGAGTGACGGGGACAGGACCTTGGGCAGTATGCGGATGTTCGCTGCCAGCGTACACCTTGAGGCGCGCGGCTTGCGAGCGACCTTGCCGCGTGTGCGGCACCATGCCAAGCACGGCATGCTCCAGAAGGTATGTCGGCTTCTTACGGCGAATTTTGGCGGGAGTGAGAACAACCTGATTGCCTACGTAACCGGTGTAGCGCGTGTAGATCTTAGCCTGCTCCTTGTTGCCGGTGAGCAGTACTTTGTCCGCATTCACGATTACGACGTAATCCCCGCAGTCGGTGTGAGGGGTGAAAATGGTCTTGTTTTTCCCGCGCAGAATGTTGGCAGCTCCTACAGCCACTTGGCCGAGCACTTTGTCGGCAGCGTCAATCACATACCATTTTCGCTCGATGTCCTGAGCTTTGGCAGAAAAGGTCTTCATAGATTATTACTGATTCCGTTCGTCTGGCACTGCAAGAGGATAACGCTCCCCAGAGTGCGGGACACAAATCTACTCTTCCTTCTTCTGTCTGTCAACCGTATTTTTTAAATTCGGAGGATTTTTTCAATTTTTCGGCAGGATTCGGAAGAATGCACTTGCAAAATCAGCCCTGCCGCTCTAAACTACTCCCGCTGTTTGGCTCTCGCCGCGGCTTCATTTCACCCAATACCTTATCTATGCCTACCCCCAACGGACGCAAGTCAAATCCACAACGCCCCGGCTCGTTTCACGCTTCTCAAGGCGGCAATCGCCAGGCGCCCGCGCCGGTAAAACAGAAAAAAGCTGCGGAAGATGGTGAAGGGGAAATTGAAATGGAAGGGGTGGTGTCCGCCGTGTTGGCCGGCACGATGTTCCGAGTGCGCGTGGCCAGCGGGCACGAATTTCTGGCCCATATTTCCGGCAAGATGCGCAAGCGTTTCATTCGTTTGGTGGTGGGCGATAAGGTGCGCATTGAGGTGTCGCCTTACGACATGAGTAAGGCGCGCATCACATTCCGCCTCAACTAAGCGGCTTTGCATTTGCTCCGCCTGCTTTTCGGGATAGAGGCGGCAGCTTACAGCGACTGCACACATGGGAAACATGAGCCAGAACATTGAGCAGGTGCTGCGCGATTGTTTCGGCTTTCGTCAGCTGCGTCCCGGACAGGAAGCCGTGGTGGCAGCGGTAATGGAAGGGCGCGATACTTTGGCCATCATGCCTACGGGGGGTGGAAAATCGCTCTGCTACCAATTGCCGGCCATGTGTAAGGAGGGACTTACCGTGGTGGTGTCCCCGCTCATTGCACTCATGAAGGACCAAGTGGATGCGCTGCAGACGCGCGGTGTGCCGGCGGCAGCGGTCAATTCATCCCTAGGGGCGGAGGAATACCGACAGGTGCAGCAGAGGCTGAGGACAGGCGAACTGAAGATACTCTACGTGGCTCCGGAACGTTTTGCTCAGTCGGGCTTCATGCGCACGCTCGCAGAGCAGAGGGTGACTCTGCTGGCAGTGGATGAAGCGCATTGTCTGAGTCAGTGGGGGCATGATTTTCGCCCGGACTACCTGCGACTCGGCCGCGTGCGCGAGATGCTGGGCAACCCTCCGATCGTCGCTCTGACCGCCACGGCCACGGATGTGGTGCGCACGGATATCGTCCAAGTTTTGAGGTTGCAGGATCCTGATGTCATTATCAGCGGGTTCGGGCGTGACAATTTATACTTTGCTGTCTCTCCATGTGAGGGAAAGCGCGAGAAGTTTGTTCGCATTCAACGCACGGTGGCAGAGTGGAAAAAGGGCATTGTCTATTGTTCCACGCGAAAAAATGTGATGAGCGTCTTTGAGCAATTGAGCGCCTCGCACGTGAATGCCGTGGCTTATCACGCCGGCATGACGGATGAGGAGCGCGAGTTTTCGCAGAATGCTTTTATCTCCGGTCAGGCGGATGTGGTGGTGGCTACGAATGCCTTTGGCATGGGGATTGACAGATCAGACGTGCGTTTTGTCGTTCATTTTGAGATACCCGGAAGTGTGGAGGCGTACTACCAGGAGGCGGGACGAGCCGGGAGGGATGGAGAACCGGCGTACTGCGAGCTGCTCTTCAATCACGCGGATTTAAAAACTCAGGAGTTCTTCTTTGAAGGAAGCAACCCGAGCATAGGTCTTATTCGTTCGCTCTACAATATGTTGGCCCTGCGTTGCACTGAAAAAGCCGACGGGGTGGAGATGAGCGTGGACGAAATGGCGCGGCAGCTGGGGAGGGATGTGAATCCTATGGCCGTAGGTTCTGCACTCTCAGTGCTGTTGCATGCCGGTGCAATTGTGCGCACGGACGTGCCGGGCAAGAATGTGAAGAGTACGCGGCTCACTAATCCCTCCGCTCTGTTCAAGGACTTGAATATCGACCGCGAACGACTTGAAGAAAAAGCGCGTCGCGACCACAAGAAGATAGAGGCTATGATGCGCTACGCGTACAGCACCGGGTGCCGACAAAAATGGATTTTGGATTATTTCGGCGAAACGAATACCGAACCATGTGGTCATTGCGACGTTTGTCTTGCCAAGCCTCAGGAGGATGCCTGCGAGCTTACCGGTGATGCTGCTGACACCGTGCGTAAGGCTCTGTCCGGAATTGCCCGGGCTTGCGGGAAAAATCCGGATGGAACGCGGCGCGCTATCTACGGACGCAGCAAAATCATGGCCATGTTGCGCGGCGCCAAATCGGCTTTGCTTAATGACCATCTTTTGAGGCTTTCCACCTACGGATTACTGGCGGACTTCACGGATGCGCGCATGCGCGCTCTCTTCCGCGCTATGCAAAATGCGGGCATGATCGAGAGCAGCGGGGGTGAAATGCCTTTGCTCTCGCTTTCTCCGCTGGGTGAGCAAGTGATGCGAGGAAAAGAGCCTGTGCGCATCTCCACTGCCGGATGGTTGCAGCTGACTGGTATTCAGGGAAACGCTCGGCAAAGCGAGAGACGCACGAAACGAGGCGTTTTGGAAACTCTGCAAATCGGGACGCTCGATCGCGCACTTTACGCCAAGTTGGCTGCCTTGCGGACTGAGCTGGCGCAGGAACGTCACATGCCTGTTTATCGTATTCTGTCCAATGCTACGCTTCGGGCCTTGTCCACCGTACGCCCTACCACGGAGGCTGGCGCTATGCGCATCAAAGGAATTGGGGAATGGACACGTCAGCACACCCTGCCTGCTATCTTGGAAGTCATCCAAGATCATGTGGAATCAGACTGAGGGTGATTGTTCTTTACAATGTTGGATGATTTGATATACTGATGCCGCGCATGAAGGCGGACATTTTACAACGAGCGGCGAACGAGGCCAGAGGGTTGGCAATAGATGCCATTTTTGACAAATCATCTGGGCACATGGGGTTGCCGCTGGGGTGTGCGGAGATCGGGGCGGTGCTCTACGGAAAATTGCTTCGTGTGAACCCGGACGAACCGCGTTGGTTGAATCGCGACCGCTTCATTCTCTCCGGTGGGCACGGGTCCATGTTCCTGTACGCGTGGCTGCACTTGAGCGGATATGGCGTGACAATGGAGGATATACGTGCCTTTCGCGCTAAGGGTTCGCGCACACCGGGACACCCGGAGTACAACTGTTGTCCGGGGGTGGAATGCACCACAGGACCGCTGGGGCAGGGTATAGCGAATGCCGTGGGCTTTGCCATCTCTGCTAAACATGCTGCGGCTCGCTACAACACGCCGGACTTTCCTATTTTCGACCAAACTATCTATTGCTTGGCGGGGGACGGCTGCATGCAGGAGGGGATCTCGCGCGAGGCTGCGGCCATTGCCGGTACGTTGCGCTTGGATAACCTGATTCTTATCTATGATTCCAACGGCATCACCCTGGACGCTCCTGCCGACAAGACGCAGGTGGATGACATGGCGGCCTGCTTCATTGCGCAGGGCTGGGATGCCGTTACCATTGACGGACACGATTTGCAAGAGGTGGAAAACGTCCTGCGTACGGCTCGGCTGGAACGCAACGGGCGTCCGAAGCTCATCATTGCGCGCACGGTCATTGCCAAGGGTGTACCCGGCTTCGAGGGCACCACAAAGGGTCATGGAGAAGGCGGCGCCAAATCTTGGGAGGAAGCGCATGCCAACTGGGGATTGCCTGCCGGTGAGCGCTACTACGTGTCCGCCGAAGTGCGCGAGTACATGGAGCAGCTCAAAGCGCAGCGCGTGGCGGATTGTGCGGAGTGGCACAAGATGTTTGCCGCTTGGCAGCAGGCCAACCCGAAAAAGGAGGCAGAGCTGGAAGCAGGCATGGAATTGGTCTCACATGGGCTGAATGCAAAGGAATCCAATGGCATGATTCCCGTTTTTGTCAGCGGAACCAAGCTGGCTACGCGTGCTTCTGCGGCTACTGCTGAGAACGCCATTGCCGTGCGGTGTCCCGCTTTCCTTTCCACTAGCGCCGATCTCTTCTCCTCCAACAAAAATTACCTGAAGGACGCCGGAGATTTCTCTGAGCAAAATTACGCCGGGCGCAATTTCTGGTTCGGCATTCGCGAGCATGCCATGGCTGCGATTTGCAACGGCATTGCCTACGATGGTCTCTTCCGTGTGTCAGCCGGTACTTTCTGCGTGTTTGTGGATTACATGCGTGCGGCTATCCGCGTGGCGGCGCTGGCTCACTTGCCCGTCACCTATGTGCTCACGCACGATTCCGTGGCGGTGGGAGAGGATGGACCCACCCACCAGCCGGTGGAAACGGTGACGGGACTGCGTATCATACCGAATCTGGATGTCATACGGCCGGCGGACGAGGAGGAAGCGGCCGGAGCGTGGATGTGCGCCATGGAGCGTTCAGATGGTCCCACAGCGCTGATTCTCACGCGTCAGAACGTACCTTCGCTCACGGCGGCACAGCCGGAGCTCACCGCGCAAGCGCGACGTGAGGGGACGCTGCGCGGCGCCTACATTGCGCGGCGCGAGACGACTGCCGAGCCACAGCTCATCATTATTGCTGCAGGCTCGGAGACTCTGCTTGCTTTGCGGGCAGCGATGGAACTGGGGGAGGGAGTGCGTGTGGTTTCAATGCCTTCCATGTGGCGCTTCAATCAGCAGAGCGCCGACTACCGCGAGAGCGTGCTGCCTGCCTCTTGCACGCGCCGCTTAGCGGTGGAGGCCGGTAAATCTGACCTCTGGTATCGCTACGTTGGTCCACAAGGCGATATCATCGGCATTGACAGTTTCGGATTCTCTGCTCCGGGCGACCAGGTGCTGCATGATCTCGGTATGAATGTGCCCAACATTGTAGAGCATGCGCAAAATCTGCTTGCGCGCTAATCTTTTGTGCTTGACATCTTCTCGCTTCCGGGCTATATTCTCCCCGTTCGCGCGGGTGTCGTTCAGTGGCAGGACACGTGCTTCCCAAGCATGTAACGCGGGTTCGATTCCCGCCACCCGTATAGCGAGACCGTCCCTGTTCAACGAGTGCTGATGTTTGGTTTTTATACGGTTCGGGAAAGAGGGTTTACTCGTCCCGAATGTTGGTTTCTGTTGGGATCGCACGCGGAGCGGTTGTCTGTACTTGTTTTTGCCTTGCTATGAGTATGAGAAGCTGCTATCATACGCTTGGCGCCGAAAGCGCCTGCACATGATGAAAAAGGTCCTTTTCTCCATACTCGTCGGCTTGCTCACGTTGGGTAGTGCTCTTTGGGCAGACAAAGAGGAGCCTGCATTTGAGGTGACGCTTTATCCTACCACTGGTGTGCGTTTTGTCGTATGCAGTCCCTCCGATGGGAAGCTTCCTTCCCCCCTCTACGCCCTGTACAACGACAAATATTTGCCCATTTACATTTCCTCTCGCGGACCGAGCGAACGCGTGCTCCCGAGTTCCGACGGACATGTGCGTCTCTACGAAAAAAATCCTCAGGATGCGGAAAATCCGGGGACCCCGTACTTGGATATTGCCCTTCCACCTCAAGTGAGCAAGGGAAAAGTGATATGTATTGTGGCGATTGCCGGGCAAAAAGCTAAGCCGCAGTACTACTTCATGCGCGAGGCTGATTTGCCCGTGGGAGGGTTTTATGTAATCAATTTCTCGCCCGTGGCCATTGAAATGGTTGTTGTCACTAAAGCCGGACAAATTCCTGAGAACGGTGCCATGATCTCCCCCTATAGAAAGCCTGAAGACAACTGCATCGTTCCATCAAGTCCGAACTTATGGTCATTTCTTGTCAGAGACCACCCCGGCGTCAAAAATTTGGAGTATGTTCTGCGTGTTCCGGCGAGCAATGAGGACGAAGTACCCATGCCATTGCGAGGATCCAGATTTCCTTTGAGCAAAAGCATGTCTCACGTCACGATTGTTGTCAAGCACCCGACCAATCCTCAAGCGTTTTCCCTTATTTCATTCTCCTACAGCAGCGCGTCTGACAAACGCAATGAAGCAAATGCCAAAGCATCACAAGGCGCACGACGCGGCGCTGCCACACCCGTGCTTCGCTAATCTGAGCAAAAGACTATGAGCCAACTTCGGGAAGGAGCCATTGCTGATCGTATTGCACGCATCGGGGATCAGTTCGCCATTAACGGTGATTTTCTGTATGGTGAGGAACTGCGCAACGGTCACATTAACACCACTTATCGTGCATGCTATCGCACGGACGATGGTCATGTGGACCGCTACATCCTGCAACGGATCAATAGCTACGTGTTCAAGGATCCGGCGCAAGTCATGAAAAACGTGGAAAAAGTAACGCGTCACATCTCGTGGAAAGTGCTGCGGCGCAGAAAGAATGCCGCCGGGCAGACTCTTACGCTTTATCCGGCACGAGGCGGGCGCAATTACATCAACCTGCCGGAGGAAGGAGGCATGTGGCGCTGCTACAATAATATTGAGGGGACTCATACCTACGATGTTGTTGAGAACACACGTCAGGCTTACCAGGCAGGCTACGCCTTCGGTTCTTTTCAAGAGTTGGTGTCTGACATGAACCCGGAAGACATCCGTGAATCTATCCCTGACTTCCACAATACTCCAAAGCGCTTTGATGCGCTGCAAAAAAGCGCCGCCGTGGACGCGATGCACCGCGTTGACTCGTGCAAAGATGAGCTTGAACTCGTCCAGTCCTGGTCTTCTCAGTTCAGCAAGCTTGTGGACATGCAGAACAATGCCGAACTCCCCACGCGCATCACCCACAATGATACGAAGATTAACAACGTGATGCTGGACGAGGATACCGACAGCGCAGTGTGTGTGATCGACCTGGACACGGTGATGCCCGGCCTCTCGCTGTATGACTTCGGTGATATGGTGCGCTCGGCTACTTGCATGGCGAGCGAGGATGAAAAGGATCTCTCCAAAGTTCGCATGGAGATGCCATTCTTTGAATCTCTGGCTGAGGGGTACTTGGATGCCACGCATGATTTTCTGACCAAAGCGGAGGTGGACATGCTCGCCTTTTCAGGCTGGCTCATCACTGCGGAGATTGCCATGCGTTTCCTTACGGATTACCTGGACGGTGACAAATACTTTCGCTGCGATTATCCGGAGCACAATCTGGTGCGTGCGCGTAACCAACTTGCCCTTGCTAAAAGCATCCGAGCTAACTTGCCGCGCATGCAAAACCACATTAAAAAGCTCATCAAATCATACGATGATTGAGTTATGATTCAACGTTGGTTTGCCATTCTCTGCTTCTTGCTTTCTGCCGTATTTTACGGTGCGTCCACGTTCGCTGCAGTTGAATCGGAATGCAAACTCAACGCTTCCTTTCTGTTCACCGGACGAGAGGGAGGGTTACCAGCCGCACGCATCAAAGACGGGGTCGGTCGTCATAGAGGAGAAACGGAAGTCGCCGTCATTCCGGAACAAAGTTCCATGACGTACGATCTTGTGAGGTTTCTGTATGGTAATCTCTTCTTTGAACATTTTATTTCTGAACCGCGTACTCGCAAAGCTCGCACGTGGGGAGGCCGGGGTGCTTCCTGGCTTAGCAAGGAGCAAATTGGAGATTTTAAGAAAAACTTGAAATGTAAAGGAGTTCTCTCCCTTATGGGCCATGGTTCCAACCAGCGCTGCGTGCTTGACTTCGGGAAAGAAGCTTATGTTGGCTTTCCCAATGTCATCCTCAGAGTTATCAATGGTGAATTTTGTGGGCAAGAACCTCCATTCCCGGAAAAGCGCTCTTCGTGGCCGGGCAAGCTGCCAATCCACTCTGTCACACAGTCATGAACGCACGCCGCCTCTCATCGATGCTTTTGTTCATTGTGGCTTATCTGGTCATGCTGCCGTTGTGTGCGGAGGGCAGGGAGTCCCCTGATGTCGACTTCACGGTGGGGGAGTTCACCAAGATGTTTCCAAGTGCAGCAAAACAAGGGGCTTGCTACCTGCTGCGGTTGGATGGGTGCCGTGTTGTAGCGGTCAGCACTCCTTACGCAGTCGGACGCATCGAGCTCATCTTCGTCAATGCCCCCAAAAAGCAGACAGCGTCGAAACTAGCGCATCGTTTGGCAAAAGAAATCTCGCCGAATTGCAAAGTCATCCCTTTTGAAAAGGATGAATCATGGGTTGCTGTCATATGTCCGTTGAAAATCGTTAGTCGCAGGTACCCAACATCTCTTTTCCTCTACCGTCGTTCTATCCATTTCATCGGCTGGCAGGGCAAACTTCTGCGTGTCCAAACGGAGTATAGCACAACGGAGTATGGCAAGACCCGGAGCAAAAAAATCTCGGGCGTCATTGAAATGCTCGTTGATTTGACCGTCCCTAATTGTGATCATGTGGAATTTCGCCTTATCAGAGGCAGGTTGAAGGATGGAGATATAAGAGACTTCATCTGCTCCAGCATGGCAGGAAGCAGTGATTATCTTCCCGAGTTTTTCTCTTCGTCCGAAATGAGGGACTTACGTGCCAAGTTTTCCGGACACGAACTCATTTCCTACAGCCTTTCCAGCGATTTCTGCATTGTCAGTAAGAGAAAGACGTATCACGCCGGCACCATTGAAGCGGTTTCCGATTACGTGTCTTCAAAACGCTCTATCGCCGAATTCAATTTCCCCAAGGATGAGACGCCGTGGCCTTCCGTGAAGTTCCTCGCGGTGAACGAAAAGGACAGCAACAGCTCCGGAAAAGAGGAGAATACGGCGATGGGGACACCCCAAAAACCGTCTTCGGATGGGCACAAGCCTCAATCTTCCGAAGGCTCGGTTGTCGGCGTTGCAACCACTGCCACAACCGAGGGTAAAGCCTCAAAAAGCTCTCTCTCCTCCGCTGACTCGGGTGGTCAACAGCTTTCCAAAACTCCTGCTTCGCCAGCTGTGAAGCAACGCTATGGTCGGCAGCGCACGGCTATGGGCTCTTACTATGGTCCGATTACGGAGACGCCCTCGACTGCGGATTCTTCTTACAGTGAGCAAGAGAGAGCTGACGTCGCGCAGGCCATTTCGCGATATGTGGAAATGCTCAGCAAGCTTTGATTATTGATTCCCTGAGTCTGCCATGGAGCGCCGAATCCAACACTTGCTTTTTGAAACGCAAGGTCTCACCCCGGGAGAACGCGCTGACACCCTGCACCGCCTTTTTTGCAACTATGCGGCTCAGGAACAGGAAACTCACTCTGCCCAGTATGTGCCACAGGATGTGCTGGACGCGTATGGGGAGTTGGAGAGTCGGTTGCACCATCTGCTCAACGCGGCAGATCTTGCGCATCCGGATCGTTCTACGGCTTCCTTATTGCGCAAAATTGAAAAACGCCTCGCTGCTCTGCCGGCAAGCATCATGCGATCTCTCTACGCTACGCCGGAACAGGATTGGATACTCTGCTACCGCAATCTCATCGAGCTTCATGAACTGCTGGAGGATGCCCATCTGTTGAACGATGCTCAAGAGTACGCCACGCTTGTTGAAATCATGACGCGTCTGGCTCTCGCTCTTTCTCGATCTGCGGCTGTCAAGGTGGATGCCGCTTCCATGTTTGCTTTGTGGCTCATGCAAGCTCACCTGCGACGGTATTCTCCTCAGCGACGCCGTACAACCCGAAAATCACGGCGTTCGTCTGCCAAACCCCGTGCTGTCAAACGCAATGCCTCTCGATCCGCAAAAAATTGACCGGGCCAAGCGTCTTTTTGACTCCACTCGCAAGGGCGATGTGTGGACTACGCGCAACAAGATTCTTGCCGTGCTTGCTTTGCTTTACCTCATTTCTCCCGTCGATTTGATTCCGGACTGGGTTGTCCCTTTCATCGGCTTGTTGGATGATTTGGGAATTGGCGCCGCCGTCGCTTTCTGGATCAGGACCCACCGGGCGCCGACGACTCCGCCTGATCATCCGCAGCGGGATGATGAGCGGGCATAGCATCCAGTGCGCGTTGCGCGGGCTTGTGCCCTTGCCGTGCGGCTTTGAGCCACCATTCGTGTGCCGCCGTGGGATTAGGGTGCATCCCGAGGCCTGCAATTCCGTTGTAAAGCAAGTTTGCGTAGGCAAATTGAGCGGCAGGGTCGCCCTTTTGCGCCGCGCTGGAGATACGCTCCAAGTACTGCTGCAAGCTTTTTCTCTGCTCTTCCGGGGATAAGGGAGACTCTCCCGGGCGCAGTCCGGAGGGCGTTGATGATTCGCTGCTGCGGCCTATTCCACGTGAGGCGCGTGTGATTCCCGGTATGAGGCAGCACAAGCACATGGCACACATCAGCACATACTGCCAGCCAGGCACTCGCATACTGCGCCGCAGCAAAAAGGGTCTCACACGTGTTCTCTGATTTGAGGCGTGGCGGGCAGACCTGCGCTCATTACGTCGATTCGCGTTACGCGTCGACATGCGGGCATGGTGGCGGGGCATCTCGGCAAGTTCCGGCAAGCGATCATATTTTCTGCGTCTTTCCAGCCAGCCATCGTAGTTCGCTCTCCGTTCTGTATCGCTCAGCGTATGCCAAGCTTCCGCCACCAGCTTAAATTTTTCCGCTGCCGCCGGATTATTGTCATTGTGATCCGGGTGAAGTTGCATGGCCAATCGCCGATAAGCCGCTTTGACGGCGCGCCTGTCAGCTTCCGGACTCACTCCAAGCAGATCGTAATAATCATCACGCATTGTTGTGTTTTTCTCCGAGTTTGCCTTCAGCAATCATACGTTGAGCGAAGTCCGGCAAACTTTCCTTCGCTTTCCACCCGAGCGTCCTGATTTTACTCGCGCACACGCGCATGTTTGCCCTGTTGCGACCGCTCAGCGGCTCAAATGTCGGTGGTGCGCCACGCCGCAACCGCTCTGCTTCCAATTGAGCATAAAGATGACGCAGCTGCAGCGTTTCTCCGCACACGTTATAGACTTGTCCCGCCGTACCGCTTGTCGCCAGTAGCATAAGGGCCTTCGCTGCGTCTGACACGTGCACATAATTGACCCATCTTTCTCGTCCGCCGGGAAGTTCAACGCCTTCCTGCACGAAGCGGCGCACAATTTCGCAGCGTCCGGAACCATACAACGCCGCCAGGCGCGCCACCACGCCGCTGGCAGCCAGAGCCGATGCTTCCGCTTGCATGACAGCTCGCATCTTTTCCGTTGTCCCCGGACACGCACTCGTCTCTGTGACCTCTCTTCCTTCGTATTCTTCGTACACGGAGCAGGTGGAGCAGAGAACGACACGCGCTCCCGATGCCGCTCGCACCACACGTTCCGTTACCTTCGCATAGGTCGCACGGTAGCTTTCGGAGTCTCCCCCGCGTGTAGATGTGCAGATAAAAATCACCTGCGGATCCATGCGTGCAACTGCACGCTGCAAAACGCTCATATCTTGCGCCTCTCCCGCGATATCGGCCGGCGCGCACTTGTCGATGCTCAATGTGGACGCTCCGCGTCTTCGGCACAGCCGCAGCAGTTCACTGCCCAAAAAACCTGCGCCCACCACCCACACGCGCTGTGCGGTTGCATTCATGACGGCGTTTTCCGGCCGACACACCAGGACTGCATCCATTCCAAATCCCCGGGCAGTGTAATTTTGGGATTGAGACCCACCTGCACCAGTCTGGGACGCAATCCGAGCCGCTGCAAGGCTGTCACTTCATCCGTAACCTCTTCATCCGCCCCTGTCTCCAAAGCTTTCCGAAGAACTCCGGCGCGGCAAATCTGGGGCGTTTCCATACCCCACATATTCGCGCGGTCTATCTGTTCCGGGAGGCAGCATCCCCCCGCATCCGCTCGCTTCAAGGTATCCGTTACCGGGTGGGCACATGCTGCCGCACCGTAGCGTTGCGCAGCATCCAGGCAGGCTCGTATGCCTTCCGCCGTTACCAGGGGACGTGCTCCGTCGTGCACTGCAACCCATGCCTCATCTGCGGGAACTTCGCGCAGCCCGGCGTACACCGAATCTTGCCGCCGCGTTCCGCCATCCGTGCGCTGCACATGCGCAGAGGTTGCGTACTCCCATGGGCGAAGCGCATCCCAGCGTTCCTGTGGGCACACGATGATGATGCGCTCTGCTCCTGCTTGCGCAAATGCGCGTACGCTGTAGCAGAGTACGGGCACGCCGAGTAGCGGCGCGGCCAACTTGTCGAAACCGGCTCGGACGGATTGTCCGGCTGCTACAATGACAGCGCAGAACATCGTCGTACTTTCCGAGTTCAGCTCAACCTTTGACCCACCATGGCAGAGAGCAATTTGCCGGGGGCACGTCCCTCCGTTCGAACCTGCATCTCCTTCATGACTCGGCCCATGTCCTTTTTGCTCGTGGCTCCCAGCTCACTGAGCACAGCCCCCAAGATCGGCAAAATCTGCTCTTCGGTCATCTCTGCCGGGAGGAAGGCAGCCAGCGTTGCCATTTCCGCCTTTTCCTTTTCCGCCAGTTCGCCGCGACCGGCTTGCTCATACATGCGGATGGAATCCTCGCGCTGCTTTATCTGCTTGCGCACCACATTGAGCGCCTCATTCTCCGGAAGCTCCTCGTGTACATTCCCTTTGGCTACTTGAGCATTCTGCAACGCCGTCTTGAGACCGCGCAGCGCCCCCAGCGCCACGCTATCCTTTCCAAGCATCGCCGCCTTCATCTTCTCTGTAATCTGCGTGTAAATTGTACTCATAACCCCGTCATTTAAACAGCTTTTGTCCGACCTGTCAATCCTCGCGCTCATCTGCAATTTTTGAAAAGCAGGGAACTGCACTTATTCATGCACAAGCTGGACGTCGTAGCCAAAGATGGCGGTGAAGAGGTCGGCTTTGGAGCGCAGGGCAAGATTTTCGATGGTGAGGTCGTGTACACCGCTCACAACGAGGTCAAGACGACGAGCATTGAAGCGCACGGAAAAATTGGAGATGCGTTGGGAATGAGCGCGTTCCATAGCATCAGCCACGCGGAGAAGTGCGGCGAGTTTTTGGAGGCGAAGGCGGTCGGGCTGGTCGAGAAGCGCGTAGAAATAGTCATTGGTGGAAGGGGCTCCATGGCGGTGGTAGCGGGCAAGCATGCCAATGAACTCGACATCCCGGCGGGAGAGACCGAAGATCTCGGAATTGAGAATGATGTATTGACTGTGGCGGTGATGTGATTTAGGGTTGATGAAGACGCCGACTTCGTGCAGGATGGCGGCTACTTTCAGCAGCAGACGATCGTGGCGTGAAAGACCGTGCAGCTCCTGGAGTTGGTCGAAGAGCAAGGTAGAAAGCTTGCGCACGTGGCGCGCGTGCGTGCGGTCCACCTTGTAGCGGTCCGCCAGCAGCAGGGCGAAGTGAATCACCTCCTGCTCCAGAGCGAAGTTGTCTTTTCGAGCAGGCAGAAGATTGCGCAGGAAAGCGCCGCTGTATTGTTCCTGAGGAAAGAGAAGTTGCTGCGCACGGAATTCGCGGGCGATGCTGAGAAAGATGAGGACGGAAGGAAGCAGGGCTCCTACGCCGGCGTAATTTTCGCCGAACTTTTCCATGCGGTGGTCCGTGGTGAGCGATGAAACGAGCTCAGCGAGTTCTTGCAAATCGGCCGGTGACACAACATCCTGTGCAAAGACGGGGGCGTGGATGCGGTGAAAGTCCGGTCCGAAAACGACCATGGCTTCTGTCTGCTCCGGGAGAGCGGATTCCGCGTCGTGGTAAAGCTGTTCAACCGCGCCGCGGATGTGTTCTTGGATGAGTGAAGTTTCCAAATCGGCGGCGCCGGAGGCGGCAGCGCCTATGGAGACACCGGTGCGGTGTGCGCCCATGCGGTAGCTGGCGTAGTAGGTGATGCGTCCGTGATCGAAGACGAGGAGACGCGTATTACCCGGTCCCACGTGCAGCACGGGAATGCTCCTGGCGGACAGCTCCGAATGCTCGGCGAGCAGCTCTTTCATGTTCAGGTAGAGCAGACGAGTCATTTCTCCGTCATCCAGCACCTCCAGATGCAGACCGCAGGAGTTGAGCAAGCGGTTCATGACCGCATCCATAAAGCGGATGCCCATGAGTACATTGCTGCCGAGCAGGCGCGGGGCGATATGTTCGCCGTACTCCCGAAGAAGCGTTTTGTAGCCGTTGATGATATGGACGCAGCGATCCATTGTTTCGCGGCGGATGACGCCTCCGGAGAACACATCTTTGGCCAGTTCTACCGGCTGACTAAGCACATCCAGGACACGCACTCTGCTCCCGGAAGTTTCTGCCACCATCATGGAGACAGCGTCTGCGCCGACGAAGATAACGGCTTGCACTTGCGGGTCGGAAGTTGACTGGTCAGGTGTTCCCATGCGGACTTCATCCTACTCCACTGCGCCAAACAAAGCAAGCCAATTGCATTTACATTTACATTTGCATTTGCCAGGCTTTGAGGAGTGCGAAAGCTTGACAAACGGGGAGCGGAAGCGTATAGTGCGCGCGTATGAGCGCGAGCGCGAAAAGTTACAAGGAGAGCATCTTTCTGCCGGATACCACGTTCCCAATGCGTGGAGATCTGACGCAGAAGGAGCCGCAGCGTCTGAAGAAGTGGGAAGAGGAGAAGCTGTATTCGCGCATCATAGAGCGCCGGAAGAAGCAGAACGCGCCAAGTTTTGTGTTGCACGACGGACCTCCCTTTGCGAATGGGGATGTGCACATGGGGACCGCGCTCAACAAGGTGCTGAAGGATTTGGTGGTGAAGAGCAAAACCATGGCAGGCTTCTACGCGCCCTTTGTGCCGGGCTGGGATTGTCATGGCCTGCCTATTGAGGCGAAGGTGGTGAAGGAGGCGCAGGGGTTGAATCCTGCGGAAATTCGCCGCCGGTGTGCCGAGTTTGCGAAGACGTACATTGACCAGCAGCGCGCCTCTTTCCGTCGGCTTGGTGTGTTCGGCGATTGGGAGAATCCGTACATCACCATGGATCCGACCTACGAGGCGTGGGTATTGCGCGTATTTGCGAAGCTGGTAGAGGCAGGGGCTGTTTATCAGTCCATGCGCCCGGTGCAGTGGAGCTATGCTCATCACACCGCATTGGCGGAGGCTGAGGTGGAGTACCAGGAGGACACATCCACTGCCATCTATGTGGCTTTCCCCATGAGCGAACCGGTGCATGGGCACGCCTGCAAGCTTGTCATCTGGACCACCACCCCTTGGACTCTGCCGAGCAACTTGGGCATTGCGCTGCACCCCGACAGCGTTTATGTGGTGCAGAAGTTCCGCAAGGGCGGTGCAGAGGAGGTGTACCTTTTGGCACGGGATTTGGTGGAGACATTCTGTGGTAAGTGTGATTTGGAGGCTGGGGAAGTGCTGGCGGAGCTGCCGGGGCGTGAGCTTGAGGGTAAGAACGTTCGGCACCCGTTCCTGGATCGAGACTCGCTCATCATGATGGGGCAGTTTGTGACCATGGACACCGGCACCGGTGCGGTTCATATCGCTCCCGGGCATGGTGCAGACGACTACAACGTGGGCATGCAGTACGGGTTGCCCGTGCTTTCTCCTGTGGATGATGACGGACACTACACCGAGGAATGCGGGGTGTCGGCTCTGGTGGGCAAGCATGTGTTCGACAGCAATGAGGACGTCATTGCCATGCTGGCGGAGCGCGGCTTGTTGCTGGGACGCGAAGAGTTCACCCACCAATATCCGCATTGCTGGCGTTCCAAAACTCCCATCATTTTCCGCGCCGTGAAGCAATTTTTCATCAGCATGGAAAAACTGCGTCCCCTGGCTCTGGAACAGATTGACCATACGCAGTGGGTGCCTGCATGGGGCCGCAATCGCATTTACAGCACCGTGGAATCGCGGCCGGACTGGTGCATCTCGCGCCAGCGCACGTGGGGGGTTCCTCTTCCAGTGTTTTACACGACCAATGATGAACCCGTGCTGCAGGCGGAGATCGTTCGCCGCGTGGCGGATTTAGTGGAGCAGCACGGCACCAACATTTGGTTTGAACTGAGTGATGCAGAACTCTGTGAGAAGCTGGGATTGCCCGCCGATTTGCGTAAGGGGAAGGATACGCTGGACGTGTGGATTGACTCGGGCTGTTCGCACGTGGCGGCGCTGGAGCGCCGGGAGGGGTTGCAAGCTCCCTGCGATGTGTATTTGGAGGCTACGGACCAGCATCGCGGCTGGTTTCAGAGTTCGCTCATGCTCTCCTGTGCGTGGCGCGGGACGGCGCCGTACAAGCAGGTGCTCACGCATGCCTTTGTGGTAAATCAGGATCGATCCAAGCTCTCCAAGAGTGCGCAGGAAGGCTACCAAAAGCCGACCAACGCCAAGTATTTTTATGAAAAATACGGTGCGGATATCGTGCGTCTGTGGGTGAGCAGTGTGGATTGGCAGAACGAAGTGCCTTTCGGCGAGGATTTGTTCAAGCAGATCACGGAGCCCTACCGTCGTTTGCGCAATACGCTGCGCATCCTGTTGGCTAATTTGAAGGGATATGACGGGACGCGGCCGGAGCAGCTTGACCCGCTGGACGCATGGATTTTAGAGCGTCTCAACGCGCTGATTCGCGAGGTGAGCGCGGCGTACGAATCGTACGAGTTCCGTAAGGTGTTCTCGGCGATTAACCAGTTCTGCACCGTGGAGCTTTCTTCGCTCTACATCGATATCACGAAGGACAGTTTGTACTGCGATGCGCAGGATTCTCCGAGGAGACTGAGCAAGCAATTTGCGATTTCGCGGATTTTCGATGCGCTGGTGAAATTGCTGGCTCCCATCTTGGTTTACACTTGCGATGAAGCGTGGGAGCATGCCGGACACAGCGATTCTGTACACGAGCAGGATTTCCCGGAGTCCGACCCGGCATTCGACGTCGGCCTCACTCCGATTTTTGCGCGCTTGCAGCAGATCCGCAGTGTCATTCAGGTGGCCATTGAGGCGCAAATTAAAGCCAAAGTTTTCAACAAAAACAACGAGGCTGTGGTGCACCTCACCGTGCCGGAGAACGAGGAGGCAGCCGTGCTCTCATTGCTTCGAAATGCCGACTTTGCTAAGGAATTCTTCATCGTTTCCGAGTTGCAGGTGAGCCCAGGCGAGCAACTGACTGCCACGGCGCAGAAAAGTCCGCACGCCATGTGTCCGCGCTGCCGACGCTACGAGCCGTTGGTGAACAGCGAGGGCTTGTGCGCGCGCTGCGCCTCGATTATGTCCTGAAATGATTGCCACCGCACCATGAGCATGCCCACGAGAACCGCCGGATCGGAGAAGACAGGAGTAAAACTGCTACTTTGCGTGCTTGGACTTTACCTGCTTGACCAGGTGACCAAGTGGTACATTGTGCTCAACTTCACGCCGCCGCACGAACTCACAAACATGGTGACTGATCGTGTGCCGGTGCTGGTCAGCAACGGGCTGATGCACTTCGATATCATCCGTATCCACAACACTGGCGTGGCCTTTGGCATGGCGAATGGGGAGATTTGGGCTCCTTTCGTGTTTTTCGGGGTGCAAGTGTTGGCGCTGGTGGGGCTCTGCGTGCTGTATCGACGTGGATTTTTCAGGACGCGATTGCTCAAGGCAGCTTGGGTTTTTGTGATGGCCGGAGTGCTTGGGAATATGACGGATCGCTTGCTTCAGGGTTTCTTTGTACCGGGGGCGGAGAGCATGGGTTTCTGGGAAAAGTTGACAGGTGGATACGTGGTGGACTTTTTGGACTTTTCCTTCCCGTGGATCGTCACGGCGGATTTCCCGTTCGGCTACCACTGGCCGAGCTTCAATGTGGCAGATGCCTGCGTGTGCGTTGCCACCGGATTATTCATCATTTCCGCTTTCTTTTTTGAGCCCGATTCCCCGGGGAAGTCGGATACCGAGTCCACCCCCGACTGATTGAGCAGATGAAATACGCCTTTGCCATCGTGTTGATGTGGATGACGCTTGCTTCATCGGTGCAGGCGGGGTTTGCAGAGCCGGTGCAGACGGTGCAGCTTGCGTTCGGGCAGAAGCAGGCGAGGGTGATTTTTGAGGCTGATCGTCCTATCACCCGCTCGCGCAGTTTGTGCGATTGCACGAAGGTGAGCCACAGCGGCAGCACGCTCACGGCGCTGGTGGATGTGAGCGATTTCGCGCAGAGTACGAGGAAACAGCTGGAGGCTGTCACAGCGGATGGTAAAACGACGCGCCTCACCATGGATATTCGCGTGCCGCAGGCGGTGGAACTCAGCGCTCGCAGCATGATTTGGAAAGTGGGCAGTCCGAATGTGAGCAAGACTCTTTGCGTGCGCATTCCGAAGGGGTCACCCGTGCATGCGCTCACCAGCGCCGATATTTCGGGCGATGCTTTCATTTATACTACACATACCATTGCAACAGGCGCGGAGTACAGTGTGAGCATCTCTCCGCGCAGTACGCAGAAACCTGTACTTAATCGTCTCATCATCCGCACGGACAGCGCTGATGCGCGGTACGCCGGTTACATCATCTATCTCTCCGTACAACTCTGAGCCCACTACCCGACCACATGGACAAACTGATCGTCGAAGGAGGATATAAACTGAAAGGAACCGTGAATATAAGCGGTTCCAAGAACGCGTCACTCCCCATCCTTGCAGCCACTTTACTGACTGATGAGCCGGTACGCATTTCGCGCGTGCCGGACGTGTCTGATACAAATTACATGATTCAGATACTCAGTCAGTTGGGGGCTTCAGTGGAGCGTTCCAGCGGTACCGTGCGCATTGATTCGCCGGATGGCATCAGTTCCAGCGCGAGTTATGAGCAAGTGCGCAAGATGCGGGCGTCCATCTGCTTGCTCGGGCCGATGATGGCGCGTATGAAGAGGTGTACGCTGCCGCTGCCGGGGGGGTGCGTGATCGGCGATAGACCGGTGGATTTGCACGTGAGGGCGATCCAGGCGTTGGGTGCGCGAGTGCGTATCAAAGGAGGCAACTTAGTGATTGAGGCGCCTAACGGATTAGTCGGCGCAATGGTGGACATGCGTGGAGACAACGGTCCCACGGTGTTGGGAACGGATAACTTGATGATGGCGGCGACGTTGGCTCGGGGTACCACGGTTATTGAGTCCGCCGCTCGCGAGCCGGAGGTGGTGGATTTGGCGAATTTCCTCAACAAGATGGGAGCACAGATTGAGGGTGCAGGATCTCGCACGATCACAATCCATGGCGTGGATCAGTTGCACGGATGTGAGCACACGGTCATACCGGACCGCATTGAGGCAGGCACTTTCATGGTCGCCGGCGCGCTCATCAGTGAGGGCATCACGATCAACCGCGTGTGTCGCGAGCATGTGCAGGTCGTGGCCGATATGCTCACGGAATGCGGACACACTGTGAGGTTCGGCAGCAGCGGCGACTCCGTGTTCGTTGCTCCGGGAGAGCGCCCGAAGGGCGGCAAGATTATCACCACTCCGTATCCCGGCTTTCCCACGGATATGCAGGCTCAGATGACTGCTCTCTTTGCCGTGACTCCCGGCATCAGCGTGGTAAAGGATACAATTTTCCCGCAGCGCTTTATGCACTGCTCGGAACTCAAGCGCATGGGCGCCAACATCAAGATGGATACCGGCACGGCTGTCATTACCGGCACGGACAAGCTTTCAGGCGCTCCGGTGATGGCGAGCGATCTACGTGCGAGCGCCGCGCTTGTGCTGGCAGCTCTGGCAGCGGAAGGAGTGACGGAAATTCACCGCCTCTACCACATTGACCGTGGCTATGAAATGCTGGATGATAAACTGATGGGGCTGGGGGCTCACGTGAGCCGAGTTCCGGATCTGAGGGCGACAGGGGAGAGCTGAAGGGAGAACACCCGGAGCATCGCGAAAACGGGCGGATGCTCGCACACAAATTTGCAAAAGTCCGGGATAACCTCCGTTTAACGGTTCGAGATGATGAAAGTGAACAAAAGTTCTGCCAGATGCTTCTGGAGTTCCAGTACTTTTCTTCCTTCATTGATAAAGGACGTGGCATCTGCCGTGCACCCGTTTCCACATATGTAATCTATTGATTTTGATAAATTAATCAATCTTTTTTCTGTTTTTTCAAAACTCTCCGAGTCACCATCTTTTAGCGCCTCGATGCTTGCCTGAACGTGTGAAGTCCACCGTCTTTTGAGACTTTCAACTCGTCTGTAGTCGCTTGTCCCTGAGGGGGCATAGGCAGAGCATTTGATGTATCGTTCCATCCATTGAATTCCAGTTTCTATTTCAGTTTGAAGGATGTCCATTTCATCCACGGCTTCCGATCTGACCCGTTCGGTTTTTTTGCGTTCCTCTTCCTCCCTTTCATATTGCCTATCACTTTCCAATTGGGCCATTTTGTCTTCCAGCCTTTGTTTCTGTTGTTTTATCCGAGCCTCCCTTTCTTCCTCTCGAGCTTTTCTTTCTGCTTCCAAACGCTCCTGCCTTTCTTGGCTGATGCGTTTTCTCTTTTCCTCTCTTTTCGCAGCGATTGCTTTTCTTAATTCTTGGTTGCCCTCTTTCATTAGTCCTCTTATGCTGCTTCTTCAACCAGCCCTGCAGATGATAGTTGATAAACTCCGCTCCATTATCCGTGCTGATGCTTCGCTTAGCAAACGGCGTTTCTCTGAATATATGTCCAAAAGCTTTGCATACCCCGTACTGTCCTTTGTTCTATACGGCTCGATTGCCTATCCAGAGCGTATAGTCATCCGTCAATGTCAGCGTCCATGCGTAGTCTCCGCTCGCATCTGAGCCTCCATGCGATACTGTATCTGCGTAGAGGTGTCCGGGCTCTGTGATGACTCGCTGAGAGTCCACCAACTCTATACTCTTCTTAAGATTGCTCAAGCTCTCCTGCTGTGCTTTACGCGCTCCTTGCTTAATCTTTGTAGAGCGTAGCGCGCGATCTAGTGTTGCTGCCGAGATTCTAAGCGCCCATTGTAGGCTCTCATACTCTATGTGCTCACCGGCAGCATAAAAGGCAAGCCACTCCGGGAGTTGAGCCTCCATGCGCTTCCCGCATGGCTGTCCCATCAAAAACCAGAGCTTCTTGATGACTTGAAGCTCTTTGCGGCCTATAATTCTTCGCCTCCCTTTTTTCTTCTTGTTGGGTGGTGCTTTCTTGCTGCTCAACAGACGAATGACAGTCTTGCGGTTCTTATAACCAGCAGATTGCATGACGTAATCGATGATTCTTGCTTTCCTGTATCGAGAGGTCACCGAGGTGTATTTTTCTCTCCACACAGAAAGTAACTCTATTCTTGCTTGTTTACTCATCTTAAATGGCATGTGTTTGATATTAACCCTTTATTTCTGAGGCATCAATTTTTCAGGAAATTCTCTCTTCCCGTTTTTGGCGACCCTTCGGTGACTTTATTTTTGAGGCAATGCGGGATGTAAAAAACGGGGAAGGGCATTGTGGATTGCAAGGATAAATGCAACAGATGACAGAAAAAGTTGAGGTCATGAGAAGAGAGGGGTAAAATAGTGACGG
>CANRET010000021.1 GCA_947629715.1 uncultured Akkermansia sp.
GACATGTATTTGCTGTCCAGCCAATGCGGGCCCAAGCATTCCTTGTACTTCTTTTTCACCACGGCGGGGGGCATCCATGCCATCATTTCCGATCCCCCCAAACTGGCATGCACCACAGCCACCGGTACACCCAGCAGCTCATGCAGCTTGCGGCCGAAGTACCAGCCCACAGCGCTCATGCGCGGGCAGTCTCCCGATCCGCCCACATGCCACGCACCCTCGTACATGCGGTTTTCTTTGAGCCGGGTCAGTAAATCGTTATTGTAAGCGCCGGCGTTTGTGTGCACCTGGGGTTCAGCGTGGTAAAAACGAAACCCGGGAATAGCGGGCTGATTCAGCGCGGTTTTGTCTCCGGTTTGGTCGAGACGAAACAGCATGTTACTCTGACCGGAGGCGAACCAGACCTCGCCCACCAGGACATCGTCCAGTTGCACGTTTTCATCTCCCTGAGTAATGGTGAGGGTCTTCCCCTCTGCATCGGCCTTCAAAGGAGGCAATACGGCCTGCCATTTCTTCCCTTTCACCGTGGCTTTCACCTCCGCATTGCCAAACTTGACCGTCATGGGCGCGGAACTCGTGCAAGTCCCGCTGACCGGTATCGGTTTCCCCTGCTGGAGAATCATGTGCGATTGATAGATGGAATCGACAGCGAGCTCGGCATGAACCACGCCGAGCACACTCGCCACCAGGAAAAGAATGAGGCGTTTCATGAGAGGCAAGACTTTTCTTGGGGATAGAAACTCCGACTCGGGCATCACATACCCACGATCTCGTAGCCACCGTCCACGTAGATGACCTGCCCGGTGATGCTCGCTGCGCCGTCGCTCGCCAGGAAGGTGGCAGTGGCGCCGAGTTCCTCCAGCGTGCAGGAGCGTTGCAACGGACTCTTCTCTTCGTACACCTTGAACATACCGGTGAAGCCGGACACTCCGCGCGCCGCCAGCGTCTGCACCGGTCCGGCGGAGATGCAGTTCACGCGGATCGGCTGCTCGCGCCGTCCCAAGTCAAAGGCCAAGTACTTGCTGCAAGTTTCCAGCGCAGATTTTGAAACCGCCATCAAGTTGTAGTTGGGCACCACCTTTTGGCTGGCATAGTAGGTCATGGCCATGATGGAACCGCCGTTCACCATGAGCGGAGCCACCGCGCGAGAGAGGGCGATGAGCGAGTACGCCGATATCTGGAGCGACAGGTTGAACGCATCCCTCGGAATGTCGGAGAAATGGCCCTCAAGAGCGCCCGGCGCTTTCGGCGCAAAGGCAATGGCGTGCAGCATCATGTCCACCCGGTCGGTGTGCTGCTTTACAAAATCGAAGAAGTTGGCGATCGATTCGTCGCTCGTGACATCGAGATCGCAGACGGGGGTGTCCTCGCCGAAGGTTTCGTGCACGAGCTTGATGACGCCGTCCTTGAGGCGCTCTCCCTGGTAATTGAAGATGAGTCTGGCGCCGGCCTCGTGCCAGGCTTTGGCAATGCCGAATGCAATGCTTCGCTTATTGGCCACGCCGGTGACCACGCCTACTTTGCCTTCCAATGGTTTTTCGAGTGACATAGTTGTGAGTTGTTTTCAGAAAGGATAAACGTCAGGAGGCGAACTCCTGAGAGATAATCTGTGCGTACGTCAGGCTCATCTTCACCCCCGTAGCTTCCATGTGGCGAATCTTGTTGAGTATTTCAGACTCGCTGACGCTCAGGTCATCCACCACAAACTTGAGACGGTAGTACACGTACCCTCCCTCGCGATCCAACAGCAGCTGCCCCTCCGGCAAGTTGGCATTGATGGTGAGAAGCAGTTGCGAAAGCTCCGCCTGATCCTCCGGCGCGATACGAGAGGCGAAATGCGCATCAAACACCAGGCTGCACGGCTCATGCAGTTCCGTGAACATAAACGTACACGGCATGCCGGTCACGTCCAGCGGGAGGTAAGCCAGGCCGATCTTCTCCGGTCCCATCGTCACCCACTGATACTCCTCACCGCGGCTGACAAGGTGCCGACGCACCTGCGCCAACAGGTTCGGCTGTTGTGTCTTTTCTGATGTTGAGTCTGCCATAACGCACTTGCCCCTACCCTACGCATACGCACACGAAAAGTCAAGCGTCCATTGCGCCATCAAAGCAAACGCTTGAAAAACGCGGTTGCCTGTTCAGGATGTCGCTGTCTCTGAACACTCTCGGGGAAAAGAGGACCAGAAAAGCGGAGAAATTGAGAGGGCTAGCGCGTTTTGCTTGCAGCGCCAACACCGGACTCCGCCGAGAGCCACATCCCCGGCAAGCCGTCGTCGGCACGAGATACGGCTCCGAATTAACGCTCTCAGCGTTGTCGGATATTCACGGAGCGCACGCAGCCTTCGCCGAAGGATTCATTGAGAGCCTGAATAAGATGGCGACTCTGTCGGCGCAGTTCGAAGCACACGGTAGGGTGAGGGGCGCGAATGATGGCGCAGCCATTGGAAAGCGAGATGAGCTGCGACTGGGAGGCGAGAAAGTCACCCACGGCGTCCTTCCACACCTGGGCAAGAAACTCCGGCGCAAACTCGGCTTCTTTCAGGTTGAGACGGCTGATCACCTCCGTGAGCACGGAAGTGATGTCGCGCATGTTCACCCCTGTGGAGAGGGGCGCCACATTCCCAAACATGTCAGCCTCGACCTGACGCTTCATGCCGACGCGGCGGGTGGCGTAGCGCTCCGGACGCAACGTGTTGTCCGGGTAGCGCACCATGGAGTAGCGAGGCTCTGCGCCCCTGGTCGGCAGCGCGGGCTGAGGCTCCTGCCGTTTTACGGCGCGACGCGCCGAGGCGGCCCGGCGGCGACGCGGCGCAACTGATCCCTCTTCGAGCGGCATACGGACAATGAGAAACCCCGGGCGGCGCACGCCCCCGAGGTTACATTGCTTGTCGGGACGAATCACTCGCCGTCATCGCCGATAGCCTGGACGGGGCAACCCTCCATGGCTTCCGTACAGGAGGCAACTTCTTCCTCCGTGCCGGGCTGCTTTTTCACATAGGAAACGCCTTCGTCGTCATCGCGTGCAAAGAAGTCCGGAGCGGATTCGCGGCACAGATCACAGTCGATGCAGCTGCTGTCAACATAGAACTTGCCGGGTACGTTTTTCTCGTTTTTTTCGTCAATATCAGCCATAATGTGCAGGGCTTATTTCGGCCCGAGGACATTGTTTCCGATTTTTTTGACAAATGCAATCCTTTTTTGTTGCAAGGCGGGATTTTTCCGGGCAGAATGGACTCATGCAAAGTCAGTCGGAACAACCCGATACCTGTGCAGCGCGTTCGGGGAAAGCGCACAGCAAAACTAGCTGCAAAGGATTGTGGAAAGACTGTCTGATAGCGTTGGGCGGCGGCGTACTGTTAGCCCTTGCCTTTCCTCCGTACGATCTGGGCAACATGGTATGGGTGGCCCTGCTGCCCCTGCTGAGTGTGCTGTGGCGGGGGCATATCACGCGCAAGCGCGCTTTCGGATTGGGATGGCTCTACGGCATGGGGTGCTACTGCGTGAGCTTTTGGTGGATTCACGAGGTGGGCTATGTTTTCGGCATACCGCAGCCGCTTTTTTTGGCTGTGGCCTTTGTACCGCTCATGGCCGTGTACTCCTGCCTGCCGGGGCTGTGGGCTCTGGCGGCGGGCAGTTGGCTGCGGCCTTACCCGGCGCCGTTACCGCAGGAAAGCGCCTCCTCTCCGACGCGTCGCAGGGAGCTGTGGGCGGCTTGGGCGGCGGCGGACTTGCGCTCCACCCTGCGCTCCGCCATCGGACTCGGAGCGCTCTGGGTATGCATTGAGTGGCTGCGCGCCCACGGCACGCTGGGCTTCAGCTGGAACAGCCTCGGAACCGCCCTCTACGGCGGGCTCTCGCTGGTGCAGTGGGCCGAGTTTGTCGGCACGTGCGCGCTCTCTTTCGTCCCGGTGTCCATGTCGGTCATCGTCTGGCGGGCGCTGCGCCGCACGTTTCTGCACTTCAAGGGGGCCGGCGTCGGGTGCCGCCCGTGGGACTTCTACGCCGGGGTCGTACTTCTCTTCCTGCTTTTCGGCGGCGGGTTGATGATGTCGCGCCTTTACGCTCCTGCCACGATGCTGAAGCGTTCGGAAGTGTTTCCCCTGCCGGTGATGGCGCTGCAGATCAATAAGGATCAGACCGAGCACATCTCCTCTCCCCGCTCCGTCTCCCAGTACCACGAATATCTCAACGCCACGGTGGAAGCTTTCAACGAGATTGCGCGCGACACCATGCGCAACGCTCAGCGCAGCGAGGACGTGGGGCTGAAGCTGCAACTGCCGGTCTGGGTGGTGTGGCCGGAGAGCGCGCTGCCCTTCCCCTTCTACCGGGATGCCGACACGCGCCGCTTGCTGACCGATGCGATCAGCAACGAACACCTGCTGCAGGGATCCGGACTTCCTCTGGCGCGTCAACGCGTGAGAGAAATGGGAGGACAGGATTTTACGCTCTTCACCGGGGTGGACGAAGCGCTTTTGCGCAACGATGAGCGAGGACTCTCTTTCTGTGGGCTGCTCAATTCCTTGGCAGCCATTCCCGACGGAGCGGAGAGCATTCGCACCGCCTCCAAGCAGCATCTCATGCCCTTCGGCGAGTACATCCCGCTCGCTCAGGACATCAAGTGGATCGGCGAAGCCTACTCGCGCATCACCGGCACTCAGGTGGGCGATGGCATCATCCCCGGCGCCGGCTCTGCCCCCCTTCCCGTTCCGATCCCGGGCGCACAGCTCACCGTCGGCGCCATCCCGGCCGTCTGCTACGAGGACACCGTGGGCGACCTGCTGCGCCTCTTCGCGCGCCCCGGCCCCCAGGTCATCGTCAATGTCACCAACGACGGCTGGTTCCGTGAGTCATCCTGCGGCGTGCAGCAAGCCCGAGCCGCCGCCATGCGCTGCATCGAACTGCGACGCCCCATGGTGCGCGCCGCCAATATGGGACTCTGCTGCGCCATCGCCCCGAACGGCGCGGTCATTCACTCCCTGAAGAAGGCCGACGGCTCCCCGCACTTGCCCGGTTACAGCTACGCAATTCTCCCCGTGGACACCAAAGCGAGACTCACGCTCTACGCGGCTTGGGGCGACTGGGCAGTCCTCCTCTGCCTGCTGATTGCGCTGGCATTTGCGGGGTATGACCTGGCCAACCGTCGGCGATGCGTTGCGTGATTCGCGAGGTCTCCGCAAATGGGTTGACATGCTCGGCAGAATAGACTATAGTGTGGGCGCAACGTCCGGAGAGACGTCTGAACGTACGAACCCCACACAGCCATGTCCAACGAAGGCATCAAAAAAGCGCAAAAGGATGAGCGATTCATGCGCATCACGATCGTGGCATCCGAGTACAATCGCCGATACACGGATGCGCTTCTGGAGCATTGCAGGACGGAGCTGGAGAAGCTGGCTGAGCGCGCAGGAGTAAATGTGGTGCGGGTGCCGGGAGCCTTTGAAATTCCGGTGATGGTAAACCGGGAGCTGGCGAAGGGAAACGGAGCGCGTCCGGATGTGGTGATTGCGTTGGGGGTCATCCTGCGAGGAAGCACGGCGCATGCGGATTTGATAGGTGAAGCGATTACGCGCGAGCTGTTGAACGCGGCGTGCCGAAGTTTAACGCCGGTCATTCATGAGGTGCTTCTGCTGCAGGACGAGCAGCAAGCCGAGGAGCGCTGCCTGGGCGACACGCTGAACCGTGGACGAGAAGCGGCGCGAGCGGCAGTGGCCATGTACGACGCAACACACCCGAGGCAAGACGACAACGCACGATCATAATCCATGCTGACGCAACGAAACATTCGCAAATCGTCTCTCCTGCTCATTTACGCGCTGGAGATGCAGCACACGAACCCGAAAGACATCCGCGACTTCCCCCTGGAAAACTACTGGGGACTCGTGAATGAACATGCGAAAAAGAAGTATGCAGGCATGCTCGCCAAGGCAGTTCTGCACGAAAGTCGCTCGCTTGCGGAACTGCTGGACGCCATGCGTGCGCGGGCCGGAGAGTTCGAAACATACGCGGCGGGACGCGACACAACGGCGGCAGCTGCGGCCAGTACGCACGCCCTGCTGAAAGAGCTGGAGGATGTGCCACGCGTCATGCGTTCCCTGCGCCGACTTTTAGAGGAGGAAGGAAACGAACGTGAACGGGAGCAGCTGCCGGAGCAGACCGGACGCCTCATCGGCGCCTGCGAGCGCATTTGCCGCTTTGCCGAAGAGCATTTGCCTCTGTTGGAGCGGGAGACGCATGAGTCGGTCACGGCATTTGCGGGTGCGTTGCGCCGCGTCAAAAAAGCGGCGGAAGGCTGCGCCGCGCTGCGCTGCCCGGAGCAGCTTCCCTCGAATAGCGAACACGCGAACATCATCGGTCTCGCAAAAGAAATGCGCGAGCGGCGTCCGCTTACAGAGAAACTGGCGTTGGAAGTGTATTCCCGCTGCGAAGAATGGGAACGCCACCTGCAAAACCTGCTGCGTAATTATGTGCCTTCGCGTCTGAACGCGATCGATCGCTGCATTCTCTACATCTCTTTCTACGATCTGCTCTGCCGCAAGCTCGACCCCGGCATCGTCATCTCGGAAGCCTGCATTCTGGCAGACGAGTATTCCGGCGGCAAGAGCGCACCCTTCATTCACGGCGTCATCGCCACGGCAATTATGCAGCTCATGCCGGATACGAACCAACCCGAGCGCTGAACCCTCCCACCCATGGCTAACTTTTTCAACAGACTCATCGATAAACTGCTCGGCGAACCCGAGATCGACTGGGACGAGCTGGAAGCCGACCTCATCTCCGCCGACGTCGGCGCTGCACGAACAATCCGCATGCTCGAAGAACTGCAAAAACGCGATGAACAGGACGCCTGCGAGATTGTGGACTACATCAAAGCACAGCTCGCTGCCGCGTTTCCTTCCCCTCTCCCTGAGCTGCCCCGGCCCCGGGAGGGACGTCCTTGCGTCATCCTGCTCATCGGTGTGAACGGCGCAGGCAAGACCACCACCTGCGCGAAGCTGGCGCACCTGCTGCAAAAGCGCGGAGAATCCACGCTGATGGCAGCGGCAGACACCTTTCGCGCGGCGGCAACGGAGCAGCTGGAACGCTGGGCGACACGTCTGAACCTACCGCTTTACAAAGGTCAACCGAACCAGGATCCGGCCTCCGTGTGCTACGAGGCGCACGCGCGAGCTTTGCGCGACGGCGTGCACTACCTCATCTGCGACACGGCCGGGCGTCTGCACACGCGCCACAACCTGATGGAAGAGCTGGCCAAGATACGCCGCACGCTGTCCAAGCAGGATGCCTCTGCGCCACACGCATGCTACCTGGTGGTGGACGCCACTACGGGGAGCAACGCCCTGCTGCAGGCGCGCGAGTTTCACAAAGCGGCGCCGCTGGACGGACTGATCATCACGAAGCTCGACGGCTCCGGGAAAGGCGGAGTGGCCATCGCCGTGCAGGACGAACTGGGAGTGTCGCCCATCTTCATCGGGACGGGCGAAGGCGAGGATCATCTGAGTCCCTTCCGAGTGCGAGACTACATCGACACCCTGCTCTGAACCCGGAAGCCGCTTCACGCACCATCACGTCTTCCCCTGAAACATGGAGCAACTCCCCACACTTCTGGCATGCACGCAAGAACAGCTTGCTGCCATTCTCGCCGAGGCAGGCGAAACGAAAAGCTACCGCGTGACTCAGCTCGCCGAGTGGATCTGGAAGAAGGGAGCAACCAATTTCGAGCAGATGAGCAACCTGCCGCCGACATTGCGTCGCACGTTGACCGAACGCTACACACTGCGTCCGCTCGCGGTGACGGAGCGGCGGGTTTCCGTCGGTGGCACACGCAAGCTGCTCTGCCGTCTGCAGGATGGCGAACTGGTGGAAACGGTGATCATTCCCGCCGCACTCGGAGAAAACGGCTCGCAGAGTCAGCGACTCACGCTCTGCATATCATCCCAGGTGGGATGCTCCTTCGGTTGCAAATTCTGTGCGAGCGGGCTGCACGGATTGAAGCGCAGCCTGAGCGTCGGCGAAATCATCGGTCAAATTGCTGTGGCGCAGGATGAGGCGGACGATCGTGTGGACAACCTCGTGTTCATGGGCATGGGCGAACCATTGGACAATTTGGAAAACCTCCTTCCTGCCCTGCGACTCATCATCGATCCGCACGCCCTGGGCATCAGCCCGCGCCACATCACCATCTCAACCTCGGGAAACGTGCCGGGACTGAAGAAGCTGGCGCAGTGCGGGCTTCCGGTACGCCTGGCCGTTTCGTTGCACGGCGCTACGGACGAAGTGCGTTCGCGCATCATGCCGGTCAACAGGAAGTGGCCGCTCAGTGAACTGCTGTCGGCATTGGAAGAATGGCGGGCAGGGTCCAAGCACATGATCACGCTGGAGTATATCCTGATTGCCGGGGTGAATGATATGCTTCCTCAAGCCGACTTGTTGGCCGACATTGCCCGGCGTCTGCGCGCCAAAATCAACCTTATTCCCTGCAACCCCGTGCCGAACCTGGATTGGCAGCGTCCCGCCGAGTCCGTCTGCCGGGCTTTCTGCCGGTCCTTGCTCGCTCACCATGTGCCCGTCACCATGCGCTACGAAAAAGGCGCGGACATTGACGCCGCTTGCGGACAATTGCGACGGAGAACAATCGAGCGGCAATGAGCCGCGATTGCGGACCACGCGTGCGAGTGTGCAACGCAAAAAGCCGACGAAAAACGAAATTGCACAAATCAAACTGACTCAACGCCCTGCGAAAAAGGCAAAGCGCCGCAGCAACTTTGCCGAATCCTATTCGCGAATCGCCGGTCAACTTCAGCGCGCGGTCTTGACCGTGACGGCTTCCTTGCCCACGCGATTGCGCAGGTAGTGGAGCTTGGCGCGACGGACTTTGCCGCGAGAGGCGACTTCAATCTTGGCAATGCGGGGAGAATGCAGAGGGAAAGAACGCTCCACGCCCTCGCCGTAGGAAATCTTGCGCACGGTGAACGCCTCGTTGACGCCGGCTCCCCGTTTGCCGATCACAATTCCCTGAAACACCTGCACACGCTCCTTGCCGCCTTCGATCACGCGGCAGTGCACCTTCACCGTGTCACCCACATTGAATGGCGTCACTTCGCTCTTGAGCTGCTCCTGACCGATTTTATCGAGAATGTTCATCTTGGGTACTTGTTAAGAGATTCGAGCCGGGAAGCGACCTTCACTTCCTCCGAAAGGCGGGGTATTTTATACGATTTTTTTTCACTTGGCAATGCAAATTCGTTACATCAAGCGATTTTTTTATCGCGAAGGGAGCGCAACGGCGAAGAATTGAGTTGCAAGCCCGCAACACGCGTGGTAAAACAGGGACGCAATGGAGAAGACTCTTTTTCAAAAGATCGCGGACAGGGAAATCCCCGCACAAATCGTCTATGAAGACGAACTGTGCGTGGCGTTTCGCGACATCTCGCCGGCTGCTCCGGTGCATGTACTGCTGGTGCCGCGCAAGCCCATACCGAGTCTAGCAGCGGTGGAAGAGGAAGACGCCCCGCTGCTGGCGCACCTGATGCTCAAGGCACGGGACATTGCGCGGGCGGAGGGCATTGCCGAGGGAGGATTCCGCACGGTGCTCAACACCGGAGCAGACGGCGGGCAAACCGTACCGCACCTGCATATCCACATCATCGGCGGACGCAGCATGCAGTGGCCCCCGGGCTAGGAGGTTTGCGGATTTCGATTTGCAACTTGAGCGCGCCGGGAATGCGAGGAGGGGAAGCATGGCGACTCGGGAATGAAGTTGACGTACGAGTGGATTGATGAGAGAACGCTGGAGCTGGAGCTGCCGGCGGCGCGGCTGCGTCTTTCTTTTCCGGAGGAAGGGATGGTGCGCTGTCGGTATGTGACGGGAGTGGTGTTCGAGAATATACCGAGCTACGGAGTGAGCCCAGAGTATCGACCGAGCAAGGTCGAGATCACGGAGAGCGAACGGGAGGACGCCTTTGAACTGCGAACGACGAGACTGACAATCCGAATACGCAAAGCGGACGGCGGATTGGAGTTTTACGAAAATGCAAGCGGCAGACTGCTGTGCGCGGATGCGGAAGGCGTGGGACACCGAACGCAGGAAAGGACGGGCGATGAGTTGGTGTGGGCGCTCAAGCAGATGCCGGAAAAGGCGCATTTTTACGGACTGGGAGACAAGCCCTGCGCACTGAATCTGCGCGGCATGAGATTTGAAATGTGGGGGGCGGATCACTACAAGTTCACCCCGGAAAGCGACCCGCTTTACAAGAACATCCCGTTCTTTCTCTGCCTCAACCAGGGCACGCAATACGGCATCTTTTTCGACAACACGATGCGCTCCTATTTCGACTTCGGCAAGGAGCGCGATGATCGTTTGCTCTTCGGCGCCGACGGCGGGGTAATGGATTACTACTTCATCTGCGGAGAAAATGCACTGGGCACGGTGCAGATGTACACGCGTCTCACGGGACTGGCGCCAATGCCGCCGCTCTGGGCGCTCGGCTACCACCAGAGCAAGTGGAGCTACTACCCCGAGGAGAATGTGAACGAGGTGGCCCGCGAACTGCGAACCCGGCGCATCCCCTGCGACGCCATCCACCTGGACATCCACCACATGAAGCGCTACCAGAGCCTCACCTGGGACCGCGAACGCTTCCCCGACCCTCCCGGCATGATCCGCCGCCTTGGCGAACAGGGCTTCAAGACGGTCACCATCGTGGACCCCGGCATCAAGATCAACCCCGACAACTATGTGTGGCGCAGCGGGTTCGAGCGAAACGTCTTTTGTCGGCGGCACGATGGCGCTCTGTTGGAAGCGGAAGTGTGGCCGGGATTGTGCACCTTCCCGGACTTCACGAACCCGACCACGCGCACCTGGTGGGCGGACCTGTTTCACCGGGAAGTGGGCGAATACGGCGTGCGCGGAATATGGACGGATATGAACGAGCCTGTGATCTTCCCGGACAAAACGTTCCCGGACGACACCAGGCATGCGTACGACGGCTTTGCCTGCTCGCATTTGAAAGCGCACAACATCTACGGACAATGCATGGCCCAGGCAACGCGCTTGGGAATGGAGAAGAGCGCGCCGGAGAGGAGGCCTTTTGTGCTGTCGCGCTCGGGCTTTGCTGGTTTGCAACGCTGGGCGGCCACCTGGACGGGCGACAACTGTTCCGACTGGGAAAATCTGAAGATGGCCAACCTCATGATTCAGCGTCTCTCCGCCAGCGGCGTCTCTTTCTGCGGGGCGGACACCGGCGGCTTTCTGGGACGTCCCACCCCGGAACTTTTCCGCCGTTGGATGCAGATGGCAGCTTTTCACGTCTTTTTCCGCAACCACAACAATGGCGAGTTCGGGGGACAAGAACCCTGGCGCTTCGATCAAAAAACGGAGGACATCGTACGCCTCGCCATCGAGGAAAGATACCGTCTGCTGCCCTACCTCTACACGTGCTTCTACCGCTACTCGACCGTCGGTCTCCCCATCATCCGCTCACTCGCCCTCATGTACCCGGAAAACACGGACACTTACTGGAGGAGCAGTGAGTTTTTCCTGGGAGATGATCTCTACATCGCGCCGGTGCATCACCCGGGGCAGACGGAACGCAGTCTTTACCTGCCGCCCGGCGCGTGGTTCTCGTTGTGGGACGATTCCCCGGCCCCGGCAGCAGATGCCGAGGCCATGGCTTCTGCTCCGGAGGAACGCATCCCCGTTTTTGTGCGCAGCGGTAAGGTGATTCCGCGCTGGCCGGTGCAGCAATATGTGGGGGAAATGAGCTGCCCGCCGTGCTTTCTGGAACTCTGGCACGCGCCCGGACTCAACGAACAGAGCTTGCTCTACGAGGATGACGGCGACGGTTCGGCGTATCGCTACGGAGCGTACCTTCTCCACACCTTCGTATGCCGCACGGAGCAACATGCCCTGACGCTCACCCACCGCCGAACCGGACAGTACAGACCTCAACGCTCGACATTCGGCCTGCGCATCCACGTTCTGCCGTCCGATGCGCAACCCCGGCTCGTCGTGGACGGCGAAAGCGTGCCTGCAGAGCTGAACGAAGGTGTATTGTGCGCTGATATTCCCACCGATTTTCGCGAAATTTCACTGAGCCTATGAAACGCGACACCATTGAAAAAATCGCCACGCGACTCGATAACCTGGGAGCTGCCGACGTGAGACGGCTTTTCATGCGCCTTGCCGCAGAGAAGGGTCTGTTGCAGGAAGTGTTTGACGCATTGCGCGACGGGCTCATTCTGTTCGCCGCCGACGGCACGGCACGCTTCGCCAACAAAGCCGCCTGCAGCATCTACAACCGTCCGATGCGCGAGCTGCTGCGCGAACCTTTCGAGCGACTGGCAAGCGGCACGTGCACGTGGGAGGAGCTGCAAAGCAGTAAGGTTGCCATCGTGCGCGACGTCCACGTGAACTACCCCGCCAGCAAACACTACAACTTCTTCATCTCCCCGCTTGCGGGAGCGCAGGAATACCTGCTTCTCGTGCGGGACGACACGGAAGCTCAGGAACGCCGGGAGGAAAATGCGGAGGCGGATCAGTTCAACCTGCTCACGTTCCTGACTTCAGCCGTAGCGCATGAAATCGGCAACCCGCTCAACTCGCTCGGTCTTACCCTGCAGCTCATGAAACGCAAGCTTGAGAAGATGGATGCCAGGAGCCGCCGCACGCTCGGCGAGTTAGTGGACGGCTCATTGCAGGAAACGCAACGCCTGGATGCCATGCTGCATCAATTTTTGGAATCCATGCGACCGACCACGCCGGTGCGCAGCAAGGTGCAGGTGAATGACGTCATTATCCGCGTGCTGCGCGCCCTGGCGCCGGAAATTGCGGAACGCGGGGCCGCCATACAAAGCGAACTCCCGGAGAACTTGCCGGAAATCAGCGCCGATGCCGACCAACTTTTTCGCGCGTTCTACAACCTCATCCGTAACGCGCTCCAGTCTCTTCCCGGTTCGCAGGGAGGCATTTCCATCCGCTCGTCGTTCAATGATTCCGACATCGGCGTGATTATTGGCGACAACGGTTCGGGCATTTCGCACGAGGTCATGGGCAGCATGTACGAGCCGTTCCGGACCACCAGAAAAAAAGGACATGGACTGGGGCTGCTCATCGTACGCCACATCATTCGCGAGCACGGCGGCACACTCAGCCTCACCTCACGCGAGGGCCTCGGCGCCACCGTCACCATCACCCTGCCCCGCGCTGACCGCATCGTGCGCCTGCTGCCCTCCTGATTGACCGGGACGTGCGGAACAACCGACCTGCTGCCGCCGGGGAAATCGTCCATCGCGCGCTCACTTCCGCACGACATCCATCGTGACGCGCAGCATGCCGTCCTGTACGACGGCTTCCCCTCGGATGCGTCCGGAGGGCTTGCAGCTTTCATTCTCGGATTTCCCGGCCAGGAGAAGCAGCTCGTCCATATTCAACTCAAAACAAGCGCCGCAGAAGGGGCGTCCGTCGCCATCGTCTTTACTCAGAGCATCGGCCAGAACGGAATCTCCGGCGAGGGTCATCTTGCTCTCGCCGAGTATCATCTGGGGCTGGTACGCGCCGTTTGCCACCGGAAAAGCAAGCGTGCAGCGCATTGCCCCATCCGGCAGCGGCTGAGTGTACACGGGCAGGTGATCCAGCAGACTCGGCGGCATGGCCATGGCGCCGGCAATGGATTTGAGATGACGAATCAAGTCATTCCACCCCGCGATGACAGCGTCGTGATCCGTCACGGTGAGGCGAAGTCCTCCGCCTACCTTTTTCTCCCCGCTGCGAGTGATGACGAGAGTCATGGGATAGGAGAGACTGCGGTTGATCTTGGCCAAGTTCTCCCATACGCCGAGAATTTGCGGTCGGAATTGCTGCACGAGCATCATTCCCATGCTCGCCCGATCCTTGAGTTCCTCATTCAATGTCAAATAAACGCCGGAAATAATGTCGAGAAGGGCGTCCGGAACTCCGCTGCAATCCGGCTGATTCGGATTGACAAAACCGGTCGTTTCCAGATAGACGGCGCTGCCCGCAGCCAGGAATTGACGCATGATTTTTCCCTGAACAAAAGAAGCTCCGCAAGCATCTGTCCGAAAATCAACGCCGAGGTCCTCGCCCTGACCATTCGGACGCTCTTCTGTACTGCGACCCCATATTTGAAGCGTCATGGGGCGTCTGGGTTGGGGGAACTGCCGCGTGACGGCACGCAGGGTTTCCCCCCCCCTGGAAGCTGCCTCGAATGCACGGGCGTCCGCAGGAGCGCTTCCTGCCAGGTCGGAAAATAATTTTTTCATCGATTCAAGCACGCTGAACGTAGAATTCGACTCCCATGCGCAAGCTTGCAGTGCGGCGGAACACCACACGGTCAGCTTCGCTGTTTCGGCGTGCTCATCCATGCCGTTGAGTTCCGGCGCAACCAGTAAAGAGCCGTCGTCACCAGACGGCCATGCGACATCCTCTCGGTCAAAAGCCAGCATGATACGCAGCGCGGCAGACTCCTGACGCGTCATCACGCAGAGCTTATGCTTCGCCAATTCAGCAAGCAGCTCCCGGCGATCGTCCGCAGATAACCCCAAGTCCTCCGCCAAGCCGCCCGCCAAACGATCCAGCGAAATTGACAGCACGGAGTTCTCCTTCACTTGCACGGCTTCACCTCCCTCAGGGGCGAGCGCAGCCAGACTTCGACAGACCTGTTCCCCAAACTGGCGAAACGTCTCTTCCTGGCCTTTCGCTGCCGTGAACACCGCGTAAAGGGGCGCCGCATTCAAGCTGTTCAGCTGCTCCTTGAGTTTCCTCACCTGCGCCTCGCAAGTTTCCTGCAGACTCGCCATCGCCGCACTTTGCAACGCTCCGGATCCGTGGTGAGCAACATACTGCTTCAGATGATTCGTCACCGCCAGTTCCTGCAAGCAATTCTGCACTGCCAACGCAGCCCGACACGCCTGCTCACCTCCCTTTCCCAGACTGACCGCCGCGCTGCTGACGCTCCGTGCAACATCGTCGGCAGACAAATCCAAATGCAATTCTCTGGCCGCCGCCACCGCCATCATGGATGCGTACTCTTTTCCCGCCGCCGCCACGCCATCCGTTTCTTTCGGGATGCAGCGCAGCGCGGGAATGCTCGTCGCCCGAGCTTTCTGGACAACGCTCGCAGTCTCCTTCCCGGAGAGCAACCCCGCAACCGAAAAATCAGCCCGCGCGGACTGCGTCGCCACCACGCCGAGCAATGCCGTCCACATCGCGATATATTGTGCTTTCTTCATGTCTGCATTTTAACTGTCTCTCGCACGCGTGTAAAGAAGTTTTGCCGGATGTTCCCTCAGAAAATGCGCTTGACTTTCTGCGGAGACTATGCTACATACTCCCCGCTCTCTGCAGGGCATGGGCGGTCTCGTGGTGTAATGGTAGCACAAGGGATTTTGGTTCCCTTAGTCTTGGTTCGAACCCAGGCGAGACTAAGCTCCTCGTTTACTTCGGAGCAACAGTCCGAAATTATTTTGTGGAAAACAGGGAAAGATTGCGTCCATATGCTTGAAGGGGTAAGGAGCTACCCCGTAAACCAAGAAAGGAGACAAAAATCATGAAGATGCCATACGCAACATTAGCGCTTCTCACCGGAGCATCGGTGGTCTGCAGTTCCTGCGTTGTGCCTGATACGGGGTACGCTTCGTACACTGTGCCGGGCAGTGTGAACGCCGGCGCCGTATGGACCAACGCGAGCTACGATGCCAACGGTTTCCCCATATTCGGCTACTCTTACGGTCGTCCGGTGTACGGCTACACCTCTACCGGAGCTGCCATCTTCACGATTGCCGCACTCACGGCGCTGTGCTACGTGCCCTATTGGGGACCGGCTCGCTGGTATCGCGGTCCCTACCACTACCCGCGCGGTGTCCATCGCGTGCCCGCACCGCCGGCTTTCCCACGCGGTCATCAGCCCGGTATGCGTCCTCCGGGAGGCATACAACCGCCGCCACCGGGTGGGGCTCGTCCTCCAGCTCCCGGCAGCGCGCTTTCCCCCATACCTTCTTCTCCGGCTATGCGTGGACCGGGACCGGCATTCTCAACCATGCCCGCGCCGGGAGGCGTGAGAGTGGCTCCCACCCCGGGAGCAATTGCCCCGGGCGCAGGCGGGATGAGTATCCCCAAGCCGATTTCCCCGAGCGTCTCTTCGCCCAAGCCTGCGTTCTCGACCATGCCTGCGCCGAATGGGGTGAAGGTGGCGCCCGTGCCGGGAGCAGTCAACCCGGGCGTAGGCGGGGTGAGCATCCCCAAGCCGACAAGTTCGGGCGTGAGCTCTCCTAAAGTCTCGACTATGCCTGCGTCCGGCGGCTTCAGCATACCGAAACCGGTCGGCGTCTCCGCCCCGACCACCGTGCGCACCGGCCCGCCAGCCGCTTCATCCGGCGGCAGCACACCCGCCGTCTCCCCCATGCGGGCAAGCGTGCCCATGCCACGCGGAGCACACTGATGAAGAGCTGACGTTCACATAATTTCAAGCCGAATCACATCGCGTGGTTCGGCTTTTTTCTCGCATTGACGGGAGAAGAGGAACATGGTAGAATCCCCGCGTCCATTTATGATACACACTGATTTTCTTGTGGCCGGCAGTGGCGTGGCAGGACTGAGTTTTGCTCTCAGGGCGGCAGAACACGGCAGCGTAACGGTGCTCAGCAAAAGCGATCCGCTCGTTTCAAGCTCCGCCAAAGCACAGGGAGGCATCGCGGCGGTAACGGATAAGAACGACAGCTTTGAGGAACACATTGCCGACACTTTGGATGCCGGCGCCGGGCTCTGCGATGAAGATGCCGTGCGCACAATCGTGACCGAAGCTCCCGAGGCCATTCGCGAGTTGTTGGAATGGGGCGTGGACTTCGACCAAATGAAGGACGGCGCCTTTGAACTGGGAAGAGAGGGCGGTCACGGCAAACGACGCATTCTGCACGCCAAAGACACGACCGGGCTGGAGATATCCACCAAGCTGCTGGAGTGTGCCCGGCGCCACCCGAATATTACCCTGCTGGACCACCGCATCGCCATCGACCTTATCACCACGGCCAAGCTGGGCTGCGTGACGGAGGATCGCGTGTTGGGAGCCTATGTGCTGAACCCGGCGACGGGAGATGTGGAAATTTTTCGCAGTGATCGCGTTCTGCTCGCCACAGGAGGAACGGGGCGCGTGTACATGTACACCACCAACCCGCCCACAGCCACCGGGGACGGCATTGCCATGGCCTGGCGCGCGGGAGCTCAGGTTTCCAATATGGAGTTCGTGCAATTCCATCCCACCACCTTTTACAACCCAAAAAGTCCGGATCGTGAAGGTCTCACCTTCCTCATCTCCGAAGCAGTGCGAGGTGAGGGCGGCATCCTGAAAGGACCGGACGGCGAGGAATTCATGCAAAAGTACGACCCACGCAAAAGCCTCGCGCCACGCGATATTGTAGCACGTGCCATCAACAGCGAGATCTTGCGAACCGGTCATCCCTGCATGTATCTGGACATGACGCACAAGCCCGCCGGCTTCATGGCGGAGCGTTTTCCATACATCTACGAGACTTGCAAGAGCTACGGCATTGATGCCGAAAAAGACATGATCCCCGTGGTTCCCTCCGCCCACTACCAGTGCGGCGGCGTGAAAACCGACACGAACGGACAGACCACCCTGCGCGGTCTCTTCGTGGCAGGGGAAAGCGGCTGCACCGGACTGCACGGCGCCAACCGGCTTGCCAGCAACTCGCTTCTGGAGTGCGTCGTGATCACGAAGCGCGCACTGGCCTCCATGCTCACTCACCTCCCGCTCGCCCACTCGCCGGAATCCTACCCCATCCCGGAATGGAAGCACGGCGACCGCGTGCCGCAGGATGACCTCGCCATCCTCTACCACTGCTGGGACGAGGTGCGTCGCACCATGACGGATTACGTGAGCATCGTGAGGACGAATCACCGTCTCCAGCGCGCCGCCACACGACTGCGCAACATCAACCGCGAGATCATGGAATACTACTGGGGCTACCGCGTGACTCCGGAAATCCTCGACCTGCGCAATCTGGCGCTCACGGCCTCGCTCATCATTGATTGCGCCATTCGTCGTCAGGAATCTCGCGGTCTGCACTACAACCTGGACGCGCCGGATAAATTGCTGCACCCTCGTCCTACCATTCTGCACAACGGCTGACGCCATTCCTCGCCCATCCCTGTCATGAGACACTTCACGCTGCGCATTGCCGTGCTCGCCACGCTGACATCGGCGCTGGGTATGTTGCCGTGCATGGCAGTTGGCATCAGCGGACAATCATCGGTGCAACGTAAGGGCGCGAGCACCAAACGGCTGATTCACTACTCTCCCACCCCCACGCAACCCCGCACCGTGAGCAAGGAAAAACTGCGTGAAATGGCCATCAAAAACGGTCCTCTCCGTCCGCAAATTGACCAGAGTAAACGCAAAAACTTCCCCGACCCCAAGAAAAATCCCACACCACCGCGCCGAGGAGCTTTCCCCTGGCACTTCGACATCACTGCCACTTGGTTTTTCATCGGCGAACGCGCCACCGCCCGCAACCCCGTACCCAACACCGCCAGCAGCTGGGACAGTGCCTGGGACGACAACTACGGCGGCTACGATGATCCCAACCCGGAAAAACGCGACCCCGTCACCTTCGCGCCGCGCGGTTTCCGACCGCAGCTCAATCCCTTCTACGTCGCCCTTCCGTACAACGACATCGAACGCGGCGGTCCCAAGCCGGAAGCGGAAAAAGTCATCCCCTGGTACCGGCGGGACAAAGAGGGCAAGTATGAATCCGTGTGTCGCGGCACGTGGGTGCAGATTTATTACAAGGGACGCTACTGTTTCGCCCAGTGGGAGGACTGCGGACCTTTCCTCACCGATGACTGGGAATACGTATTCAAAGGGAAGCGTCCCCGCAACAGGCAAAACAACGGCGCCGGCATCGACATCTCACCTGCCGTACGCGACTACCTCGGCATCCCCGGCGGCAGCGCTGCGGTGCATTGGCGCTTCGTGGATTTCTCGCTCGTTCCCGGCGGCCCCTGGGCCAAGTTCGGCAAGGACAACCCCTTCGTCAACCCTGCGCTCAAGGAAGCTATCCGGAAATACAGCCTCAAGTACAATATCAAAGCTTCTCCCTCTCCTCCGGGCAACACAAAAAAATAATTTTTCCTCTATGTTCTCCTCACTGATTTTCGACTGGTCCGGTACGCTGTGCGATGATCTGACGCTCACGCTCCAAGCCACCAACTACGTGATTTCACAGTACGGACTGCCCGCGCTGGACCGCGAGCAATTCCGGGCGGAATTCCAACTTCCCTACCCCGCTTACTACTCATGGAAAACTCCGGGCGTCCCCATTGAGGAGCTGGAAAACCACTACCGACACATCCTGAACTCGCCGGAGGCGGAGCCTGTCACCGTGCTGCCGCACGCGCGCGAGTTTTTGAACTACTGCCAAGCGCGCGGCATTCGCTGCTTCATCCTCTCCAGCATGGACTCCAAAGCGTTTGACCGCCAAGCGCGCGAACTCGGTCTCATCGACTACTTTGAAGGGCTGCACACAGGCATCCTCAACAAGGAAGCCCATATTCACTCTCTGCTTGCTCAGCATGCTCTCGACCCGCAACGCACGGCGTTCATCGGCGACATGCAGCATGACATGTCGGCCGCCCATTGCGCCGACGTCTGCGCCATCGGCGTGCTGACCGGCTACAACAACGCCGCCCAGCTCTGTGAGGCTGAGCCGGATCTCGTGGTGCCGCACCTCGGCGCACTTCAGTCCCTCATGCAACGCTGCACCTGCTCCCCCTCGCGTGACAAGATCTGCCTGCACGACCTCTCCTTCACCTGCCGTCTCGGTGTGCCGGAAAGCGAGCGCGCCACGCCCCAACCCGTCCAAGCGGATGTCACGATCACCCCGCCGCTGCCCTTCAGTGAGATAACGGAAGACATCGCCTGCACCATCGATTACGACGCGCTCTCCCGTCGCCTTGTTGAGCTGGCGCAAGCGGAGTCAACCGTGCTGCTTGAAACCCTTGCTCACAAGCTCGCTTCCTGCTGCGTTCGCGAATTCGGCGCAACCGCCGCCACGGTGCGACTGCGCAAGTTCATCCTGCCCAACACATCCGCCGTCTCTGCCACCGCCCACGCGCGAAAGTGATTCCAAATCATACATCGAAATAGGCACCGTCAGGCGCTCCCTCTTCGCTTCCCCGTCCCTGCAACGCGCCAAATTTTCCCCTTATTGAAAAAATCGAATTTCGCCTCAATTTAACCCCAAATTCAGCGCAAATTCGAATAACCGTCTTTACTAAAACATAATATTCAATATATTACGATATGCGAAATTCCTCTTTAATTCGCTCATTCCATTACAGAAGTTCCCTATGCCGCACCTTTGCCCCGTATTTGCGGCGGGAAGTATCCTCAAGGCTTGAGCGTACCGAGCGGAACAACGCACACTCCGTCCTCGCGGCGATAGGCAAACTGTCCCAGTCCGGTCAGCACCATCATGAAGGAAGGAGCCGGTGAACGGTCGGTATTCACAAGCGAGGCGAATTTGGTGAGATTGGCTGCGCCTTCGTCCACACTTCGCAAGTCGCCGCCAACTTAATTTCCACCAGTCCATAACGTCCGTTTCGCAGACGGATAATAGCATCCACTTCCCTCCCGTTCCTGTCCAGGTAATGATAGACCTTGCCATCCAAAGCATCGGCATAGATGCGCAAATCGCGTACCGCCATATTCTCAAAAAGGAATCCCGTGGTCGGCAGGTCATCGATCAACTCCTGCGGTCCCGCTCCGAAAGCCGCCGCCGCGATGGAGGGGTCCGTAAAATAGCGTGTTTTTGCCGCCCTCAGAAGTGCCTTGGAACGCAGACTTGGCGACCAATTTTCTGCTTCTTCAATGACAAAAATCATCCGTAAAGCCTCCAGATTGTGGATTGCAAAATTAAATGCAACAGGTTCTTGGCCCAAAAAAGGGTGCCAAGAAGTTCAAAGCATGCTAGAGTAATGCCAGCCAAACAAACAAGACACTACGAACCATGACACCAAGACGCACGTTATAGCTCCATTGCCCGAAAAGGCAAACACATTACCTCACACGCGTCCCCATAAAATCTCTTCCGGGCTCATAATACATCCCTCCAAGAGCCTGTCACTTGTACTACGCTTTCCGCGATGTGAACAAGGCTCCATTTACTATCCGAAAGGAATCTGCACGACACAGCAAAGAGCGCCGTCCCCTGCCCAACATTGCAACGAAAAAGTAGGGAGAGCGCTTAAAAAGGCAGTCGGGCCACGACCACAACCGGCCGTTTTGTATCCATTGCCAAGCTCAAAAAGGGCGATGTCCCCGGGAACACGCTTGGTTGAGGCTTGAAAGTAGAGCAGCTTTGCCCCACGGAGTTTTCCCCTCTTTTCTCAGGGGAAGAGCGTACAAAAAGCAAGGGGAAATACGATGAGTTCCCCTTGCAACGGAAGATTCTTTTGAGAATAATCAACCGATTTCGGCGCGGCCGGAGAGGCGGGCGCCCTCGTCCATGGAGAGGCGAGATGTGGTGATATCGCCGTTCACGATGGCCTGACCGTGCAGGTGGCAGCGGTCGCTCTGCACATTGCCGTCCACATGGCCGTACACATTAACTTCGCCGGCCTTGATATTGCCCTTGATGTCAGCTTTGTCGCCGATGGTCACCTTGCCGGATTCGGACTCGATTTTGCCATCAATTTTGCCATCGATGTGCATATCGTTCTGGAAACGGATGGTGCCGACAATCTCGATGCCTGCTGCCAAGACGTTGGTTTGGGGAGTGCTCATAAATAGGAGAATTGTTTTGTTGTGAGGGGTTACACGGTCATAATTTCTTTTTCCTTCATCTCGACCTGTTCGTCGATCTTTTTCACGTACTTGTCGGTGAGCTTCTGTACTTTATCCTCGGCCAGACGCACGCCGTCCTCGGTAAGCACGTTGTCCGCCTTGAGTTTTTTCACGCCGTCCATACCGGTCTTGCGGGCCGCGCGCACGCGCACCTTGGTGTCCTCCGCCAGACTCTTCACGTACTTGACAAGCTCCTTGCGTCGCTCCCCGGAGAGTTCGGGAATGGGGAGGCGCACGGAACGAGCGTCAATGATCGGAGCAATGTTCAAACGGCTCTCGGCGATGGCTTTCTTGATGTCATTGAGCGTGCCGGGGTCAAAAGGCTGGATGAGGATGGAGCGGGCGTCCGGCGTGCTCACCACGGCCAAACTTTTGAGTTTCATGCTCGAACCGTAGGAGGCCACATACACGTCCATATTATCCACGAGGGACGGGGAGGCCTTGCCGGTGCGAACGCCGGCGAACTCATCGTGCATGTGCGAGAGAGCCTCGTCCATGGCGGATTCAACTTCGAGAAGCAGTGTTTCTTCGTCCATTGCAGGTAGGGTTTGTTGATGAAAAGTTCAGATGCTGATAATGGTGCCTATCTTTTCGCCGAGCAGTGCGCGAGTGATATTGCCGGGCTTGTGCATGTCGAAGACCATGATCGGCTTCTTATTGTCCTTGCACAGGGTGAAAGCTGTCTGGTCCATCACCTTGAGTTCGCGGGCAATGCACTCCTCATAGGAGATGGAGTCAAAACGCGTGGCGGTGGGATCCACCTTCGGGTCGGCGGTGTAAACGCCATCCACGGAGGTGGCTTTCATGACGATCTGAGCGTTCACCTCGCATGCGCGAAGCGCGGCAGCGGTATCGGTGCTGAAAAAAGGATTGCCCGTGCCGGCTGCAAAGACCACGACCTGCCCGGCGCGCAACAAATCCCGCGCCGTGTTGCGCACGTACGGCTCGGCCACATTCTTCATCTCGATCGCGCTCATCACGTGACACGGCACACCGGCCTCCTGGACAGCGGAACAAATGGAGAGCGCGTTCATCACCGTGGCGAGCATGCCCACGTAATCTGCCGTGGGACGGTCCATGCCACGCACGCTCGCTTTCGCGCCGCGCCAGATGTTGCCGCCGCCCACCACCACGGCAATCTGCAAATCCGCCTTCTGCTGAGCCTCCGCAATTTCGCGCGCGATGCGCGCCACAATCTCGGGCGATATGTTGTCCTTGCTCCCGGGAGCACGCAGAGCCTCCCCGCTCAACTTGAGCAGAATTCGCTTGCAGGGCGCGGCATTGTCGGCAGTCTCGCTCATCATGGTCTCTGTTACGCCGGTCATTATGCCATATCCCTTCTGCCTTTTCCAGCTTAAAATGCGCAGGCCTCGCTAAATTGACAATTGACAGAGGCAAGGCAGGAAGATATGATACCGGACGTGAATCTGCAGTGGAGACTCCCGGCTTTGATGATAAGCGGTGCGTGCATGATTTGTGCAGCGCAAGCGGAAGAAGTGGTCGAGACGTGTGCGCAGTTGGAGAGCGCCTTGCGAGAACAGTTGCAGGCGTTGCAGAGCGTTACGAATGAAACGGGCGTACAGGCTGCTCTGTCCGCGCTGAGCAAAGCACAGCAAAAGCTGAGCGAACTCAATGAACGGACGGATGAAAAAGAGCTGTGGCGCTACATTGACAACACTCCCGGCGTGAAGCAACCGTTCATCACCATCCTGGAGGACACGATGGTGCAGCTGCAACGCATCGAAAAAGCAAATTTTTTCGGGAGCGACGAGCTGAAGCGCAAGCTGGCGCCGATGACGACTCAACCACGACGGTGAGCGTATGCGCCGGACGTTTCTTTCTGACGCAACAGCTCTTGCAGGTGAGCCAGCTCGGCGTCCATGTATTCCGGCAGGTCGTGCCGGTGACGCGCCAGTTCGCTGAACACCTCGTCCCGATAATCAAGGGCGTGGCGATAGGCTTCTTCTTCCGAACCATACTGCAAGTCTGAAAAGTAACGCGTAATAATGCGTCCGCAGCGTTGTATGCTGACTCTCCAGCCTTGAAAATCCGTATTCTCGTACGTATAGCGAGTGATGTTTCTGTTTCTCATATTCGATCGCACAGGGTCTGAACAGCACAGACCCCGCGCGTTGTCGGATAGTTGAATAACTTACAGAGTTAGAACTCGCACCCACTTAACGGAACACGATTTTTCCGTCTTGGACGTCAACATGGATGGTCGCTCCGTCCGGGAACTTGCCCTCCAGAATAGCGATGCTGAGCGGGTCGAGGATGTCACGCTGGATGGCTCGCTTGAGCGGTCGCGCGCCATACACGGGGTCGTACCCATGCCCCGCCACCAGGTCTGCGGCAGCATCGGCAAGCTCCAGCTTCAATCCTCGGGCAGCCAAACGCTTGCGCACGCGGTCAAGTTGAATGTGGATGATTTGCTTGAGGTCGTCCTCCTTGAGACGGTCGAAAATAATGATGTCGTCCACACGATTGAGGAACTCCGGGCGGAAGTGACCGCGCAAAGCGTCCAGCGCCTTCTCGTTGCGCGCCGCCACATCCTGTTCGTCCAAAATGAAGCGTGAGCCGATGTTGCTCGTCATGATGAGCACGGTGTTGGTGAAGTCCACCGTGCGCCCCTGTCCGTCGGTGATGCGGCCGTCATCCAATACCTGCAGCAGCACATTGAAGACGTCGGCGTGCGCTTTTTCTATTTCATCGAACAGGACGACGCTGTAGGGGCGCCGACGCACGGCTTCCGTGAGTTGGCCGCCCTCATCGTATCCCACGTACCCCGGAGGCGCACCGATGAGACGCGACACGCTGTGCTTCTCCATGTACTCGGACATATCGATGCGCACCATCGCCGCCTCGTCGTCGAAGAGGAATTCGGCCAGAGCTTTAGCCAGCTCGGTCTTGCCCACGCCGGTGGGGCCCAGGAAGATGAAAGAACCGAGCGGGCGATGTTCATCCTGCAAGCCAGCGCGAGAGCGACGCACGGCATCGGCCACAGCCTTCACGGCGTCCTTCTGTCCGATGAGACGCTGTCCGAGCCTCTCCTCCATGTGAACAAGCTTCTCCCGCTCCCCTTCCGCGAGTTTGGCAGCGGGAATGCCGGTCCATGACGAAACCACCTTGGCGATATCCGCCTCGGTCACTTCCTCCTTAAGAAGCCCCTCGCCGCTGCTCTGCAAGTCGGACAAAGCTTTGCGGGCTTCGTTCAGGCTTTGTTCGGCAGCGGGCAGCTCGCCGTATTTGATCTCGGAGGCGCGGGTGAGCTCGCCCTTGCGCTCAGCCTGCTCGGCCTGAGTGCGCAGAGAGTCGATTTTCTGCTGAGCCTCGCGGGCGCGTTGCACTACCTGCTGCTCGCTCTTCCAGCGCGCAAGCAAAGCGGAGGATTTCTCCCTGTTGTCAGCAAGCTCCCTGGTGATTTTTTCGAGCCTCTCACGAGAGGCCGGATCCTTTTCCTTTTCCAAAGCCTGACGCTCCATCTCCAGCTGCATGCCGGTGCGATTCAGTTCATCAATTTCGGAGGGCATGCTGTCCAACTCAATTTTGAGACGAGCGGCAGCCTCATCCACCAAATCCACTGCCTTATCCGGCAGAAAACGGTCGGTGATGTAGCGGTTGCTCAACGTGGCGGCGGCTACCAGCGCGCTGTCAGTGATATGCACGCCGTGGTGCACCTCGTAGCGTTCCTTAAGTCCACGCAGGATGGCGATGGTGTCCTCCACGCTCGGCTCAGCCACAAAAACAGGCTGGAAACGGCGTTCCAGCGCGGCGTCTTTTTCGATGTACTTGCGATACTCGTCCAGCGTGGTGGCGCCGATGGTGCGCAGTTCGCCGCGCGCCAAAGCCGGTTTGAGCAAGTTAGCGGCATCCATGGAGCTGTCGCCCCCTGCACCGGCGCCCACCAGCGTGTGCAGTTCATCAATAAAAAGGATGATCTGCCCCTCGGAGGCGCTCACTTCCTTGATAAAGGCTTTCAGTCGTTCCTCAAACTCGCCGCGATACTTGGCGCCGGCAAGCATGGAACCGATGTTGAGCGACACGAGCCGCTTATTCTTCATCCCCTCAGGCACATCGCCGTTCACGATGCGGCGCGCAAGCCCCTCCGCAATGGCCGTCTTTCCCACGCCGGGTTCGCCGATGAGCACGGGATTGTTCTTCGTTCGGCGCGAAAGGATTTGCAGCACGCGGCGAATCTCCGCGTCTCGTCCGATGACCGGGTCGATTTTCCCCTGCCTTGCGCGAGCCGTCAGATCCGTGCCGTACTTCTCCAAAGTCTGGTATTTCTCTTCCGGATCCTGATCAGTGATGCGTTGATTGCCACGCACCTCCTTGAGCGCCTGCATGCACTTCTCCTGCGGCAATCCGCACCCCGCCAGCAATCCGGCCAGCGCTTCATCCGCCTTGTACACCCCCAGCAGAAAATGCTCTGCACTCAGGTAGTCGTCCTTCATCGCCTTGCGCCGATCCTCCGCTGCATTGAGCACGCGATCCAGCGCCGCGCCGATGCCCGGACTGTTCGCCACCGCCCCCTGTTGACGCGGCTGCCGACTCAACGAATCCGCCAGATCCGTCTCCAGCCGTCGGGCATCCGCCCCCGCTTTCTGCAAAATCGCGCTCAGCACGCCGCCCTCCTGGCGCAGCATGGCCAAAAGCACCTCCGCCGGGAGAATCTCCGCCCTGCCCGCCGCTTGGGCGGCTCGCTGAGCCGCCTGCAGGCTTTCCATCATTTTTGTGGTCAGGTTGTTGTTCATCATGCCTGTTTGGTAACACAAACCCGCGCGAATGTTCAAAAATAAGTCAGATTTTTTCCTTTCCAAAATTGATTCCGTCCGATTTCAGAAAAACCGATGCGCGTCCATTGACAATTGTGATTGACAAAAAAAGCCCGAATACCTATAGTAAGTGCAGTTTGAAGACACCTGCCATGACGAGTTTCACACGCCGACTTACCGTCTGCCTCACCGGGGCGATCGCCGCCGGTCTCACCTCCTGCGTTCTGGATACAAACCCGGTGCCGGAAATGCCCTATCGCCCTCGTTCCGTTCCTCCTCAGCCGGCTCCGCAACCGGAGGAACCCGTGCAGACCACGACCTGGGAAAACGCACCGGCGGCCTCTTCATTCATCACTCCTCCGACGCCCGCACCGGCGGCACAGGTGACTTCGCCCCCGGCAGCGCCGGGGCCAGCAGCAACTCCCATACCGGCGCCGATTCCTTCTGCTGTCCCTCCCCCGGCGCCGATTCCTGCTCCGACTCCGGAACCCACCTCGACGGAAACACTGCCCACGGTCATCAATCTCAGCCCGCCGCCGGCGGCAAGCAGCTCTCCGACTCCCGCACCGGCGCCGACTCCGGCTCCTGCGACTGATCTCAAGCAGATCACCAACACCGGTCCCATCCCCACTGCCGCCCGAGTGGAAGGCGATCCGACCCGCGTGTGGAACCCGCTGGATCCCAGCAAAAAAATTCGCATCATCAACCCCAAGACCAATCAGCCCTACCCCAGCGGCAAGAAGTTGAAGGTGCGCGGCACCAATTTCCAATTCTACGTGCCGTGAGTTTCGGCTTCTCCAATCCTTTTCCCTCCGTTGCCGTCCTCGGACCCGGCCTCATCGGCGGCTCCCTGGTCATGGCTGTCCGTGAGTGCATGCCCGGTGCGGAAATTCGTCTGTGGGCGCGAAGGGAATCGCCGCTCCAATTTGCAAAGGAGCGCGGGCTGGCTGATCTGTGCACGCAGTCCCTTGGGGAAGCCGTGCAACATGTCAAGCTCATTGTCCTTGCCACCCCGACCGGCACGTACTCCGAACTGGGAACGAAGTTCGTGGAGTACCTGGACAAGGACGCCATCGTCACGGATGTCGGCTCGACGAAAGGAAATGTACACGCCGGAATCGGCTCTTTCTTGAAGAAGCAAGGTCATCTCTTCATCGGCTCGCATCCCATGGCAGGCTCTGAAAAACAGGGAATTGAACACGCCCGGCCTGACCTCTTCAAAGGAGCCGTCGTCGCGCTTACGACGGACGGTTCGGAAGATCAAATCGCGCTGGACAAACTTCGCTCGTTTTGGGAACAGCTCGGCGCTGCGGCTATCGCGATGGATCCGCACAGTCACGATGAAATCGTAGCTGCTATTTCCCACGTGCCCCACCTCATGGCCGCGCTCACGGCACGCACTGCCATCTCACCCGACATCGCCCTGTCGGCCCTCGGACAAATGGCCGCCACCGGGTTCTGCGACACCACGCGAGTGTGCAGCGGGTCCCCGGAACTTTGGACGGACATCCTCACGCAGAATGCCGAAGCAATATGTCCCTGCCTGGAGCGAAGCATCGCGGACCAGCGGCGCGTGCTGCAGCTTCTTCAGGAGAAAAACTGCCGTGAACTGCAACAGTGGCTTGCCGAAGCGAAGCGAGCGCGCGAATCAATTTGCTGAGCAGGACCTCCCGCCTTCATTCAGCGAGCGTCTCTTTTTTCACATAACCCTTGGGCGCCGGAGCGCTGGCCGTGCCATCCATTGCGGGGTGCTCCACCTTGATCGTCGTGTCCGTCGTGTTGCGCAAGGAGAGCCCCTTGGTCGCTGCGCTGTCATCTGCTAACGCCTCGCCCACCAGCATGTCCCCCACCCACACATAGAAACCGCCCGGCACATGGGAGGATGTGCTTCCCGGAAGCCAGGAAACGCGCAGCGCTTGAGTATTTTTGGACATATCGGCGGAGAAAATGACATCGGAACCATTCCAGACGAGATAACTTTCGGTGATCGTGAGCTGCCCGCTGTGTTCTCCGTTGCCGATGCTGAGCACAAGTCCCTTCTCTGTATCCCAGCCGCCGGCGGCTCCGTTGCCCACGACCGCTTTCAGGTTCACAGCAAACCCCTTGCTGAGGTCGGAGTTTTCCTCCCAATTGACCTTAAACTCTTTGCCGGGAGCCATGATGAGCGCATCATCCTTCAATTCCACGCCGTCCTTGTCCGCAGCGGCTTCATACATACCTGCCGCCGACATATCAAACTTCGCAGACGCCTTGCGCATCACCCCGCCGGAACGTCCGGCCATCCCCAGCGCCTGAGCTACTCGCCCGGCCATGAGCAGGTCCCCATGAGAGGTGGGATGCAAGCCGTCCCCCTTGTTGAAAAAGCTCGCCACACCCTTGCCGGGCTTTTCCGTGTTGGCCACATCAATGAGGCCCTGGTTCACATCCGCCAGGATCACTTTCTTGCTCTTCGCCCACGCCGCCAGCTTTTTATTGTAGTTTCGGACGATGGCCGCGTAATCCTCCGCGCGGTCGTTGTTTCCCGGTGCGATGTTCCCCCAGGTCGGCACGGAGAGCACCACGATGCGCGCTTTGCCGTTCGCCCGCCGAATGGCGTCCACAATGACCGTCAAATCCCCCTTCTTCTTGTCCAGAAGAGCCTTCTGCGCCTCATCCAGGTTCGTTCCGTTGCCAATGCCGCCTTTCCCCTTGTGATCGCTCAACGTGTCGTTCGTGCCCAGCAGGATGAAATACGTATCCGGAGCTTTCCCCTCAATCTTGCGCGGACCGGTATAGGTCTTGTCCAGCCCCAGCCAGTCCAGGATGTCCGTGCGATCCAGGCGTCCTGAGGTGTGGTTGCGTCCTGACGTCTCATACGCGCGCTGCGAACTCATGGCCGCGTGTTTGTTGTTGAACTCCTTTCCGATGTACATAGCGCCGACATCGACACCGTGACCATAGTTGCCGGTCTCCACTCCTACCACCTCAAAGGAAATGCCGTTGTCCACCCAAATTTTATGCAACGCCCAGCGATACGAGCCGGTAGCCACCCCATGCGTAATCGAATCGCCGATGAACATCACGCGACCCAAATCCGGAACCGGCTTCCCCGGCGCATCTTTTTTTCCTGTTTCCGCTCCGAAACATGCGCACGCCGTCGCGCACGCCATCATGAGTATTGCCTGACAGGTCTTCATGCCGCCAATATACTCCGCCGCTCAATCCTTCTCAAGAAAAAAAACAAACGCGAAGCGGATTCACTCCCTGTCCTGTCACGCTCCCAAAGTCGCGTGGACATCAGTCCTGTCGGCTCTCCAGCCGCTCTCAAAAACGCCTTCACGCGTAAAGTATGAAGCAATTTTTTTGCATTTTTTTTGAAAATTATACTTACACAATGTGTAAGTTGATGGTAAGGTACGGGCATGGCGACAAAGATCAAAGACCCGGTTGACATACTTGAAAGAAACGGCTCCGAGCTGACAAAGTTCGGGAAAGGTTCTCACCGCAGATACAAGCACAGAGCCAGCGGAGTTTCGGTCACCATACCGGGCAAAGACGGCGACGATGCGAAAATCTACCTCGAGAAACAAGTCCAAAAAGCTCTCAAGGATGTCGCGACAGGCAGGGGGGAGTAATCCTCCCTGCCACTCGCCGCGCCGGAACCTCAACCCCATGAACACCACAATGAAAAAAGCACCCCTCAAAAAAATACAAACCCTCGCCCGCCGCTACCCGCGCTTCATCCGCTGGAGCGACGAAGATAAATGCTATATCGGCTCCTTGCCCGATCTGGACGGCGATTGCACGCATGGCGACACCCCGGAGGAAGTCGCTCGCAACCTCGACGAATGCGCAGAAATCTACGTCGCCGATTGCCTGGACGATGGCACACCACTCCCCGAGCCAAACTCCTTCATCGTCTCCCCGTCCCGCTACCGCCAGCAAGGCGCCACCGGCCGCGTCCAAGCCCTGCGCAAATCCCGCGGCATGTCCCAAAAAGACTTCGCCGCCTTCCTCGGCGTGAGCGCATCCTCCCTCATCAAATGGGAAAACGGCGTGCGCAAGCCCTGCGGAGCCGCCGCCCGCCTGCTTGACATCTGCTCCGCGCACCCGGAACTCGTCCGCTAAAGCCACCCTTGACCGCAAGCATGCCCCCAGATAACCGCTCTCAGCACAACACCTGCGCAAGCCGTGCGCAAATTCCTGATTTTTTTCCGAAAAAAGAAAGATTTTTCTTGACTTGGTAAAAAATGCAGTAAAATGGGCTCATGACCAAGCGCGACAAACTCACCGAAAAAATCCTCGATGGGAACTCCGATGGAAACATCACCTTCGAAGAAATCATGCAATTCCTGCTTTCGCGCGGGTACAGCGTCAAACGCGTGAGAGGCTCGCACTACCACTTCCGCAAGGCGGGCTCGCAGCCCTTCAACCTGCAAGCCTCCGAAAACGGAAAAGCCAAACGCTATCAGGTCAAGCAAATCAGAGACTACTTCACCAAATAAAACAATGAAAGCATATCACTACCAAATCCAACTCGACTGGGACTCCGAAGACGAAATCTGGATCGCCACCGTCCCGGTGCTCCCCGGCTGCTCCGCACACGGCGAAACGCAGGAAGAAGCCCTGCGCGAAATCAACGAAGCGATCACCTGCTACCTCGAAGCAGAGCTTGGAGTAGACTCCTCATTTGTGCCACCTGTGCCGGACATCGCCACACTCAAAAAAGCCAGCAAAGTACTCAACAAGACGGAGGTCGCTCGCCTGCTCGGGCTCGAGCCGCGCACGCTCAACGCCCGCATTCGCAACGGTACGCCATTCCGCCCCGGTGAAGCCGAGAAGCTGCGCGATGAGCTGGCCAAGCACTCCGTCGTCCTGGTCTGAGCAGCTCCCCACCCGTGACAGCATGCTCAGACCGTGGTAGCATGCTCGCCAGAAACTCGCCCCCGCCCCGCCTCTCTCCCAAATCAAGGAGGCCGTCGATGACGCCGTGCGCCGCAAGCAAAGCGAAAACGCTACCGAGAATGGATTGAACGTCTCCGCGACAAGTCTGTCATTCGCACTTTTATTTGACTTTCTCAAAAAATTGGCGGATTGTGGGGATAAATGCAACGGATGACAGAAAGGGTTGAACCCTATGCCGGGAGGATTTGCCCTTGAAGATGGCGCGGGGGTAGCGATTCATCCAGAGAGCGACGGCGTTTGGAGCTGAAGGTTCGAGCACCGAGGCGACGTTCCAGACGGTTGAGGGCACGAACGGCTTGCTCTGAGTTTTTATGTTTGAGACGCAAGATGATCTCAAATCGGATACCGCGCTCCGTGAGGACAAGGAAGGCGTCGTGGAAACCATGGGGACCGACGACACAATCCATCTCGAAGTGAATGCGTTTGGGTGCCAAGAACCTGTTGCATTTCATCTTGCAATCCACAGACCTCACACGTTGAAGCATGACGGGTTGAGGAGGAAGTCGCGGAGGGGGAGAATGAGGATGCCGAAGGGATCGTAGTGAGCGGCGGGGGCGTCGCGGGTGATGAGGACTTTTTTGAAGGAATCGCTGACGGCAAGGAGGGGACGCTCCTCCTGTTCGCGTTTAGCGGTGGAGGGAATGGAAAGGGCAGACTGGATGTAGAGGCGTGAATCGCCGCGGTTGGCGACAAAATCAACCTCCACTTTCTTTTGCTCGCGCGAAGCCTTGCCCTTATCCTTGTCCACTTCCACAGATCCGACATCCACGCTGTAGCCCCGGATGAGCAGCTCGTTGTAAATCACGTTTTCCATGATGTGGGACTCCTCCGTCTGGCGGAAATTGATGCACGCATTGCGCAGCCCCATGTCCACAAAATAATACTTGTAGGGGGAATCGATGTAACGGTTTCCTCGGATATCGAAACGTTCGGCACGTTGGATGAGGAACGCCTCCTGCAGAAGATCGAGAAATTGCTTGATCGTAGGCGCTGACAGGTGGACGTGCTTGACACTCGCGAAGCAATTTGCCAGCTTACGAGGATTGAGCAGGCAGCCGATGTTCGACGCCAGGATGTTCATCAATTCATCAAGCTCCTCCGTCTTGCGAAGTCGGTTGCGCTCTATCATGTCCCGCAGGTAGGTCTCACGGAAGAGAGAGCGCAGGTATTGCATCTTCTTCCGTGGCTCGTCGATAGAGAGAGTGAGAGGCATGCCTCCGTAGAGGATGTACTCCTTCCAAGCTTCCTCCCAGTAGCAATCCTTCACCGAATAAAACTCGGCAAAACTCAGCGGATGCACGCGCAACTCGTCGCCGCGTCCACGAAACTCCGTCACCACGTCGCTCGACAGAAAACGCGAGTTGCTCCCCGTCACATAGATGTCGAGATTGCGCACACGCAACAAGCCATTGAGCACACTCTCGAAGTCTTCCATCATCTGCACCTCGTCCAGCAGCAAATAGTGCATTTCCCCGTCGCGTACCTGCGTTTTCACGTACCGATAGCATTCCTCCGGATCGCGGTACTTCCGCTCCGCAAAATTATCCAGAGCCAAGCTGATGATGTGGTCCTCCCGCACCCCCGACTCCAGCAAGTGGCGACGAAACAACTCGAAAAGAAGGTATGATTTACCGCAGCGGCGAACGCCGCTCACAATTTTGATCAACCCGTTTCCCCGTTTGGAAACAAGTTGATCAATATACTCTTTACGATTAATTTCCATAGATTTATCATTTTCTATTTTACATCTCGCAGGAATTCCTGAATTGTGTAAAATAGAATATACACAAGAGCCTCCCTTTTGGCAAGACAATTCCGGGCAAACGCATTTAAATTGCGTTTGCCTCACATCCGTCCCAAGAAAAAGCGACTCCAACACGCAGTTATCGGCGCGTAATGTAGCATAATGCGTTCATAATTTATGATTTGGAAAGTTCGCGCGCGTTGCGCGGAAAAGCATCTGCTGTTACGCTATGCCGGGTCCACTGCTATGCCGAATCGTTCATGGTTTGACATCTTGTTGGGCCTACTTCCTTTGACGCCTCGTCACCTCACTGACGCCGCGCCCTGCGGGCAGAGCATGCGCGCTGTCTTAACTGCCTTACACCGTCGGCAATTTTGCCCATAGGAAACGCATGAGGAATAGGTTGAATGAGTCCAGAGAAGATTTTATTGGGACACGTGTGGTTTCCGAAACTTCCAAAATTATCGTCTCAGGGTCCTGCTGGAATGCTCCCACCTTTTGAACAAAAATTCAATTTTCCACAAAAATTTGGGTTGGCCCTGAAATCAATAAAAAACGAGGCTTGTCGTGTTACCGACAAGCCCCGATTTTTACCCTGGAGCATAGCGGGTTCGAACCGCTGACCTCCTCAATGCCATTGAGGCGCTCTACCAACTGAGCTAATACCCCGACCGAACTGAACGGCGGCATTATACCGACATGAGAGCGCTTTGGCAAGACTAAAAAAACGAAAAATCCATTTGCGGTCACATCCGTCCCAAGAAAATGTAATTCATGGGAGGGAAGCATGATGATGGCAGGAGTTGGCGATTTTTGGGCAATT
>CANRET010000022.1 GCA_947629715.1 uncultured Akkermansia sp.
TACTCTAGCATACTTTGAACTTCTTGGCACCCTTTTTTGTGCCAAGAACCTGTTGCATTTAATTTTGCGATCCACAAACGGGGAAGGGCATGAAGATTTGTATTGCCAAAACGGGTAGAGCAGTGTAGAATGCACCGCCTTTCGTCAGGGAGGCAAAAAGAACACAAGGAGATACTATGGACCCCCAAACATTATTCTGGTTGGTACCGGCCGCATCGCTGATTGCTCTGTTGTTCGCAGCGATATTTTTCTTCAACATGAAGAAAGCAGATGAAGGCACGGATAGAATGAAAGAGATAGCGGGCTACGTGCGCGAAGGCGCCATGGCTTACCTGAAACAGCAGTACAAGGTGGTGGCGATTTTCTTCGTCATCATTGCGGTGGTATTTGGGGTGATGGCCTACTTTGGGCTGCAGAACAACATTGTGCCCGTGGCATTCCTGACGGGCGGCATTTTCTCGGGTCTTGCAGGGTTCATTGGGATGAAAACGGCCACATACGCCTCCGGGCGCGTGGCGGAGGCTTGCCGCGACGAGCACGATGGATTGAATCGCGGACTGAAGCTCGCTTTCCGTTCCGGCGCCGTGCTGGGGCTCACCGTGGTAGGCTTCGGATTGCTGGATATTTCGGCGTGGTACCTCATCTTGGACAACACAGGCCTTGTGCAGGGCGAGGGAGTGAGCAAGTTGGTGGAGATTACCACGATTATGCTGACCTTCGGTATGGGCGCATCATTGCAGGCGCTTTTTGCACGCGTGGGCGGCGGCATCTACACGAAGGCGGCGGATGTGGGCGCAGACTTGGTAGGCAAGACCGAGTTCCACTTCAATGAGGATGATCCTCGCAACCCTGCCACGATTGCCGACAACGTGGGCGACAACGTGGGCGATGTGGCAGGCATGGGGGCAGACCTGTATGAGTCCTACGCCGGGTCGATTTTGGCTTCCGCCGCGTTGGGCGCGGCAGCTGTGGCTTCAGCTCACGGTACAGCTGAGCAAGGGTTGCAGATGGTCATGGCGCCTATGATTATCGGAGCCGTGGGGGCCATTCTTTCCGTACTGGGCATCTTCATCGTGCGCACGAAGCAGGGTGCGACGCAGAGTCAGCTGATGGCTGCGCTCAACCGTGGCATCAACTTTTCGGGCGTGTTGATCGCGCTTGCCGCTGCCGGGGTTCTCTACCTGTTGGGCATTGAAAACTGGCTCGGCCTGTGGGGCTCGATCGTGATTGGTCTGGTGGTGGGCATCCTGATCGGCAAAGTGACAGAGTACTACACCTCTTTTGAGTACAAACCCGTTAAGTTCATCGCGGAAAACGCCACGACGGGTCCCGCCACCGTCATCATCTCCGGTATCGGTGTGGGCATGATTTCCACCTGCTGGCCGGTGATTTTCATCGTGCTAGGCACCATTGGGGCGTACCTGTGCGCAGCCGGAGGACTTGAGTTCTCCTCCGCCAACCTGAGCATGGGGCTCTACGGCATCGGTATTGCGGCAGTCGGCATGCTTTCCACCCTCGGCCTCACGCTGGCGACGGACGCCTACGGTCCCATCTCTGACAACGCCGGCGGCAACGCCGAGATGAGCGGCTTGGGTGAGAGCGTGCGCTCGCGCACGGATGCTCTGGATGCCCTTGGCAACACCACGGCGGCCACCGGCAAGGGATTTGCGATCGGCTCTGCCGCTCTCACAGCTCTGGCGCTGCTTGCCTCCTACATCGAGGAGCTCAAGATCGCCGCCGGTCGTCTGGGCGATGCGGATATCACGCTGAGTCTCTTCAGCGGTGCTGTCGGCAAGGGCACGGAAGTTGCCACTTGGGATATCGCTACTTTCATGAGCAAGTTCGAGGTGACCCTGATGAACCCGAAGGTGCTGCTGGGCATCTTTATCGGGGCCATGCTTTCCTTCCTCTTCTGCGGACTCACGATGAATGCCGTGGGACGCGCCGCCAAGCGCATGGTGGAGGAAGTGCGCAGTCAGCTTGCCGACAAGGATGTGCTTGAGGGACGCAAGAAAGCGGACTACGCGCGTTGCGTAGGCATCTCCACCCAGGGCGCCCAGCGCGAGATGATCATCCCCTCGCTCATCGCGGTGGTGGTGCCGATCCTCACGGGTCTGTTCATGGGCGTGGCCGGCGTATTCGGCCTGCTGGCGGGCGGTCTTGCCGGAGGCTTTGTATTGGCCGTGTTCATGGCGAATTCCGGCGGAGCGTGGGACAACGCCAAGAAATTCATCGAAACCGGCGATGCCCCTTTCTGCGGCAAACACACGCCGATACACGATGCCTCCGTGGTGGGTGATACGGTGGGCGATCCCTTCAAGGACACTTCCGGACCTTCACTCAATATCCTCATCAAACTCATGAGCATGGTGAGCATTGTGACTGCCGGACTGAACATCGTGTTCTCCCTGCTGTAACGCATCGCGTTCACTTTACTGCCAATTTGGTCGAGGCCAGCGGCTGTTCAGGGGCGAAGTTTCCCCCTGAGCACGCTGGCTTTCCTGTGGCGGGTCACAGGTGAGAGACAATGCCGCCTTAGACGTTTGAGGTGTTTTTTTTTCAGTTTGACATGAAAATCACTCTTTTCCCCGGGATAGAGCTTGACAACAAGGGGAAAATTCTTTAAGTTTGCTTAAAGGTTAAGCGAACCTTATCATTTTTTCATGGACGAACGGCGAGCAGAGGGGAATTACAGGCAGATGGAACTCAATCCGCATGCGGCGGATGGGGAAATGCATTCGCCGGATCAGGTGAGGCTTCGTGTGGAGCAGGCGCGCAAACAGGCGGAGTATTTTGAGCAACAGAGAATCCATTTGGAGACACAGCGTCGCGAGCTGGAACTGAGCAACGAACAGAAAGCGATGTTCAGCGCGAATTTGAACGAGGTGGGGATGAAGCTGCACAACGCGGTGAGACGTTTGGAGCAGGAGTTGGAATCCATGGACAAAGAGCAGCGTGAGGTTGAGAGCATCAACGAATGCTTTAAGCGTCACCTGCAGATTCTTTCGGCGCTTCAACCGCAGAATTGGAGTACGGACGGTTTCCAGGAACGTCTTCGTGAGGCGCTGCCGAAGCTGGATCGCGCAGAGAACGACTTTGAAGAGGCGTACAGCATGGGACGTCGCTTCAGGCACACGGACACCTTCCAGCACAAACCGGGAGAACAGAAAGAGATGGGGATCACCTTCAAAGAACTCCGAGATCACATGGTGAAAGGTCTCGCTTTCCACATACCTCTTTTCCTGCTGCTGCTCATTACATGGCTCATCTACCTGTGGGTGCAGCACGCGGCAGGTTAAAAAACACACGCTTCGGCAATCACACAAAATGTCCACATCACGTATGACTCGGCAAAAGGAATATGAACTTCAGGCGGCGGACGCGCGGCGTCGATGGGAGGAGGCTCGCCTCATGCGCCAACGAGCGGAAGGCTACTACGGAGACGTCCGCGCCAACACCATGGGGCCGCAGGAGGATGTCATTGAATCTCGCCGCAGCACGCGCAACCGCGTGGTAATGCCTGTGGGGCGCTCCACGGCCACCAGGACACTGCTGCTGGAGAACCTGCTTTTGCTTATTGTGCTTGGAGTGAGCATATTCGGGTTGTACATGCTGAGCATTTACTTGCTCAACCAAACCAACTACTGAGGAGACAAGAGCGATGGATGAGCCTCGGATTGACGTAGCTTATATCGCCGAACTGGCCAAGCTGGAGCTGAGCGATGAGGAAAAAGCGCGTTACACGCGCGATCTGGAGCAAGTGCTTGCTTACGTGACCCAGCTGAAAACGTGGGACACGAAAGATATAGAGCCCATGTGTCATCCGTTGGAGGCGTACGACGCCCTGCGAGCGGACACTCCCGGCGAGAGCCTGAGTAACGAAGCTGCATTGTCCAATGCGCCTGAGAGGCTTGACGGACAATTCCGTGTTCCCAAGGTGGTGGAATCCGCCCATTAATTTCACTCCTGTCAATCGTGTCCACCTTCCCGAAGACAAATCTGGTCGCCCTGCGACGGAAGCTTGTTGACCGCCAGCTTTCCGCGGTCGAACTGGTGCAGGAGTGCGAGCGGCGCATGCAGCGGCTCAACCCTGCGCTTAACGCTTTCATTTCCTGGGATACTGAGCGAGCCTTGCTCGCTGCGCAGCAGGTGGATTTGAGCCTGCCCCTCGGAGGGCTTCCTATCGCAGTGAAGGACAACATATGCTGTCTCGGGGAACCCACGCGCTGCGCCTCGCGTATGCTGGAGAGTTTTGTGGCCCCCTACGATGCCACCGCAGTTGTCCGGTTGCGCACGGCCGGCGCCATCCCCTTCGGTCGCGCCAACATGGACGAATTTGCCATGGGGTCTGCCGGTGAGAACTCCGCTTTCGGCGCCACGCACAACCCGACGGATGAAAATCGCGTGCCCGGAGGTTCCTCCAGCGGCTCAGCCGCCGCTGTGGCTGCCGGCATGATTCCTGCCGCTTTGGGATCTGATACCGGTGGTTCCGTACGCCAGCCCGCTTCTCACTGTGGCGTGGTGGGACTCAAACCCACTTATGGGCGCATCTCGCGTTACGGACTTGTAGCCTTCGCTTCTTCGCTGGACCAGATCGGCACGCTCACCGTTTGCGTGCAAGATGCGGCCCTGCTGCTGCAAGCTCTCTGCGGGCATGATGCGCAGGATTCCACCTCCGCCAGACAACCCGTGCCGGATTTTGCCGCTGAACTCACCGATGGCGTGCGTGGCATGCGCATCGGTTTGCCCAAGGAATACGTGAGTTCCGGCAATGCGCCGGAAGTGCAAGCTGCTCTCCAATCCGCCGTGGACGCTTTGGAGTCTCAAGGAGCGGAAATCTGTGAAATCTCCTTGCCGCACACCGAGGCGGCTGTTGCTTCCTACTACATCATCGCTTGCGCCGAAGCCTCTTCCAACCTCGCTCGCTATGACGGCGTGCGCTATGGCTACCGCGCCTCGGCCTCATCCGACGGGACGGGAGATATTTACGCCCGCTCACGAACGTTGGGCTTCGGAGAAGAAGTGAAACGACGCATCATTTTGGGCACTTACGTACTCTCAGGAGGCTACTACGACGCCTACTATGCGCGCGCCCAGAAGGTACGCGCCCTCGTGGCTCGCGATTTTGCTCGGGCTTTTGCAGACGGGGTGCAGCTCATCCTCGGTCCGGTAGCTCCCACTCCTGCTCCCAAGCTGCATGCTCAGGATATGACCCCGCTGCAAATCTACCTCGCGGATATTTACACCGTGCCGGCTAACTTGGCGGGATTGCCCGCCATCTCTGTGCCTACGCCCCAAAGCGGTCTTCCCGTGGGCGTGCAGCTTCTCGCACCGCACTTTGAAGAAACGAGTTTGCTGCGCGGAGCGGCAGCGCTGGAGCGGGCATGGACATGACTCCTGTGACGCTCAGCATCGCCGGCTCCGATTGTTCTGCAGGCGCGGGATTGCAGGCGGATCTGAAAACAGCCTTTGCGCTTGGCTGCTACCCGCTTACCGTGGTTACCTGTGTGGTGAGTGAAGTCCCGGGGCATGTGGACGGCATTGTGCCGTTGGGCGCCGATTTTGTAGCGCGCCAACTTTCCGAGTGCCTGCGCGTCTTCCCGGTGGCTGCCGTAAAAACCGGCATGCTCTACAGTCCGGAAACTGTTCGAGTCGTGGCGGACCTGTTGCCGTCGAATATCCCGCTGGTCGTAGATCCCGTGATGGTAGCCACCGCCGGGGATGCTCTCATGCTGGATGAAACACTGGACGCTTACGAGCGGCTCCTCTTCCCGCGCGCTACGCTCATGACTCCGAATTTGGACGAACTCTCTCGCCTGAGTTCTTCTCCGCGAGCGCGCTCGCTGTCCCAGATGGAAGAAGCTGCTCGTGTCCTGGCACGTCGCACGGCTTGCACCATTCTCGCCAAAGGCGGTCACCTGACCGGCGATTCCTGTACGGATCTCCTTTGCTCTCCGGATGGCGTGCTCCAACGCTTTTCCCACCCGCGAACCACGAGGGTGAGCACGCACGGCACCGGTTGCACCCTCTCGTCAGCCATCACTGCTTTCCTTGCGCAAGGCAGCTCTCTCTCGCAGGCCGTGCAGCGCGGCATTAACTACACCGTTGCCGCTATTGCTCGCTCTCATAGCTGGAACAATGTCAGCGCCCTCAATCATAGCGTGCCAAGTCAGCGGCAAGACGAGACGTCCCGTTGATTTACGATTCGGAAAGGATGCGCCCAAGCGCGTGGAGGAGTTTTTCCGGCTAAGAGGCAAAAAAGCCACAGCGCCGGAAACACCCGACGCTGTGGCAATTTCTCAAGTACAGAGTAAGCTCGGCGGAGCCGCAGAGTTGCAAAAGCGCTTCTGTTTATTCGTGCCTCTTGAGAGCATCGCGAATCTCGCGCAGCAGGAGTGTGTCCTCTGGCGTGGGGGCCGGAGCTTCCGGGGCAGGCTCCTCTTTGGCCTTGGCGCGGAAGGAGCACAGAATTCGGATGGCAAAGAAGATGGAGAGCGAGATGATGAGGAAGTCCAGCACAGTTTGGCAGAAGACGCCGTATTTGACCTCCGCAGCATCTGCTGCATCACTGATCTTCCAAGAGAGGGCGGCGAGATCCTTGGTGCCGCCGGTGAGCATGGAAACGAGGGGCATGATGATGTCGCTCACGAGGGAGGAGACAATTTTGCCGAAGGCGCCGCCGATGATAACGCCGACTGCCATATCCATGACGTTCCCTTTCAGAGCGAAGGCTTTGAACTCATCGATCCAAGCGGGTTTGAGTTTGGTGATATCCATAGTATGTGTGTGGTTTGAGGTTGTGTGTGTTTATAGGAAAGAAACTTTTTTGAAGGCTTTGACGCCCCATTCCGAGCATTGCCACGGTTCGCCGGGACGGGCGGTGAAGATGCACACGCCTCCGGTTGGCACTTTGATGTCGTGCTCGGCGCAGAAGGCTGCGTAGTTCCCGGTGATGTGCGGTGCAAAGCGGATGACGCCGTTGGAAGAGACGCAGAGGAGCGTTTCGCCTTCCTCAACGGAGTCGGCGATGTTCCGCCAAGCTTCGATGAGCTGGGACGGATTGACCACCCATCCGCTCGGGACGATGGCTTTTGCATTCCACAGTTTGATGGCACGGGCTCCAAGGTCCTCCAGATCTTTTTCAGTGAGATTGTCCAGATTCTGACCGGCTGCCTGTGCAGTGACGCGCCCCAAACGGAGCGCGACGGCTTGCTCGGTTTGGTTTTCATCCGGCCCGTAGTCGATTTCCACGAGACTGGGTTCCTGTTGCACGGGGCAGGGGTTGCCGAGGGCATCGGCTGCGAGTTCAGCCGTGCGCAGTGTGCGCAGGAGCGGGGCTGCCAGAATGCGCGTGGGAATCATGCCACGTTGTTTCAGGTAGAGACCGATGCCGCAGGCTCGCTCTTCTTCCACGAGCGGGAGATTGGTGCGCGCGCCCACGCGGGTGGGCGTTTCTCCGGGACGGAAAGTGTTGCCGTGGCGTGCGATGATAAGTGTTCTCATGATGAAGGGGGGATCAGGCGAGGTCTTCCTCGATGCGCAGGTTATCGATGATGTACTGGCGACGCTCATCGGAATTGTCGCCCATGTAGAAGCGCAGCACATCGCGCAGATTATGGGCGTTTTCCAGCGTAACAGAGTGCAGGCGAATGTCCTCTCCGATGAAGTTTTTGAACTCTTGCGGAGAAATTTCACCGAGCCCTTTGAATCGGGTAATTTCCGGGGTCTTGCCGAGCTTTTTCACGGCGCGGTCGCGTTCGGCTTCCGAGTAACAGTAGATGGTCTTTTGTCTGTTGCGTACACGGAAAAGAGGAGTTTGCAGGATAAAGAGGTGACCCTCTCGGATGAGCTCCGGGAAGTACTGAATGAAAAAGGTGAGCATGAGCAGACGAATGTGCATGCCGTCCACATCAGCATCCGTGGCGATGATGACCTTGTTGTAGCGCAAGTCATCAATGGATTTGTCGATATTGAGGGCGAGATGCAGAAAATCGAGCTCCTCGTTGCGCTTCTCCTCAAAGAGCGCGGACTTGTTCATGCCGTAGCTATTGGCTGGTTTACCGCGCAGGGAAAAGACAGCCTGGGTTTCGGCATCGCGCGCGGTTGTGATGGAGCCGGAGGCCGAGTCTCCCTCGGTGATGAAGAGCATAGTCTCCTCGGCGCGCTTGTGTTTGGAATCGTAATGCACGCGGCAGTCGCGCAGTTTTTTGGTGTGAATTTTCGCTTTTTTTGCGCGTTCTTTGGCAATTTTGCCCGTCACGCCGGCCACTTCCTTGCGCGTCTTTTCGTTCTCCTTGATTTTATCCTCAATGGCGGCGGCAATGTCCGGATGACGGTGCAGGTAGTTATCCAGCTCCTTAGCCAGAAAATTGCTCACGAAGGTGCGAATGGTTTCCTTGCCAGGGCCCATCGTATTGCTGCCGAGCTTCGTCTTGGTCTGCGATTCAAAGACGGGCTCAATCACTTTCACGCTGATGGCCGCCTCAATGCAAGCGCGGGTGTCGGCGGCCTCGTAATTCTTTTTGTAAAAGTTTTGCAGAGTCTTGGCGATGGCCTCTTTAAAGGCGTTCTGGTGCGTGCCTCCCATGGTGGTATGCTGTCCGTTCACGAAAGAGTAATACGACTCGCCGTAGGAATCTCCATGCGTGATCACCACCTCAATGTCGTCTCCCACCAAATGAATCGGCTCGTAGAGCGGCTCGGCGCTCATTTCTTCGCGCAGCAGGTCGAGCAGTCCGTTCTTGGAGGAAAAGCTTTTGCCGTTGAAGACGATGGTGAGACCGGTATTCAGGTAGCAGTAATAACGGCACATGCGCTCCACAAACTCGAAATTGAAAGCTGCATCCTCCGGGAAAATCGTGCGATCCACCAGAAAGCGGACACGTGTTCCATCCAGTTCCTTGGTTTTGGCGGTTGAATCGCTGCCTTTCACCTTTACTCCCTCGCGGAAGACGATCGTGCGAGTTTTGCCGCCGCGACAGGACTGCACTGTGAATTCCGAGGAGAGGGCGTTCACCGCTTTGATGCCTACGCCGTTGAGTCCTACAGATTTCTTGAAAGCTTCGCCATCGTACTTTCCGCCGGTGTTGATTTGCGCTGCGCATTCGTAGAGCTTGCCCAAGGGAATGCCGCGTCCGAAGTCGCGCACTTCGCAGGTTCCGTCCTCGCTTATGTTGATGACGATTTTCTTGCCGTTGCCCATCACGAACTCGTCAATCGAGTTGTCGATCACCTCCTTAAGCAACACGTAAAGTCCGTGGTCTGACGCTGAGCCATTCCCCAAACTTCCGATGTACATGCCCGGACGCAGCCGTATGTGCTCCCGCCAATCCAGCGTTTTGATGTCTTCCTCCGTGTAATTGTTCTCCATGGTTGCTCCAGCCCATTGTACCCGTGAACATGCAACTTGTCAATGAGAGCGCAATGTCTGGCAAAAGAGCATCATCATTTCTTTCTTTACATCGCGTTCGTAATTTGCTAGAAAGAAAGCGCGTATGGATTTGGAGCAACGAAGTATCACAGTCGATTCCCTTCTGCCTCTCTTTGAAAAGAGTTTCGGGCACCAACCTTCTGTCATTGCCGCAGCCCCGGGGCGCGTGAACCTTATCGGTGAACACACCGATTACAACAGCGGATTTGTGCTGCCTATGGCGCTGGAGATGATTAATGCTGTGACCGTGGCTCCCTCGCCCACCGGCAGGCACCGCTGGATCGGTTCCCCGGGAGACGGCATCATTGAACTTTCCGCCGGGGAGGTTTCTCAGCCCGGCGATCCTTTCTGGAGCAACTACGTGCGAGGCGTTATTTGCATGCTTGAGCGTCGTGGGGTGAAGGTGCCGCCGGTAGATATGTTGGTGGACTCTAATGTGCCACGCGGGGGCGGCCTGTCTTCTTCCGCCGCCTTTGAAGTCTCGGTTTGCACGGCTTTGGCTGCTCTTTGCGGAGCTGATGTGCCGCCTACTGAGCGCGCTCTGATAGGTCAGCTAACAGAACATGAGTTTGTGAATGTTCCCTGCGGCATCATGGATCAATTTATCTCGGCCAACGGGAAAAAAGACCATGCTCTCATGCTGGATTGCAAGGATCTGAGTTATCGCCACATTCCCATGACCGATCCCAACGTCAGTGTGCTTGTTATTGATTCTGCTGTCAAGCATTCTCTGGCGGATGGAGGCTATGCTGCGCGTCGCAAAAACTGTGAGGACGCCTGCGGAGTTCTTGGTGTACAATCCCTGCGTGAGGCTACGCTGGAGATGCTTGAACAACACAAGAATCGCCTCGGCGACCTGTGCTACCGGCGTGCCCGTCATGTGGTGGGGGAGAACCTGCGCGTAGCAGCTTTTGCAGATGCCCTGCAACGCGGGGATTGGGAAACTGCCGGCATTGCCATGCGAGGCTCGCATGCTTCCCTGCGCGATGACTTCGAAGTCTCCTGCGCCGAGGTCGATACCTTGGTAGGACTCAGCTACACCATCCCCTCTGCTGAGTCTGTGTACGGTGCGCGCATCACTGGCGGGGGCTTCGGCGGTTGCATCGTGGCGCTCGTGAAGAGCAATGCGGTGGAACAGGTAGCGCACGAGATGCTTGAAGGCTACCGCGAGGCTCTCGGTATTGAAACGACCTATATTGTCACTCGCCCCGGTCAGGGGGCCCGTCTCCTTTTCCACGAAAAATAACTTTTCCCCCATTTCATTCAACCTCTCCTCAGCTTACCTATGAAAAAGCTCGCAACAGTACTAACTCTCTCAGCACTTGCCTGTTGTACGGCCGCTGCACAAGAAATTTCCGCCCCCCAGGCAGTGAATGTGCTGCCGGTTTGGGAAATGGTCGTCTTTTGCCTGGTGGTGGTCGGTGTCATCGGCCTGGGCATCTGGAAATCCGGCGATTCAGGCTCCTCAGAAACCGGCGAGGCTACCGGCGGGGCTGAGGGCTATTTCTTGGCGGGACGCGGACTGAGCTGGTGGCTCGTGGGCTTCTCCCTCATTGCTGCCAACATTTCTACTGAGCAATTTGTGGGTACGAGCGGCAAGGCTGCCAACTGGGTCGGTCTCGCCATTGCGGGGTATGAGTGGCTCGCCGCCATTGTACTGGTCATTGTGGCTTTCACCTTCCTGCCCATGCTCCTCAAACGCGGCGTGTACACCATTCCCCAATTTTTGGAGGAGCGTTACAATGGAGCTGCTCGCACTATCATGGCAGTCGCCAATCTCGTCATTCTCGTGGGTGTTCCCACCGCCGGAGTCATCTTCGCCGGGGCCAAGGTGGTGTCCGGTTACTTCGATCTCTCCATGGCCACGGGCTGTATCATCATCGGCGCCTGCGCTACGATCTACGTGTTTGTCGGCGGTCTGAAAGCCTGCGCGTGGACGGATCTCATCTGGGGCGCCGCACTCATTGTTGGCGGTGGCGTGGTGGCGTGGTTTGCCCTTGATGCCATCGGTTCTGCTGACCCCAATGAACTTATTAAGACTGCTTCCGCCACATCCGGAGCCACCGTAGATTCTCTCAGCAACGCCTCCGGCATTGAGCGCTTTCTTGCCCTTAACGGAGGCGATGCCATCACCGCTACCAACGCCGTGGGCGGCAAGCTGCACATGATTCGCCCGGCGGACGATGGAGAAATCCCATGGACCGCACTTTGCCTTGGCCTTTGGATTCCCAACTTTTTCTACTGGGGCCTTAATCAGTACATCATGCAGCGCACTCTCGCCTCCAAGAGCTTGGCCGAAGGGCAAATGGGCGTGGTCTTTGCCGCCGGACTCAAGCTGCTCATCCCCTTTGTGGTCCTCATCCCCGGCATCCTTGCCTACAATCTGTACCGCGATGACATGCGTGTCGGCGCTGAGCAGAAGATGCAGGCCGTGCTCGCCACTGCCCAAAAAGCCGAGCAAGCAGGCAAGAAACCGCTCTACAATGTCACGGCGGATTTTCTGATGACCGATGTGGAGAAGGGGATAGGGCTCATCGCGCGCAACGTGGATACCGCTGCCACTCCTGAACAAGCTGCCGCTGTCAGAGAGCTTGAGGACGACTTGGCGCGCGTGTTCACGGTGCAAGAGCTCGATAACACGACGCCTCAGCTCTTCGATGTAGCCAAGAAACACGGCGTTGCCATCCCGGAAAGCGCTTCGACTACTCATGGCAAAATCACTGTGGTGGCTGCTGCTGTCGCAGCTAAGCTCGCCCGTGCGAATGGAGACATCCTTGCAACAAAAGCTGCGGATGCAGCCTTTGTGACAACGGAAGCCATCGGCGGGTACGACTACGACTCAGCTTTCGGCACACTGCTCAAGCGGCTTCTGCCGGGCACAGGCTGGGCCTGGTTCGTTCTGGCAGCCCTCTTCGGGGCAGTGGTCAGTTCGCTGGCGTCCATGCTCAACTCCGCCTCCACCCTTTTCACCATGGACATCTACAACAAGCTGCGCAAATCCGCTTCCCAGAGTGAGCTGGTGGGCATCGGCAAGCTCGGCGTGTTAGTCTTTGCGAGCGTCGCCCTCTGGCTCGCTATCTTCCTGTCGGACAAGCTGGACAGCATCTTCAGCTACATCCAGGAGTTCCAAGGCTTCCTGAGCCCGGGTGCACTGGCAGTATTCATCTTCGGCTTCTTCGTGCCTAAGTGCCCGCGCTATTTTGGCTGGCTGGGCATCGCCATCAACGTGGCGGAGTACGGTTTACTCAAGGAATGCTACCCTGAGCTGGCTTTCCTGAATCGCATGGCCGTCTGCCTCATCACGATCCTCATTGTGGGCGCCATTCTTACCCTCATCCACCACTTGCGTGGCGGGGAAGCTGTGCGCCTCACCGACAAGGGCATTATCAAGATGGAAAGCTCAACCCGTGCCAAGGCCTTCGGCTGGGTAGTGGTGTTGCTCACCGTTGCTCTCTACATCATCTTCTGGTAAGCATGACATGCCGGCGGCTTTCCCCAAAGCAGCGGCAAAAGCAAAGAGCAGAACGTGTGTGCTGCTAGCGACCTTGGCTCCGATTCTTTGCTCAGCGGAGCATGGCGAGGGCTTTTTGGACAGAAGACAGCGCGCGCCGTACATCATCCGAATTATTGTAGAGAGCTACGGAGAAGCGTGTTGTTCCGGTGATGCCGAGGGATTGCATGAGGGGTTGGCAGCAGTGGTGTCCGGTACGCACGGCGATGTTCATTTGGTCGAGCAATGAGCCAAGATCGTAGTGATGGACGTCAGGTATGTGGATGGATACAAGCGAACCGCGCGAAGCATTGCCACCAAGCAACTGCACTTGAGGAAGCTGTTGCAGACCCTCACAGAGTTCATGCATCAGTTTCGCTTCATGCTCACGAATGGCGGGCAGACCGATGCGCTGTACGTAGCTGAGGGCTTCTGCGAGCGCGATATTACCGCCGATGTTGGGAGTGCCTGCTTCAAACTTGAAGGGAAGTTTGTTGTAAGAGGTGTGCGTGAAAGTGACCTGGCTAATCATTTCTCCGCCGCTTTTCCAAGGAGGAAGCCTGTCGAGCAATTCTTCGCGTCCCCACAGGGCGCCGGTAGCTGTGGGTGCGTACACTTTGTGTCCGGAAAAAGCGAAAAAGTCGCAACCGAGCGTTTTCACGTTCACCTCTTCATGGGCCACGCTCTGCGCCCCATCGAGCAGGACGAGCGCTCCGGCATCATGAGCCGCTTTCGTGATGTCCTCCACCGGCAGACGCAATCCCAGTGCGTTGGAGATCACCGGCACGGCTACCACACGCGTTCGCTTGCTGAGCATGCTCAGGAAGGCGGGCATATCGAAGAATAGCTCGGGGGTGAGAGGGACGGGTTTCAGGTTGGCTCCCCTGCGCTCGCAGAGCATCTGCCATGGTACAATGTTAGAGTGGTGCGCATCGGTTGGCACCAAAATTTCATCTCCGGCTTTCACGATATCGGTGAGAGCGAGTGTCTGTGCAACGAGGTTGATGCCTTCGGTGCAGCCAGAGGTAAAGACGATTTCCCTCTCCGACGGGGCGTGAAGGAATCGGGCAACAGAACTGCGGGCAGCTTCGTGGGCGTCGGTAGCCTCACGACTCAGGCGGTGGGCGCCTCGGTGGACGTTGGCGTTGAAAAACTCGTAGAAGCGGCGCGCGGCGTCCAGCACACATGCAGGCTTTTGAGTGGTTGCGGCGTTGTCGAGGTATATCGGTGCATTATGCGCTGCATGGAAGAAAGGGAAGTCATCGCGAGCATTCATGAGCTATGGCCTCCTTTCAGGTGTTCAGCCATGCAATGGGCCTGTTCGGGGACGTATTCCTTCCACTGCTCATCGCCCTCGTTGATCATGCGCACAATGTCGCGGGGCGTGCGCGTGAGGAGTTTTTGGTTAAAATAGGGAACTTCTACAATGCTTCCGTTTTCCATGAGGTGCATGTACAGGAAGCGGTATTTTTCCGGCGGGCGATAGGTGCCGGCAGTGACGAACTCGCCACTGCTGCGGTTAATCCATGGGGTGACGTAGCACTTGGTTTGGTTCAGGAAGATGTGTGCCATGCTGCCCAAGATACCGCCCGGCAAGTCAGCTGCCCATTTTTCCTTGAAAAGTTCGTGGAGCAAGCCGATAGAGAGCGCAATGGCCACTGGCTCCTTGGTAAACTGATTGAGCAAAGTGGAGATGCGGTGGAAGTGCGTGATGTTAGTCACCAGAACGGTTTTCCTCAGTGCAGAGAGAGCATCTACGCGGTCGAGAAAGTCGAGAAGATCCACTTCTTCGCCGCGCAAAAGGTTAGAGAGCGATATCTCACAGATATCGATTTCGCGTTCGCGCTGCTCAGGAGTTAAGCCGGAACAGAACTTGGCGCGCACGCTGTCCATCATCTCCAGGTGGATGTTGCACAGAGGCATAAAACTGCCGCGCATCAGCACAATGGGACGTTTGTAAAGGAAATCGCTGGGCTGTTGCACGGAGTTGTCCTCCGGGCAGAAAAGTGTGGCTTCCGAGAGTCCGCTGCGCACCAGTTGCAAGGCGAGGATACGGTTGTCGAACATGCTGAAGCCGTTGCCGGAGAAGCGCATCAGGTCCACTTCGTAAAGACTTCGGTCGAGATTTTCGCCGACGCAACGCACAAACTCCTCCATGCGTTCCCGTTTGTAAAAAAGGGCGTAGAGCAGGTTGACGCCGAGGATGCCGAGGACGCGTTTTTGAACCTCTTGGTCCGGGACGATGAGGCGCACGTGCATGATGAGATCACTCGGAGGGGCGCCGGGCTTGAGCTGAAAGCGCACGCCGATCCACGCGGCCCAAGGCCCGTTATCTTTATAGCCCTTGCATTTGGCGGTATTGCAGAAAGAGAAGAAGCAGGTGTTGGCGCCGCGTTTTTCGCCCAACCGGTCAATAAGCTGCGAATATTCATAATCCATCATTTGGCGAAGTCTCTCCTCAGAGACGTAACGCTGCACGGAACCGTAGAGCGTATCGCTCACAGTCATGTCATAGGCTGAGATGGTCTTTGCCACCGTACCGGCGGCGCCGGAGGAGCGGAAGAACCAGTTGGCCGTTTCCTGTCCGGCGCCGATTTCTGCAAACGCGCCGTAGAAGGAATCATCCATGTTGATGAAGAAAGCTTTCTCTTGTGTGGCAGCTAAAGTTTGGAATTCAGTGGCCATGGTGGGAAGGGTGTTCAGAGTTGAAGCGGCATGGTGGGTAAGTAGCGCAGGGGAAGGGGCATACGAAGGTCGATATTCGTGTTCACTCTGGCCTCATCGTCGGCATCCGGAGTCTCATCCGCCGGCAGGGCGTCTTCCTCGGTCAGTACTCGTGCTTCGCCGGATGTGTTGACGGCGTCTTTATACTTGGGATTGATCGTGAGCGTGCATCCGTAGGGATCCTGACCGATGAGGGCGAGTCCCTGCGGCAGGATCGGGGCGATCGGCAGCACGCGCGAAAATGCATTCCGTCCGCGCGTGTCGAGCAGATCTCGCAGGGAGGGGCTGCCGTCGCCGTGGACGGTGCAGGAACTCAGCGAGACATCCCCTTTCGGAAAGTACTCCACGTAAGTAGGACGGACGTAACCCGGCTTACCGTTTTCGGTGACGGTTTCGTAGCAAAAGTTGGTAGCCACTTGACCGCTGTTCTTGCAAATTTCGACGGCTTCTACATCGGGCGGCGGTAGAATTTTCTTATCTTCGTACTTGCCCGCTGCAGCTCGCATAACTTCTCTGAGTATTGGTCCACAGACGTCCGTGGCAAAGGCTTCCGGGTAGATGGCTTTGCGGTCGTTGAGGAAGCCGATCCAAATTCCGCAAGTGAACGAAGAAGTGTATCCGAAGATTGATGCGTCTGCAAAGTCGTAATTGGTGCCGCTCTTCACAGCTCCGTTGAACTGCGTCGGCAGATAGGGGCGAATTCTCGTGCCGGAGCCCTCCTTGAGCGACTCATGCATGATGGAATGAAGACGGAAAGCAGTGCAGGGAGAGACGCTGCTGTGCATACGCCCGGAGATGTGCAGAGGGTTTTCCCAAAGGACGGTTCCCTTGCTGTCCGTCACTTTGGTGATGACGTAGGGGGTGATTGGGCGTCTGCCGCAGTTGGGGAAGATGGTGTAGGCCATCACCATTTCCTTGAGCGAGGCCGGTTCCGTGCCGAGGTAAACCCTTGGGTAGTACACGGGGTGTGCTTCGGTGCTGTTTGGGTTGCGCGGCGGCGGGGTGATTCCTGCTTTAGCGAGGGTTTTGATGAAGGGGCGTGCAGCTTTGCCGCTACGCGCGCTCAAAGCCATCCCCAAGCGAGCGGAGGCTGCTATCTTCGACCACTCTAAAGCCTGTCGAGCCGTTACGGTATCCATGTAGCGTCCCTTTTCCACCTCCATGCCCCACTCCCCGAGGATGCCTTCCGTTCCCCCTATGCCGGCCAAGCGGTTGTCCATGGCATCGTCCACCAGACGGGAGCATGGGGTATAGCCGTTGTCAAAGGCACACATATAGAGGAAAGGCAGCAGGGCCGTACCCATCGGACGTTTTCCGCTTTCGATGATATCGAAGTTGTCGCGTTCAAAATCACGACCGGCCACATAGACAAGGGTTGCTCCGGTACGGTTATCTACGGCGTACACGGCGCCGTCCAAGTAGCGGTGGCGGTCATTGTTCGGGTCGCGCAGGTCCGTGTAGCGCTCATGGTTGTAATCACCACGTTCTTCAATGGCGAGGAGCTGGCGTTGCAGAGCTTGCTCGGCGGCGCGTTGCAAGTCGGCGTCAATGGTTGTATGGATGCGTATGCCGGCGCTTTTCACAATTTCTTCGCCGCGTTCCGGATTGTCATAAAGGCTGATAGCCTGCTGTTGCACAAGGGCGTGCAGGAATGAAGTATGGCGTCGCAGGGGGGTCGGGTTGATTTCGAGCGGCTGTTTTTTGACGCGCTCGGCTTCTTTGAGACTCAGGTAGCCGGAACGCTGCATGCGGTCAATGACATCATTTCGCCAGCGCATGTTGAGTTCCGGATTGCGGATCGGGTTGTAGTTTTCGGGGTTTTTGATGAGGGCGGCAAGGCTGGCGGATTCGCGCACGGTGAGATCGCGAGGCTCTTTGCCGAAGTACCCCAAAGCGGCGGCACGAATGCCGTAGTACCCACGACCGAAGTAGATGCGGTTCAGATAGAATTCAATGATCTGCTTCTTGTCGTAACGCTTCTCCAAACGCCTTGCCAAGAAGATTTCCACGACTTTGCGCTCGTAGCGAGTGCCGCCTTTCACAAGTGTACGTCGTTCCAAGTCGTAGGCGTTGCGTGCCAGTTGCTGCGTAATGGTTGATGCTCCCTGGTTGGCGCGACCATGGGAAAAAAGAGTCTCTTTGAAGGCACGCAATATGCCCATAGGATCGTACCCATGGTGAGTCCAGAACGTCTTGTCCTCTTGAGCTACCAGAGCATCCAACATGCTACGCGAGATATCTTTGATTTCCACGTAGCTGCGGTTTTCATCAAAGATGCGTCCGATTTCTCGTCCTTTGCAGTCGTAGATGATGCATGGGTGGTCCAGATTATTGACATCTTCGAGATTGAACTCATCTGCCCATCGGCTGTATTTGGAGGTGATCATAACAAACGCTCCGTAGCCCAAAACGGCACACAGCACGACTATCACCAGCCCCATGAGAAGCAGGCGCCACAACACGCCGCGCCATCGGCCCCCGGTGCGTTTTGAACCCTCCCTGCGTTTGCCCCCCCCCACTCGATGCCCTTCAGCCATTGCGCGGCGGTGCAGATAGTCATCATCCAACGCCACTACGCGCGCAGTGTAACACATGTGTCCCCGTTTATCAAGTCAATTGAAAGACAGGGCAAACGCATTTTCCAAAAGCATTTGCCCGGGGATTTGGTCTTGACTTGAGGGAAGAGAGGGATGACAATGGCAAGCATCATGAAGTTTCACTTTTTGATTTTTGGTGCCTTGGTCGTCTCCGAGATAGTGATGGCGCAACAGGAGCCTGTGACAGATCAGGTTGCTGAACCGCCGGGTGGTTTTCCGTTGCCGCCGTCTCCGGCTGAGCCCCCCGTTCAGACTCCGCAGACTGATGGCCAAGTAGCCGAGGGGCTCCTTCCCTCATCGTCGCCGCAACAGGCAGTTGTGCCTGAGTCTCCGGCGGTGTCTGCTTCGAGCGACGAGTTGACTGCACAGTCGGAGGCAGCCCAGGCATCCGAAAAAGAGAGAAAAATTCCGGGGAGGTCTCAAGAACTTTCCTCGGCTTACCGAGGGATTGTGAAGGTTGAGGTAGCCAATCGGGTGCCGGACTACGCGATGCCGTGGCGTTCGGGACAGTTCGGGCGCGGAACGGGGACGGGCTTCATGGTGGCTCCCGGGGTCTTCATGACCAATGCGCACGTGGTAGCCAACGCGCAGCGCATTTATGTGTCGCCGTACGCGGATGCGCGAAAGATACCAGCCAAAGTCGCGTATGTGGCACACGATGCGGATTTAGCTTTGATTAAGGTGCTGGATGAGACAGCTTTTGCGGGTGTTCCTTCCTTGGAATTCAGCGATCGGATGCCCAAGCTGGAGGACCAGGTGCGCGCCATCGGGTTTCCCATCGGCGGGGACCGTCTTTCTGTCACTCGAGGCATTGTTTCGCGCATAGATACGATACCGTACGCTCATCCCTTCAATGAATCCCACCTCATCGTGCAGATTGATGCCGCCATCAATCCGGGTAACAGCGGGGGCCCTGTACTTATGGGAGACAAAGTGGTGGGAGTAGCGTTTCAAGGGCTTTTGCAGGCTAATTCCACCGGCTATATGATCCCCTTGCCGGTGATTCGTCGATTTTTGAAAGATGTGGAAGATGGTCGTTATGATCGTTACGTGGATCTCGGCGCCACGTTTTTCCCAATTCAGAATCCGGCTATGCATCGCCACTTCGGATTGCCGGATAATGCCATGGGTGCGTTGGTCGGCGAGGTGGTACCGGGAAGTTCCTGTCACGGACGTTTGCAGGTGGGTGATGTGGTGTTAGCGGTGGATGGACACGGCGTGGATAATTCAGCAATGATTGAATTGGAAGGCGAGCGCGTGAAACTTGAGGAACTTGCGGAACGTTCTTTTTCTACGGATGAGCTTACTTTCACCGTTCTACGCGATGGTGAGAAGAGGACGGTGAAAGTAAATCCTCGCCCGATTGAAGCTTATCGCATCATGGGAAACGAATTTGATGAACGTCCTCGATACGTGCTTTTTGCAGGCTTGTTGTTCCAACCGCTGCAGCGGGACGTGATTCGTGCACATAACCTTGACCCCAATAACTTTATTGTGGAGTTGGATGAGTTCATTCGCGGAGGAGCGTCGCTTCACAAGGACGATATCGTGGTACTCACCGACGTGCTGCGTGATGAGGTGAACGCTCGTTTCTCTGAGTACGGTTCAGGTATTGTCAGCAGGGTGAATGGACAAGAGGTGAAAGGTTTGAATCATCTTTACAGCCTGCTCTTTCCTGAAGGCGGCAAGCGAGAGGGGGAGTACACAGTCATTGAATTCAAGGATGCTCCCCGTCCCTTTGTAGTGGAAAACTCAGCATTGCCAGCGGCACATGCGCGTATTCGCGCCAGCTACAACGTGTCGGAAACTGCCCGCCTGAATTAACGCATACATTTTCTCCTGAAATGATCATTATGAACAAATTCCAGCAAACAGCATTCCTGCTTTTTACACTATGCGTAGCCCTGCTCGGGTCCTGTAAACCCACGCCGCGCACGGCCAACGACCATCGAGCCGAAACGGAACGACTGGAGGATGAGCACCAAGTGGTGTCCCGAACAATGGACGAAGCCGAAGTTGTTTCTCCCACCCGGCAGACAGCCGCTGACCTGCTCTACGTCTGCGTCACTTACCGCAGCTACAACCCTTATCGTCCTTGGGAAATGGAGGCCGGGCACTTTGTGAAGACGAGTGGCGTGTATCTTGGTAATGGGCAAGTGTTAACCACAGCCGGTAAGCTGCCCACTGCCACTTATCTTGAGTTGCGTTTGCCGGATCAGTCACGCGCCGTGCCGGCGAGAGTTATCAAGGCGGACCCCGATACTAATTTAGCACTTGTCACGGTGCAGCACGAGGACGATGCCGATATTTTTGACAAGGTATCTGCGCATGAGGTGGGGGCGCCATTGATGATCGGAGATGTGGCACAGCTGCAAAGTTTGATTAATGATACGGAGCCTGTTCAGGTGGATGTGCGGGCCGAGAGCGCTAACGAGCACGCGGCCTTAATTCCTCTCATGACGATGCGTTCGCACGCTCCGCTGCCGCAGATGATTGAGCCGGGAATGCCGTTGCTTAAGAATGGGCGAATTGTGGGGCTGGTACACAATTATGAGTCAAATAGCCAGTCACTCAATATCATCAATGCTGAGATGATTCGGCGTTTCCTGCTCCAAGAGTCAGACAGCTCCGGGGTTCCGGTTATAGGGGGAGGAATGACTCTGCTCAACGATCCGGTGTTTCGTAAATACCTCAAGCTTGAAGACGGGACCAATGGTTTGTATGTAAGCGAACTCGTCCCCGTTGGTTCAGCGGCTGCAGCTGGTATCAGAAAGGGGGATGTCATCGTGTCCGTGGAGGACATGCCCGTCAACGCCTCCGGGGTTTGCAATCACCCCATCTACGGAAAAATCAGCGTGCCCATGGTGATTCGAAGTCTCAAGCCCTGCGGAGAGAGTGTGACGCTGGGTGTGATACGCGATGGAAAGCCGTTCCGCGTGAGCGTGCCGCTCAACCACGATGCTCTCGACAAGTCTCCCATTCGCCGGGAAAAGCAGGGAACTCCTCCACGTTACGTCATGTGGGGAGGAATGCTTTTTCAACCACTCACACACAATTATTTAGATGCTCTGGAGGCTCGAGTCGGCTCTCTTCCCATTTCCTTTGTACGCGCCAAACACGATGTCGAGGAACTTCTGAAACAGGGGCGAACAGAACCTGTTGCGCTTACGCTCTTGATCCCAACTCCTGCAACTTTGGGCTATGATTCTTTGGGCTTCTGTGTGGTGGAGAAAGTAAACGGAGAACTTGTGCGCTCTCTGGAGCATTTCGCTGAGCTGTTGGATGCTCCTACTCCGGATGGCACGGTGGAATTCACCATTGACCGCGCACCCTACAAGATCTATATGGACCAGCAACTTGCCAACGCGAGCAACGATGTCCTGAGACGCAACGCGATACCGAACCTGAGACGTCTGAGGGAGGCAACCCGAGATGAGAGTTCCGTTGTTGAAAGGAGGCATTAACCATTTTCTTTCAAATCAATAGCAAGAAATTTCCACCACATTCATTTGGTACTGACGTAAATAAGACTTGCCAGGCGGAGTGAGCGGTGTATCATCTTTCCGCACGGGACGGGTGAATCCGGTATGCAGAGTCAGCCCGCTGAATACAAAAGGAAAGCGTTCCGGTGTCAACATCATACACAGCCATGGATCCCCGGGGGTTCGCATAGGGGGTGCTTGCTGCGAACATACAGAAAAATCATGTCAGAACACTACACTCAAGGACGGCAGGGCCAGGGAGCTCGCCACCGCCGTCGTTACAATGCCAATCGGAATTACCGTCATCGCATGCCGCGTCCGGAAGAGCCGAAACCCTCCCTTTTCAAACGCGTGCTTTCCTTTTTCGGAATCGGTAGCCAAAGTGACCGGAAGAAGAAGGAGGGTAAACAGAACAAGAATCATCCGCCTCAGAGAGTGCGCGTGGCTCAGTCCCGCGCGCCGCGCAGTGGCAATCCTGCGGCTGCAAAGAAGCAGCGTCGCCGTTCGGTTTCTACTCCGCCCACTGAAAACGGGCGCCTCTACGTGGGCAATCTTTCTTTTGAGACCACGGAACCCGAACTGGAAGACCTCTTTAAGGGATTCGGTCGCGTACGCAGCGTAGAGATCGTTTACAATTCCCACACTTATCGCAGCAAGGGCTACGCCTTTGTGGAGATGGAGGAACTGGCTGACGCTAAGCGCGCTGCAGAAGAGCTACATGGACAACCTTTCATGGGTAGGGAATTACGAGTGAGCGCCGCTAATGAAAAAGCAGGGCATAGCGATGATGATGAACCTGCAATGGGAATCCCCGACAGGAAGGATGACGCCGATGAGCAGGGTGCGGATGGGTTTGCTTTCGGCGAGGAAGTAGTCGTGAAGCTGCCTGAGACGGAGCCGGTCGCTCAGTCTCCCCAGGTGTGAGACTTTTTCATTTCGCGAGGAGAGGAAAGAGTTGAGCTTTTTTCCTCCCTTGGTTCACTTTTACACGCACCATGGGAATAGCCATACGGCTCCAAGAAGTACGCGAGCGCATTGCGCAGGCGGAAGCACGCGCCGGGCGAATTCCGGGCAGCGTGCAGCTGCTGGCGGTAACAAAAACTTTTCCCGCCGCTGCTGCACAGGAGGCATACGATGCCGGGCAGCGTCATTTTGGCGAGAACCGTTTGCAGGAAGCGTTGGAAAAAATTCCGCAACTTCCGAAGGATGTCGCATGGCATCTCATAGGTCCGCTCCAGCGCAATAAAGTGCGCAAGGCATTGGAGGCCGACGTGGCGCTCATTGAGGCAGTGGATTCCCTGCGCACAGCGGAAAGTATTTCGCGCATTGCCGGTGAACTTGGAAAAACGGCTGACGTTTTGCTGGAGGTGAATATTGACGGCGAGGCGAGCAAGCATGGATTTTCTCCAGCCGATTTAAGGATCGAGTGGGAGCAGCTTGCGGTGCTGCCTCACATGGAGATACGCGGTCTCATGTGCATTCCTGCTCCGGTGGACGATGTGCAGCGGGCGCGTCCGGCTTTTGCGGCATTACGTCAGCTTGCGGAAGAGTTGCGGGCGCGTGGTCCGCTTTTGCTTCCAGTTCTCTCCATGGGCATGAGTCATGATTTTGAGGTGGCCGTGGAAGAAGGTTCCACGGAGGTGCGCGTGGGATCTTTTATTTTCGGAACGCGTTTTTATCCTTCTCACTCTGCATGAACGAAGATTTCAACGAGTTCAACAGTCGGGATTGCGGTGGCGCAGCAGCCATGCTCGCTATCGTGCCTGCTGTGTTCTACTTCGTCAATTCAGACCATGACTATGAGGGTACGGCAGTGATGACAGCAGTTGCCGTGGTTATTGGTTTCTTTATCTTTTTTGTAGCCCACCTCACGGGTAGTCGCCTCATCGGCCGCATTCTTCAGTTCGTCGGCATTCTCCTCTGCATCGGCTACTGGGTCTTTGCCATTCACATGTGGAGCAACAACTCCAAGTTTTCTCCCCCCGACCCCGACGAAATTCCCGTTGGCGCCTCCCATGCGGAGTGAAGTGCTGACGATGTTGAGAAGGGATTTGCTCCGAGACCCCTTGCTTCTCTCCAAACGCTTTTATCGTGACCTCGTCTCCCCTTGCTTCTGATTGTCCGACTGCAACATCTTGTATATTTCTCTAAAAAAATGTGCTATAATCAGTGTCGGGCGTATTTTTAGACTTGCAAGGGATAGAAAAGAGGATTAAACTGGACTCGTATGATGAAGAGATTTTTTCTGTTATCAATCGTAAGCATTTCAGGAACGCTGGCTGTGGAGACTCCGCCAGCTATACCGGACGGTCAGGTTACGTACGATGAAGTGAGCTACCAGAGCGGCAGCAGCTCGGAGCTGCCGCCGGAGTTCATGGGGACTACTTCCGGAACGGGTGGGTACGATGCTCTGTCTGCCCCAGCGGCGATCTCTCCTTCTTCATCCCCAAACACAGTGATTGACTTGCTACTCTACGCGAGCAATTACCAGGTGAGAGGCATGGGAGTGACAGATGATCTGAGCAACTATGGTACGTCTCACTTGTACGCTTCCCATACCTTTGCTAATAAAAACTTGTTTCACAAAGGAATTCAGCAGCGTGTGCACGGCATGGCTGGAGTGATTTGGGATGCCTCTTGTCCGCTGGGGGATATCATGCAATTTGAAGCGGGATATTCCATCGGGAAAGAGGTGCTGCCCAATTTGCTGGTGGAGGTGGGTTACAACTTCAAGCGAGGGGGCTTGGAGGGTTTTATGGCACAGAGTTTTGACGATTGTTCACATCGCGCTGCGCAAGAGATTGTGCTGACTGCCCGGTTTAACGATCACCAGAAAGGCTTTTTCGGTCATGCCGAGCTGGGTGCGAGCTTCTATGGGCTGACGGGGTACTATGTGGATGCCGAGGTGGGTTATCGCTTCACGAACGTCATCAATAAGGCAAACCATGGCGCGGATTTGGAGGTGTCCTGCGGCATGGCTCCCTCTTTCAGCTACTGGGGCAGCGGGGTGGATGGCATCGATGCGTACCGAATACGCGTGGCCTTGCAACCGTTTACGCATGGGGGCAGGCTGGGGCGTGATGCTCGTCTCAGCATCACGCCGTGGGTGCAGTGCTCGTGGACTGGCAACAATGCGCGCAAGATTCACCATCACACAGGACTGGGCATAGCGGATCACTTCCAGCTCACCGTGGGAGTGAATGCCGGTTACAGGTTTTAATCCGACTGTTTGCCCATGGCGGAACACATACCCACGCGCAATCCGAGTGAGATTGTCAAGCTTCGTCGTGCCGGGGAGGTGTCCGCGCGCATTCTCACCGAGGTTGCTTCCTTTGTTCGCGTTGGGGTGACGACGGCGCAGGTGGATGCCTATGCTGCAGAACTTTTCGAACGTGAAAAGTGCGGCAACGCTTTCCACGGCTATCATGGTTACCCGGGGCATATTTGCATTTCGGTGAACGAAGTGGTCGTGCATGGTATCGGAAGTGATCGCATGATCCATGAGGGAGACATTGTGAGCCTGGATGTGGGCGCTGTTGTGGATGGATGGTACGGCGACAATGCACTCACTGTGCCGGTGGGGTGTGTGAGCGAGGATTTACGCCGCCTGCTGGCTGTGACTGAGGAGGCGTTGTATCGGGGTATTGCCGAGGCGAAGCAGGGCAACAATTTGGCGGACGTTTGCGGAGCAATCGAGGATTATGTGAAACCCTTTGGCTTCGGGATTGTTCGCGACTATGTGGGGCATGGCGTAGGACGCCACTTGCACGAAGAACCGTCCGTTCCGAATTACCGTCCCAAATACCGTCTGCCTCATCTGAAGCGTGGTATGATATTGGCGATTGAGCCGATGATAACGCAGGGCACTTGGAAAGTGAAGGTGCTGGAGGATCAGTGGACGGCGGTGACGCAGGATGGACTGCCCGCTGCGCACTTCGAACACACTGTAGCCGTCGGTTCCCATGGTGGGGAGATTTTGACAGAACGTTCGCGAAGCGCTCTGCCGGAGCAGCTCGGTATCACACTCTGACGCGCGCGATGGTTGAAAATTGGATCCATCCCTATGAGGAAATACCGCTTGGCACGGTCGGAGTGGTCATGGGAGTGATTCTCCTGCTGGTTCATTTAGGGGCTCTGATTTGCCCTGGCGAGGCGTTGAGATTGGCTCGTGCTGCCGCGTCTTCCGTTCGTTTTGGACAAGCGTTGCTCATTTTCGATTTTGTGTGGATAGCGCTTTTGCTCTGGGGATCTCCCGCCAATCCTTTGCGCATGGAGCTTTTCGACTTCGAAGGATTGCGCACGCCCTTGCTTGTTGCATGTCCTGTGGTATGCTACGTGCTCTGCACACAATCCAAGCAAAATCTGACCGGACGGGCTCTGGGGCTCTTTCTGCTGTTGCTTGGCATTGTTCCGCTCACTGCGGCGTACCTTAAGGAGCCGGTTACGCGTATCCTCATTCCGCTGTGGTGGTATCCGGTGTTGTGCGTGGCGATACTGTGGGTGCCTAAACCGTATTTACTGCGCGATTGGTTGGCGTGGTTTGCCGGGCGCCTTTCTCTCACGCGTCTGTTGGCGGCGCTTGGCGTCTCCTATGCGGTGGCTGTTTTCACCTGCGCCATCCTTTTCTGGTCATGATGACGACGATTCCCGATGCCCTGTACACTGCAGATTACGTGGTTACTCAGAATGCCGGGCGCGATGTGATACGCCGGGGTGCATTGGCGGTGGCAGGCGATACGATTGAATGCGTGGGGCATGCGGATGTGCTCACGACGCTCTACCCGGATGCCCGTCGTGTGGATTTGGGACGCGCGGTCATCATGCCGGGCCTCATCAACGCGCACACGCATGTGTCCATGAGTTTATTGCGCGGATACTCGGATGACAAAGCGTTGCAGGATTGGTTGCAGGAGGACATTTTTCCGCAGGAGGCCAAATTGACGCCGCAGCTTGTCGAACTCGGCGCTCGTTTTGGCATGGCGGAAATGATACGTAGTGGCACCACGGCTTTCTACGACATGTATATGTTCGAAGATAGCGTGTTTCACGCTGCGGACGAGATGGGATTGCGCGCGGTGCTCGGCGAGAGTACGACCAAGTTTTTCCCGACTTTGGTGGCCAGGGACAAGGAGGCCTATTTCGACCTCGTACGCAGGTACAGTGCAGAGTGGGCGAATCATCCGCGCATCCGTCAGGCTGTGGTGCCTCATGCGCCCTACACCACTACGCCGGAGTTGTTGCGCGAGTGCCGCGATTTGGCGGATGAAACCGGCGCGCTCTTCGGTATGCACTTGGCGGAGACTCCATGGGAAACGCAGCAGTGCCTGACAGAACACCATTTGCGACCCGTAGCTTACTGCTCACAGCTTGGGCTGCTGCGCCCGGATTCCACGTTCTTCCACCTCGTGGATGTGAATGAGCAGGATATGTGCATGCTTGCCGATAGTCGTTGTGCGGGTGTGCACAATCCCGCCTCCAATATGAAACTTGCCAGTGGGGTGTGCCCTGCGCGCGCCTTGCGTGCTGCGGGCGTACCCATGGGGCTGGGCACGGATGGTCCGGCCAGCAATAATGCGCACAATATGTTGCGCGAAATGTATGTGTCCTCTCTCTTGCAGAAAGTTCATGCTCTTTCCCCTACCGTTGCCCCGGCGCAGGAAGTTCTCGACCTCGCCACCTTGGGCGGTGCGGCGGCTTTGCACGCGCCGTACATCGGCTCTCTGGAACCGGGTATGAAGGCGGATTTTATCGCGCTGGATCTCTCGTTTCCCAATATGCAGCCGGTGCATAATATGGTCTCGCAACTGGTTTATGCGGCCAGCGGAGCTGAGGTTTGTCTCACGGTGGTGGATGGACGTGAATTGTACCGCGCCGGCGTTTTCACGACCTGTGATTACGCAGCTTTGCTGGAGGAAATACAGGATGTTCTGGCATGGATTCGCAAATGACAGAGCGTCCCATGGCGCAGTTGCCCTTTGCCGCTATTGATTTTGAATCCGCCGGGGCTGCACCCGGGGAGACGGATCTGCCGATTCAGGTAGGCATGTTGCGCGCACCGTCTCTTTTTGCTCCGGCAGAGCTCTACACGACCTACTTGGCCTGTGAGCGTCCGGTGCGCTGGACGGCGTCTCGCCTGCACGGCATCACCACAGCCGATTTGCAGGACGCTCCCTCTATGCTCTCACTTTGGCCCACTTTTCGGCGCTACCTTTCCGATTGCGTGGTAGTGGGGCATAATCCCTCCACTGAGCGACGATTTTTGCGCGTTTTCCCGGCTCATGGATTCGGTCCGTGGTTGGACACACTGGCTCTGGCGCGGCATTGCATCCCCGCGTTGCAGGATTTTTCGCTTTCTTCCGTGTGCGAGGCTCTGGGCGTCGTGCCGACGGTGGATAAGTTGGTTCCAGGGCGGACCTGGCACCACGCGTTGTACGATGCTGCGGCCTCCTTGGAGGCTCTGCGCACGGTGGTACTGGCCTTGCAGCTTCAGAATCGACCCCTCCGCACGCTTCAATTTGCTCTCAAGTGACGGACTGATGGACACGCCTTTGCTTCAGGTACGCAATCTGCGCGTTGAGTTCCGTTCTCACGGCGGAACGACCTATGCGGTCAACGGGGTGGATTTTGACCTGCATGCCGGTGAGATGCTGGGCGTGGTGGGTGAATCCGGTTCCGGCAAATCGGTGACTTGTAGCGCAATCATGGGGCTTCTTCCTGAGCCGCCCGCTTGGGTGAATCCGGAGTCATCTGCTGTTTTTGCCGGGAAGGACCTGCTGCGCCTCAGTGATCCGGAGATGCGCCGCATTCGGGGCGATGCCATGACCATGATTTTTCAGGACCCGATGACCTCGCTCAATCCCTGCATGCGCGTCGGCGACCAGGTGGCTGAACCTCTTATAATACACCGCCGGATTCCTCGCAAAGAAGCGCGTGAACTCGCCATTCGCGAGCTGGAACTCACCGGCATTCCTGATGCTGCACAACGCGCTGATTGCTTTCCGCACGAGTTTTCCGGCGGCATGCGTCAACGCGTCATGATCGCCATGGCTCTCATCACGCGCCCACGCGTGCTCATCGCTGATGAGCCAACCACGGCTTTAGATGTGACGATTCAAAAGCAAACGCTTGATCTGCTGCGAACCCGCCAACAGGAGCTCGGCACGGCTATCATTCTCATCACGCATGATCTCGGCGTGGTGCGTCAGTACGCTCACCGCATTCAAGTGATGTATGCCGGAAGCATCCTGGAGCAAGCCCCCACGGAGGAGCTGCTGACTCACCCGCTGCATGCTTACACGCAGGCGCTCATTGCCTCCGTCCCGACCCCCGAGCAGCGGGGACAGCGTCTTCCCGCTATTCCCGGTTTGCCTCCGGATATGCACGAGCTGATTCGAGGCTGCTCCTTTCGCGAACGTAACACCCTCGGGCACCCCGAACTGTGCCTTACCGATGGGATTCCGCCGCTCGTCGAATATTCCCCCGGCCACTTCGTTCGTCATTGTCCCGGCTGCCTGATGGGCTGATATCCGGAGCGAGGTGCACAATGGGATTGCCATTTTTACCGTATTGTGCTATCGTAACGGCGTCATGGAAAGCTCTGCTACCACTCCCGTTCATACGCATACAATCTCCGTACTGGTTGAGAATAAGTTCGGCGTTTTATCCCGTGTGGCCGGGTTGTTCTCCGGTCGTGGCTACAACATCCACTCCCTCAATGTGGCTCCCTGCGAGGATCCTCATTTTTCACGCATGACGATTGACGTGAACGAACACGGAGAAAAACTCGACCAGGTGATCAAGCAGCTCAGCAAATTGGTCAATGTGGTGGAAGTCATTGACTTCCGTTCGCATCCCACGGTGTACCGCGAGATTGTGTTGATGCGTGTGCTTTTCGGCGATAAGAAGCAGGATATTTTGGAGCTGTGCAGCATCTTCGGCGCAAAGATCCTGGATGCTACGCGCGAAACGCTGACCATTGAGATATCCGGGGGCGAGTTCCGACTGGAGCGTTTCCTGAATCTGATGCAGGACTACGACGTGCAGATGCTCATGCGTTCCGGCAAGATTGCCGTGATTAAACCAAACAATTAGTTTTTATCATGCAAGCTGTTCTTTTATTTCCCGGTCAAGGCGCCCAGAAAGTGGGCATGGGACATGATTTGTACACGGCAAACGCTACGGCTCGTGAACTGATGGATCAAGCGGATGCCGCGCTCGGCGTTTCCCTTACCAAGGTGATGTTCGATGGTCCGGATGAGGAACTGACCCGGACCTGCTATTGCCAACCGGCTCTTTTCCTGCATGGGTTGGTCATTTACAGAATGCTCTGTGAACAGGTGGACGTAGAGCCCGTTGCAGCAGCAGGTCTCTCCCTCGGTGAGTTTACGGCACACGCCGCCGTGGGAACCTTTACCATGCAGGAGGGGCTGCGCCTCGTCCAAAAGCGCGGCGCTTTCATGGAAGAGGCTTGTCAGGCTGCCCCTGGCGCGATGGCTGCTCTCATTGGCGGGTCAGATGAAGCTGCGCAAACTCTTGCCGCTGAGTGCGGTGTGGATGTGGCCAATTACAATTGTCCGGGACAAGTGGTGATTTCCGGTGTGGAAGAAGGCGTGGACGAGGCAGTTGCCCGCGCTAAAGGAGCCGGTTTCAAGCTTGCGAAGAAGCTCAATGTAGCCGGCGCTTATCACAGTCGGCTCATGAAGAGCGCGCAACAAAAACTCATCCCCGAGTTGGAGTCGGTGCAGATGTCGATGCCGAGTGTGCCGGTTTATTGCAACTTCGCGGCCCGTCCCGTGCAGAGTGTGCAGGATATTCGCGATGTGTTGGGGGCGCAGGTTTGCGGTTCCGTCCGTTGGGCTGCCTCCATGCAGGATCTCGTGAATAAAGGACACCGCCTCTTCATTGAAATGGGTCCCGGAAAGACCTTGGCAGGCATGATGACGCGTATCTGCAAAGAGGCGACCGTTGTTTCCATTGAGGATGCCGCCACGCTTCAGCAGGCTGTGGAGCAATTGCGCTCCATGCAATCTCTATGAGTTTTTCAGCTCACAGCCTGAGGCGGTGCAGCGGGTTGTCGGTCTCCCTTTTGGCAACGCTCTCCTTTTGCGTTTGGGGAGAGCCGGAGCAGTCGCCCGCACTGCCGCCAAGCGATGCCGCATCCATCCCGGATGACGTGAATGCCGTGCCTGTGGACGAGGAAGAAGACGTGGTGGAAACGGTGAAGTTGGGAGGTGAGGATCGCGTGCCGGCGCAGGAACAGGGGGTGCAGCAGGATGATGCTGACGCCACGTTGATAGATTCTTCTTCTCCGTTGCGCGTGGAGGGGCTTCCGGAAGAAATCCCTCTGCACGTGCTTGGGGAGGGAGTTCCGTTGGAGATCAACAACGAGCCTTCGATCCATGATCCTTCGCGAGTTGCCTATGCCAGCACGCGAAAAAACGCGCGAACCATGTCCCTTTCCATTCCGGCGCCGCGTGGAATGATCACCGATCGTGAAGGCCGCATCTATGCGTGCTCTGAGGTTGCATTTCAACCGGCTATTGACTATCGTACCGTGAAGGATGTGAGCGAGAAGGAGATTGTGCAGATTGGTCGGCGCGTGATGGCTGACTTTGAGGCCGCCGGTTTCAAACTGAGCGAAAAGACCGATGAGCAGCTGCTGAGTCACTACAGAGACCGCCGTTGGTTGCCTCTTCCGGTGGGACCGGCGGTGCGTCATGGACAACTCACAAAAAAGATGAGAGAAAGAGCCGAAAAGGTGAGGTGCGGAATGCTCATGAGCCTCTACCTGCGGCTTTATCCTGCCAAAGAGAGCGCTTGCCACATCCTCGGTTATACCGGTTCGCCGTCTAAGCTCCCCGTTGGCCCCATCAATCACAACGACCCTATCTTTGAACGTCGTGAGGGACGTTTTGGCTTAGAAAAGCAGTTTAATAAGCAGCTCATTGGGCGTCCGGGCATTTGGCGTCTCATGTTTGATGAGCAAGGCAATAAAATTTTAGATGAACTCCAAGTGAAGCCATGTCCCGGTCATACCCTCGTGACTACGCTTAACATGGAGTGGCAAAAAATAGCAGAAAAAACACTGCGTGAAAACACGATCGGACGTGGAGCTTTCGTCTTGTTGGATATACACACCGGGGAAGTGCTGGTGCTTGCTTCCGTACCTAACTACGATCCTAACGCCTTCATCCCTTCCATCTCTCAAAAAGACTATGATGCTCTACGCTCCGACAAGAGCACACCGCTTGTTTCGCGAGCTTTCGCCGGCGTATATCCTCCGGCTTCCACCTTCAAAACTATCACTATTGCCGCTGCTTTGCGCTACCGTGTCATCAACGAAAACACGGTTATCCACTGTCCGCAGAGCATCATGATTGGTAATCACCGTTTTCGCAATCACAGCGCTTTCGCTGGCAGCATCAATTGTGTTACTGCTATCGTCCTTTCCAATAACCCTTTCATGTACCAGGTGGCTGCTACTCGCGATCCTCGCATTGGTGCGGCTCGCCTCTGTGAAACGGCTCGTCGCTTCGGCTACGGTTCTGTCACTGGTTTGCCCTTGGCAGACAAAGCGGGTAATGTGCCAGATGATGCATGGATGTACCGCAACTATGGACGAGGCTTTATGGCCGGCGATGCGGCGAATATGGCCATCGGTCAAGGAGCTCTTTTGGCCACTCCTCTTCAAGTGGCGCATGCTATATCCGCTATCGCGAACGGGCGCTATCTGCCCAAACTCCAGCTCATTCGCCAAGTGCTCGATCCGGAAGGAAATGTGGTGTACCAATTTACACCCACTGTGCAGAACAACATGAGCGATATGTCTGCAGCCCTTGCCGTCGTGCGCAAGGGTATGCGCGCCGTGGTAGCCGGAGGCACCGGCCATCGCGCTGCCCTGAACTGGATTTCCAATGCCGGGAAAACAGGAACAGCCCAGTGGGGACGCCCATCGGATGATTGTCGCCTTGCCTGGTTTGCCGGATTTTTGCCGGCGGATAATCCACGCTTTGCGTACGCTGCCCTCTACGAGGGGCGACCTCATCAGAGGATTTCCGGCGGTCATGTCGCAGCGGCCATTGTGCGAAACTTTTTCAATGCGGTTCGTCCTGGTATTGAGGCGGCTTTAAAAAATGAAGTCCCTCGCGCCACAATGGCTGACGGGCAGGAGGCTTTTGCAGAGGATGAGGCCGTTGATCCGGAAGAAGAAGCAGCCCTTGAGCGTGCCTCGCACGAGGATGAAGAACGCGCGAAAAAGGAGGAAGCCACACGCAAGCGTCGTCAACAATCGGGGTGGGACGACGGTCGCTCTCGTCATTGAATCTGGGTTGTTTGTCCGATCCAAGTGAATGAAAATGCTTGCCGTCAAGAAGAGACAGGGGTGAACAAAATGACGGCTTTGAGTTTGCGGCGCTTCCTGTCTCGTATCTCAAAGGAACGCGAGGATCACTCACTTTTTCTTTTGCGGAGAGCGGAGGAGCTGTGCAAGTGAGCGCGAAGCGTCGAGAGCCAGAGCGATGCTGCGCGCGAGAGGGGGCGCGATTTGAGCCAGCAGAGGTAGAGCGGTGCGGTGAGTTTGGG
>CANRET010000023.1 GCA_947629715.1 uncultured Akkermansia sp.
CGTCACTATTTTACCCCTCTCTTCTCATGACCTCAACTTTTTCTGTCATCTGTTGCATTTATCCTTGCAATCCACACAGGGTAAACACGCTCTGCGCCCCCGATAAGGCAAACGCTGAAAGGATGAAATATAAGATCGGCATCATGAATTCAGCCCCGGCTTTTCATGACTCTCACTTTGAGAACTCTCAGTGACACATGGGAAGCCATGACTGTTAAATCAACAAATGGCGCAGATCCATCTGTACTTGCAAGTCACACTTCATTCTCTGGCTCGTCTCAAACTCCTTGTCTATTGTCCCATAGTTCAATGTGCAAACGAGGACTGAGACGGACATGATGGTTGAGGCAGATTTCAGCAACAAGGGGGAGCAAGCGGCGGTAGGTTTGGCGGTCGGAGGCACAGGGCATGAGCAGGATTTTTTCGTGAGGGAGATTGAGATCCGCTATGAACGGCCAATCCTGCTCGCGCGTGATCACAAATTTGAACCACGCGTTCGGCATGTCGGCAAAGGCGGCCAACACGGATGGTTGTATGCATGCCGTGGCGTTGCCGGAGTGCGGCAACTTGGGCGACACGTTCCACTGATTCACGCGCTGCACGAGACGGGGAGAGGGAAGGAGAGTCCCGTTGGTTTCCACCTCAATCGTCAAATTTTGAGGAAGCAGAGGGAGCAGCTCTTCGAGATCGTCCGCCTGCAGCAAAGGCTCCCCGCCGGTGATAATGATCCGCTCTCCCGGCATGGACAACAGGCGCTCGGCCACGGAAGCGGGAGACATCTCCAGGGGATTGCCCCAGGCGTGTTTGGAATCGCACCACGAGCAATGCAAATTACAGCCGGACAAGCGCAGGAATGTAGCAGGAGAACCCGCGCTTGTCCCCTCCCCCTGCAGAGAGGAAAAGAATTCCGGTGCGTTATTCAGACGTGCAATAAGCATGGCTATGTGCTAGAATGTGCGGTGTCCCATACATACCAGAAACGCTACGGACGGTCAACGTAATTATGCCCGCATCATTTCAACTTCGTCTTCTTTTCGTGTGTCTCGGCAATATCTGTCGCAGTCCGGCGGCTGAAATTGTGTGCCGTGCAGCTTTGAATAAAGCCGGACTGGCAGAGCGAGTGATGGTTGATTCCTGCGGTACCGCTTCCTATCATGTGGGTAGCAAGCCGGACGCTCGCATGCTCGCGGCCTTACAGCGCGCCGGGTATTCTTATGGAGGGCATCGCGGGCGTCAACTGCGCAAGTCAGATGGTGAGTCCTTCGATCTCATTATCCCCCAAGACGAGGAAAACCTGGACGACGTGCAACGCCTGCTGCGCGGTTGCAAAGCACAAATTCGACCGATGAGTGTGTGGTTCCCCCAAGAAAGCGAATTGCGCGAGGTTCCGGATCCCTACTACGGCGACTCTGCAGATTTTGACTCTGTGGTACTGCTGCTGGAGCAGAGCATGCCTCAGCTCATGGCATACGTAAACGAACGGCTCAGTGAGTGATGGTGATTTCGCCGTAGAAATCGCTATGACTGGAGGGGTCGCAATCTCCGCTCTGGTCGAAACGGATGAAGAGGTGCGGCTCCCTCGGCGTCTGATTCACGGTGAGTGTATAGACGTTGTTTCTGGTGATTATCCCGGCAGAGCCTTCGTGGACATCCCGCGCCGCAAGCTTTGAGCCATCATAGAGCGAGACGGCGCGGATGTTGGCTGCATTGCCTCCTCGCGTGTAGGAAAAGGTCACCTTGTAAACGCCGGGGGATGAGATAGGCAGAGGCCTCATCAGTTCAATCGGTTTGCTTGAACCACTCACGACATTCGGGGGCCATCCCTCTACATAGTTGAATCCCAGCAGCCAGTCCCGCTCCACAGCCTTGGCCGATTGCCTCAGGTAATTGTGTCGGGGTTGAGGGCAGCCATAGCTTGGGCGTATTTGCGGATTTTCGCGGCGGAGCTGGTGCCGAGAAGGCGACGCAAGATGCCGATACATCGGAGTACACGGAATCTTTCAAATAAGTCTCCGCTTGGGCGAGAGCCGCCTGCCAGCCTTTACCGGCATCCTTGCCCGTTTCGATGGCAAAAATCTCCATGGATAAATCGAATGGGGTGATGAGTTTGCGGGAATATCCCGTTTTATTCTCAGGATCGAGCTTTTTAATCTGTCCGATGATGTGCTCCAAGGTGTCCGGCGGATTAATGCCGGGCAATCTGGAAGCCTTGCCAAGCAACTTGGCTTTTTTCACACCTTGCGCCTTTACAGCTCGGGCGAGCAATTCCTCCTGCTTGTGCATGGCGGTCATGTCATTCTCGATTATTTTGGCGACCTCCTGAGGCTTCGCCTTACGCATGATCGGGCCGCAAATTGTGGCATAGTGCCGACCACCCTTTGTGGGCATGAGGATGGCAGGGTAATCTGGCGCCTCCGGAATGGTCAGTTCCCCGAACTTCATCCTGTCGGCTTCTTTGTGCGCATCCGTCAGCACGTTAGGCGCGGGAACCTCCATGAATACAGCGTTTCCTGCAGCTTGCTTCACGCTGGTTGAGTTCATGAGCTTACGGCTTATCTTGACGCTGTTGTCATCCCAATCTTCCGCAAAAGCGAACAGGATGTAACCATCGTCCTGCAGCACAGCTTGAGCCGCCTCAAAGGAATGCGCCTTCACGGGCGCGCCCACGGCAGGAACCTGGACTACGAGTCCCGTCATCAGAAGGATCAGTGCCAATTTTTCCATTTCCGAAATTGATTTTTCAATGGTGACATTAAGCGGCCGGATTGCCATAGATGAAGATGCTGCGCAGATGGAAGTATTCCGGTCCGCCCTGTCGCAGGATACGCACATACTTCGCCAATGGACGAGTTGCACTCAGATCTACCGACAAAACCGGCTGCTTGCAGGTACCGAGCTGGGCCACATCACGCCAGTCGTCGTCCTTTCCCGGATATGCCGACAACGCAGATCGTCAAGGTGAGCCAATTTAGCCGGTGGATGCGTACCGGTCGGGACTCCTTGCAAATAATCCGTATGTTCTTTTTTGAGCCTTTCAAGATTGGCGCGGCGTTGTTCATCAAGATGGATGCGTGCTTGCTCGGCTCGTCTTTCCATGATAAGCATATCTGCATCTGCCAACAGGAGACGATTGTACGACTCTTTCAGGAATTCAGAAATAGCGGCTTCATCCGTTGATTTGAGACGTTCGTCTATCAGTTGAACAAGCTTAGCAACGGCTTGATCCGGATGGCGCCAATCCTCTGCAGTAAGAACGCACTCGATGTAGCTGCCGGGGGATGGAACGCCGAATGTGCAACGCATCGCACAGTGCCGCTCCCGCCACCAAAGGAAAGGCAACGCTGCCGATTATCCTTTGAATGTATGACATAAACACAAAAGAAATGCGCAACGGAGAGCTCTTTTAGCAGATGATGGTCGCCACGGTGTGAAGTTTCTCGTATAAGACCCCGCCCTCGCCAATTCTCACACCTCTCCACGGGATCGATTAAGCTGTCACTTTCTAAGATTCAACGCTCGTAAAACGATTTGAAGAACGACTGCAGCGTCACGTTCAAACTCACGTGCACCCCACTCCGACAATTACTCCAAATGGGAAGACTCCCGCGATGATTTTTCTGATCACGCTCATCATGGCGTCCAGGAATTTTTGCCTATCGGTCCGGGAAAACGTCTCGCAAATCATTGTTGCGCATCGACGGCGGCGTGTCTATGTCGTCCTCCTCTCTCCCGGCAGTCGGGACATGCCCGCCCGCCGACGGCGCGTACGGACGCGCAGTGGGGGCCACCGCAGACGTCTGATCCGAAAGTTCTGCGCTGCTTTGACCATGCGATGCACGCACCCGCATTGTAGCCACCGGGGGCATGTAATCCTCTCGATCACGTGTGTTGTATCTTTGCGGTGCAGGAGAAGAGAAGAGGTCCAACTGGCGCGGCGGCGTTCGTCGCTCAACATTCGGATGGAGTTCAGGTTGAGTTTCGTGAATCACCGACCGAACTTCTCCTTCAGCGTCATCGTAGAGCGTTTCCTCCTGCTGCTCGTCGCTTCTCTCGTTTTCCTCCTCATCTGGTTCCTCCTCCCCCGAGTCTTGCGCTTCCTGTTCCGGCTCCTCGTCATTCACCTCGTCATCAGACTGATCTTCCTGGTCTCCTGCATCCGATTCCTGCTCTTCCTGCGGCGGCTCCTCTTCCTCCGGCCGCACCGGTACAGGGGCAGCCGCGCATGCAGCCTTGAATTCCTGCGCATCGATCGAGGCGATAAGCGTCACGCGCATCTCCTCTCCCAAGTTCGCCTTGACCGCCGTTCCGAAGAATATCTGCACATCCTCGCCTCCAAGCGATTCGCGCACAATCTCCATCGCTTTCCTGATTTCGCTGATGGAGAGGCTTTCTCCGCCGGCTATATGTACGATCGCCGTGCGAGCAAACCGCAGAGCACCATGGTATGCGGTAAGCGGAGATTCCACGGCTGCTCGAGCCGCCTGCTCTGCGCGCTCAGTCCCGTACCCGCTGCCCGATCCGAACACGCAGCGCGAATCACAATTTTCCAAAGCCACCGCCAGTTCGTCCAATCCCAGATTAATCAATCCGGGGGAAGTGGCCATCATCGGCACCGAAGCCGTTGCCTTCGCCAACAGACGATCCACTTCCTCAAAAACTTCGCGCGCCCCATTGCGGTCGCGGAACAACTCTTCCATGTAATCGTTCTCAAAACAGAAAACGATGTCGGACAGACGCGCCACTTCTTCATGCGCTTGCTCTGCTTGTTCCAATCGGCGCTTGCCTTCAAAGCTGAAAGGCAGCATGATCACACTCACCAAAAACACGCTCATTTCATGAACAATGCGCGCCAATTCAGGCGCAGCGCCGGAACCCGTACCGCCGCCGAGTCCCGCCACCATGATCACGAGCTTGCTCTGCTGCAAAATCTCGCGCACGCGCTGTTCGCTCTCCTGCATGGCCCGACGCCCCACTTCAGGGTCACCGCCCGAACCCAGTCCGTGGTTCAAACCCTCGCCCAGCTGAATAAACTCCACATTTCCGCAGGCGCGCCCAACGCGCTCATCGAGCGACATGATGAAGAGGCGCACATTCTCCGCGCTCGAAGCGTTGAAGCACTTGAGCACATTGGCGCCGGCGCCGCCGATGCCAATAATGGCAATCCCTCCCTCCTGAGGTTGATTCTCGTGGTATTGTAGCATAGATATGTAAGATTACTTGCTGTGGAAAAAGAGCTTGCGCAGCCACTCCAACCAAGCCGGATTCCCCATGGCGCGCGAAGTTTCGTCTTCGTATTTTTGCGCGTAGCGGATCAAGCCTGTGGCAGTGAAATAGCGTGGATCGTTCAAGTACGTATTCCCCTCCTCGACGGATAAACCGGAACAGCCATGTACATTGGTGCGGAATATTGAGGATGCCAGCCCTTCCAGCCCTCGCATCAAGCTCGTGCCGCCGGAGAGGTAAACTTCCAGCCCGTTGTTGCGCCATAATTCCTCGGGTATTCGGCGCCGCACGCGTTCCAGCGTGTCGCGCAAACGGTCTTGGATGATCTGATTGAGCTCGCCGCGCACGATCGCCACGTCGTGCAACCCGGTGTCCGTGCGGTAAAGTGCGAGTGACCTGTCTTTAGTGTCGCCGCTCGCGTTGCCTTCCCGACACTTCAGCGTCTCAGCCGCCGCCAGAGAAACCCTGTGCCCGGTCACTACGGTGATGTCGTTGTTGATGGTGCGACCGCCCGCCGGAATGCAGCCGCAAGTCACAATCTCCCCGTCCTTGTAGCAGATGTAGTCCGTGGTGCCGCCTCCTATATCAATCACCAGCGCTCCGCTCTCCTTCTGTTGACGCTTCAGTACACGCATGGCCGTAGCCAGGGGCGCAAACACCATGCATTCCACCTCCAATGGCACGTCTATCACGCATTGCAATGAATTCTGCAATCGCGTCCGTATCCCGTGTATCACATGGCAATTTACGTCTATGGTCCTTCCGCTCAACCCCTCCGGCATGGTAGAGGGAGAACGTCCGTCAATGGAGTACCCGCCCAACTCGCGGTTGATGACAATGCGATCCGGCGCCAGGTCTAAATGCTCCGCCTTCTCTCGTGCTGTGATAAGGTGTTCCTCATCGATAAGATTCTCATCGTCCGGCAAGCGATATGATCCCACATTCGTCTCCCCATAAATATGCTCCCCGGTTACACTCAGATATACATTCAAAATGTCAGCATTGGCGCTCTCCTGAGCGCGTTCCAGGGCATCGCGCACACACTGGCGCACAAGCTGAGGCTTTTCAACCTCTCCTTTCGTCACACCCGCGCTTTGCACGCACCCCGCCCCGATAATCGTCGCCGTGGTATCCGACCTCACCTCTCCTACAACCATGCAGGTTTTTGAGGTTCCTATCTCCAGTCCGACATATATTTTTGATTGAGCCATTGTGGATCCCTTTCATTCCAGCTGCGCGTGCTCCGCAGCTCCCCGGTCATCCTATCACATGGCTCATCGGCATGCCAGCTATTTTTTAACTTTTCCTCACAAAAAATCTCCGCTGATTTCAGGGCGATCAACCAGCTCGCCCCGTGACCGCTTTCCCCGATTCAGCGCGTTGAAAAAATTCGACGCGACGTGCTGATAAATCTCCATCGAAGAACACAGGCAATCAGGGTGAGGGAAAGGATGAAACTCCACCACGCACCCTGCGGCCCCATGGCGGGGAATATCCAATCCGTGCGTATCAGGATGACAGAGACGGGGAAGCCAAATAACCAGTAACATCCGATATTGGCCCATGTGATCACGGCTGTATCATGACACCCGCGCAGCAACCCAGCCATGAGCGCCTGCGTCGCGTCCGAAAGTTGATAAATCGCACACAGCGCCACCAGTGTCGAAGCCGTTTGCTGCACAACGACATCTGTCGTGTAAAGAGCCACCAATTCTTGCCTTCCCCAGATGACAAGCGCCATAAACACGACGGATGCAGCATACATAAAGCGCGTTGCGCTGCGGACCATCGCGCGGAAAGAAACCGCATCTCCGGCCCCCACGTGGTAAGCCGCTCGGATGGACACCGCCACACTCAGACTGAGAGGAAACATAAATAGCACACCGGAAATATTGATAGCTATCTGTTGTGCACTTACCATCAACTCACCAAGTGGAGCAATCACCAGAGTTATCACACAGAAATAGCTCATCTCGCACAACGAGGCGACGCCAAGCGGTAAGCCCAACCGCAAAATCCTCTTCACAAGCCTGTGGTTCACCCGACGACCAAGAGCGAGCATCTGACGCGCCGCAACACGGTGCCGCCGTGAAATGATTTGCATTCCCAATAACACGATGCACATCAGCCAGTGAACAATTGTCGTGGCCAACCCGCAACCTGCCCCGCCAAGCGCCGGGAACCCCCACCAACCCAACACACAAGCAAAGTTCAACGGCACATTAAGCAACACCCCCAGCAGACACACCACCATCGCCGGACGCGTCTGCGCATATCCCTCCCAGCATCCTTGCACAACTCGCATAAAAAGCGATACAGGTATGGCCCCCATCAAGAAGTACACGTAGAGGGAAGCTTGCTGCGCTACATATTGAGAATCTGTTATATAAGGGAATACGAGGCTGCCCAGGAAAAGCAAGGTCAACTCCACGCCCATGAGAAACGCGCTGAGCAGCTTCGCGTGATTCAACAAAAAACCAACGCGCATCTCCTGCCCTGCTCCGAGCAGGCGCGCCACCATGGGACCAATGATGGAGAGAACGGCTCCTACAGACACCATGACAGGCGTTGTAATTGAGGTGCCGAGAGCTACCGCCGCCAGATCCGCTGTACCGGCCTGACCGGCTACAATCGTATCAACAACCCCCATTCCCACGCTCATGAGGTTGGCCAGGTACAGCGGCGCCATGAGGACGAGTACGCGCTTCAACTCACCGCCCCCGGTCGTTTTCGACCTGTGAATCAAGGGACGCATGCTCATGCAAACTTCTGTGCCTTTTTGCTTTGCGTGAGCAAGAGGCGCTGCCAGCGCATCAGTGCCTCCAATCCGCTGTGCTCGTCCGCCGCTACATGTTCCAACTGAGCGCGCGAAGCAATAAGACTGGCGTTGATCCCCAACTCGGCAGCCAGAGCATCGCGCCGCTGAATCCAGCTCTCCAGCCGTTCCTCCGTGGGCGGATGAGGAGACTGCGATTTGTCATGCCGCGCAATTTGGGGATATTCCTCCTCATCCAGCAATTGGAACTGCGCCACAACTCGGCGGTACCTGGCCCGGCGTGACGCGTTTCCTCCCGGCATTCCCGGTGTGCGGAAATCCTGCAGCATTGCGCTGCGTCCGAGTAATTCTTGATTCGAACAAACCATAAACACAGGCTTATCTATGCGCGCTGCCTCACCCTCTCGCCACTTCCATAGCGCGCGCAACGCCGCAAGCCCCCGCCGATTGAGACGTCCGCTCCCACGGATGCGCCACATCTCCCCCGACTCAGTGCTGCACCGCTGCTGTCCTCGTCCCAGATTGGTCTCGCAACTTTCAATAAACCATTCGTAGCGTCCCTTCGCCTTAAGCTGTTCCATCAAGCGATCCGCCATGCCCAGCATATAGGCCACATCCCCCCGGGCATACTCCTGCATGGCCGGAGAAATGGGACGCTTGCTCCAATCCGCTTTCTGATTCTTTTTGCTCAGTTTGATCCCATAGAAATACTCGACCAGTGCCGCAAGCCCAAACTGTTCATGTCCAAGCAGTCGAGCCGCTATCTGCGTATCCAGTATCATATCGGGCAGCGCTCCGTAGGCACGCTTCAAAAGGCTCATATCGTAATCCGCCCCATGCATCCACACCTGCGCCCCGACCAACCATTCGCAAAATGGGCTCATATCATTGATGACCAATGGGTCAATAATCTCAACACCCTGCTCATCCGCATATTGTATCAAACACAGTCCCTCGTTGTAGCGGTGCAAACTATCCGCTTCCAGATCCAACACAGTACGCCCCTGCGGCTGAGCCTTAGCCCGCTCAGCCCACCGGCGCAAGCTGGCAACATCCGTGATCATCCCCGGACTCATGCTACCACACGCCTGCTTATTTGACAAGCTCAAGCAATACCCCTTCCCCGCCACCCTTCTCCGGCTTGTTCTAGTGCGTCACCTTGATTCTTCATGAGCGCAGCCAGCGACTCCTTCTTCGGGGCATGTGCTCAACTGGGTGATCATGAGTCGATAACCTTACTCGAACAATTCTTATCCGGCGATGGGTTCATGCTTGCGTTTTTTCGGGGATGAAACCTACCGGCTAGTTCTTTAACAAATTCTTTCAAGAACTTGGGCGGCATATTCTCGACGCCTGTTACATCCTCAACGTATTTCACATGGATTTTGTTGGGACAGTCTTCGCCTGCAACAATAAAGAGGTTTTTGTTCGTTTTTTTATCATATCCGTGCTTGATATTCCGGACGTTTTTAGATTTCTCCAGTAGCTTAACCGGGGGATAAGTGGGTTGAAACACATTCTTGTTAGGCTTCTTGATCAAATCTTCCTCACGAATTGCAAACTCCCACTCTCTTTCTGAGAGGAGACGCATTCTCGTTGCATGAAATTCTCTCCAAATGACGTCCCGATAACTCTCAGCAACCGTATTCAGGTCTCGAATTTTCTCTTGCTTAGCTAATTCAAGAGCCGCGTTAACGACGTCTAAGTCATTTTTGTATTCCTTTTTTGCTCTTGCTTGGTCCCGTTTCGTCATAGTGTTGGTTTTGAATGAATTTTTCAGGGTGTAAGATTTTAGGTGTATAGGGTGAGGGAATGGATCAGGCAGCATGGCAGGTCACGGCGGGATGAGGTTTGATCACCGATCTTCCTGTTCCGGGGATAGGCTCTACCTCGAGACGTCCTGAAGCCGGCATGCGATCATGCAGCGCCTGAACATGTGATATAATCCCTATCGTTTTGCCTTCTGCCCGCAATGCATCGAGACAAGTGAGGACCTGCTCCAACGTTTCGCTGTCCAATGTCCCGAATCCTTCATCGAGGAACAAGGTGTCAAAACTCGTGTCCGCGCCGGTCAGGTGCGACAGTCCCAACGCAAGAGCGAGGCTCACGACAAAGCTTTCACCGCCCGACAAGTTGGATGAATCCCGTCCGGCCACATCGTCCACCATGTGATCAATCACCTCCAAACTGAACTTCCCGTCTCTCTTCTGCCGAAGTGTGTAGCGTCCGGACAAATTTCGCAGGTGCTGATTAGCCGCCGCGATAAGGACATCGAACGATATTTGCTGGGCATACTGCTTGAATCCCTCTTGAGAACGAGTTGTGCCGATCACGTCAGCCAACTGTTTCCAAGCCTCCACCTGGGCATCCAAATCTGCCGCCTGAGCAGCCAGAGACGTGTTGTAGGAACGGGCATCATCATCGTTCTTCAACACGGCGATGAGTTCGCGTATTTTTTCCTCTTGGGAAGAGATGACCTGCTCGGCCGTCTCGAGTTCTGAGCGTAACTGTTCGGCTGACTTGGTCGTGAGGGCTTGTTGCCGCAATTCCTCAACCAATTTCTTATAAACACCGAGCTGAGCCTCCGCTTCAGAGCGGTTCTTTTCGAGGGCGGTCTTTCTCGCTGCAAGTTCATCACACTGGAGCATCCATTCCTTAGCCGACAGGAATTCTGCCAAATCTCGCAAGTGATTTTTCCGTATCGTGATAGTCAGATCCTGCTCGGCGGCGGACACGGTTTTTTCTGAAACAGCTGTGCTTTCGGTCAGCAATTTACAACGTTCCTCATATCGGGCTTCTTCTCCTTCGGCGTCATTCAGCGTTTTAGCGGACGCCGTGACCTGCTGTTCCAAGGCGCTTATTAAATGATCCACACGAGTGCGCGCCGCCTGACCGTTTTCTCCGAGGTTCCACAGAGCCGCTCGTTCTTGCTGAAGATGTGCGGCTGTCTCCTGCGCCTTGTTCAGACTTTCCTCCGCGAGCTTGACCAGATCTTCCAGGCGTTTGAGCTCTGCCTTTTTCTGCAAATTGAGTTTTTCGGCGGCGGCCAAGTTCTTTTCCTGTGCTTGCATGGTCTGCTGCAAACGGACGAACTCCGTAGCCGCCTTATCCAGCTCATCCACCGCTTTCTGCGCATCACCTAAACGACGCGTCTCAATCTTGCAGAAGGGGGACAGCGTGTTGAGCAATTCCTCGTATCTCTCCGTACACTCACCCAGCTTGACCAACGCCTCGCCGACTGTCGCATGGTCCTTCCACGCTGCTATCGTTTCCGCAATTTCGCTCTCCATGTTTTCCGGATGAGTCGGAACCTCTTTCATTTGTGCAGCGGTCAGAGCTTCCTCCAGCTCTCGGCTCGCTTCCTTTGCTTGCTCGGCTGCGGCTTGCTCCGCTCCTTGGGCACGAGATTCCTCCGCGCGTGCCTCATCCCGTTGCTTCTTGATCTCGGCACTTTTCTTACCGAGGTCTTTGTATCGTTTTTGCACAGCCTTCAGCATATCGTCCTCCACAGAGGTCGGCCGTTCACCGGGCTCTCTCGCGCCGCAGCACGGACAGCATTCAAACTCATGATTCCGGAAGCGATCGTACAAATCCGCCAACTGCAGTTTGAGACCATGCAGCTGCTTCATGCGAGCAAACTCATTTTCGGCGGCTTGCACTTCTTTCTCGACGTCTCCGAGGTCCGGAAGCGCCTGCAATTTCTCGCGTGCGACCTTGAGCAGCTTCTCCGCCTCTTGATGTGCCTTCTGCGCATTTTCATACCGTCCGGCAGCCTGCCTCACGTCGCGCAGGAGCGCGAGTCGTTTCTCCAACTCCTCCATGGCGCCGGACGCCTCCAGTTGCTTTTTTCTCTGCTCCCAATGCTCTTTTTGCTTTCGCACCTCCTCCGTTGTCGGGATGTCCGCGATCGCCTCACCCTGCGGTTCAACCTGCGCACGCTCGGCGGCCTTGACGAGCTCTGCCAGATGATTTTTCACGAGAGGCAAGGCGCTCGAGACCCCCTCATAAGCGGCAAGCTCTTTCCGTCGGGCAGACGTCTTTTCATAGTCCCTGCGCAGTTGCTCAACCTCCTCGTCGGACGCCTTGACACTCACGGCTTCTTGACGAGCAGCCGCCTGCGCCGACGTTGTCTCATCCCTCTTCTCCTTAAGGATTTCTTGCTCCTGTTTCAACTTCTCCTCAAGGGGTATGAGGTGCTGAAGAATCGTGTCACGCTGTTTTTTGTACGTCGGCATTTCGCTGTCATAGCGTTTTTTGACCGTCTCCAGCTTCTCTTGAGCCCGTTCCGCGCTTTGCCGTGCTTGCTCCAATTTTTTTCGAGACGCTGTCAAATCCTCCTGTAACTTGCCATGTTCTTTCCGACGATCCTGCAGGAGTTGGTACGCAGGCTGGATCTCCTTGGCAGCTTGCCCTTGTTGCAGCTTTGCTTCCCATCCTTCCGCGACAAACGCCTGGCATTGATTCTTTGCCACCGCGTCCCGCTCTTCTGCCCGGCGGAGTTTCTCTTGCGCTGTGGCCACCGCCTCCAACCACTGTAAGCCTTCCTTGCAGCGAGTTGCCTCTTGAGCTTTGACCTTTTGTTGCTTCTGCCGTTCATCCAGTTCTTGTTCTTTCGCCTTTCTATCCTCTGCTGGCAGAATGTCTCTTTGCTGCAAGCTGGCTCTCTGCTCCTCCAGCTTGCTGCGCCTCCCTGCCACAACCGCCCCGATCCTCTCGTAAATTTGCGTCCCGGTTATGGTGGAAAGTATATCCGCTCGAGTCTTGAAATCCGCCTGCAGGAAGCGGGCAAATTCTCCTTGTGAAAGGATAAAGCTGCCGCGCGCATTTTCGAAATTAAGCCCTGTAACCTCTTCCACCAGCCGCTTCACTTCCTTGGTCTTGTTCGCCATCGTTGTTGAACGCCACCGGTTGTTGACGTATTCCAGGAGGCATAACTCACGCTCCGGCTGATTGAAGATCGGACGTTTCTTGTCCATCGGCGAGTCCGTCTGCTCTTTTTTTGAGCGGTGCGGTTTCGTGCGATGCTGTCGCGTACTCACTTCATAGCGTTTCCCCTTCGACTCAAAGGTCAACCTCGCCCAGCATTCCCGACATCCCACGCTCATGATTTCATTGCACGTGGCTGAGATGCCGTTGCCGCTTTCTTGTCGTGGCGTCGTCGCATACAACGCAAAGAAAATGGCGTCCAGGATGCTTGATTTTCCGGATCCGGTCGGCCCGCTGATGCTAAACAACTCTCCTTGGGCAATGGAGGGATGAGTGAAATCGATGCTGAACTCGCCGACGAGCGAGTTGATGTTGCTCCATTCAATTTTTAGTATCTTCATAATTCTGTTGATGATTTGTTTGTTAAGATCTTGCTTCGCTCAGTGCCTCACTGAACAATCCCCTCAGCTTTTCCTGTTGCCCTTCCATCCCCGGATGCTCGGCGATGTACTCCCCCATGCGTCGTTCAAATAGTGTCTCAGGCGTATAGTTTGACAGCGAGTCACTTGCCTCCGAATCTTGCGTTGCCGGGACGGCTCCTTCAAGCGCCCGCTTCGTGATGATGCACGGCACGCTCTCCTCGGGCAACTTCCGGCGCACAATGGCATTTAATTCGTTGGGAGTCAAATCTCCACCGTAATACTGAACCGACAACCAGATGGGCGCCGTTTGCTCTCCGGTTTTGCGGAGCATCTCGCCCAACATCTCGTCCAACTCCGCACGATTCATGCACCTTCTCTGTTCAAAATCCGTAAACGTCGGCACTTCCACCGCCCGTACGTCGAGCTTCTCCCCCACTTCCACAACAAAGACGTAGTGCTTGTATTGCGCCTCATCCACGCCCATTGCCAACGGACTCCCGCTGTACAGAATTCTCCCGCTCCCGGGATCCGACGCCTTGTGAATATGCCCTAACACAACATAATCAAACGATTGTGAGAAAAGTGACCCGCTCACAACTTCGATGGTGCCAAGTTGGTCGCGTGTGGATCTCGTACGCTCGACCCCAAGAACCGGCAAATGCCCCATGGCAACCACCGGTTTCCCGGGATGCGCCTCCTTCCAACACGCGGCCAACTGGCCAACCCTACCAACCATGTGACTAACTCCTAACCGATATGATAAGCTATTCCCCTCCTCATCCCGCTCTTCTGTCGGTACAGCTACCTCGGCAGGTCGTAAATACGGTATGGCGCATATTAACCCTTTCACCTCGCCGTCTTCCCCATAAACCTCGAGGAGTCCTTTCTCTTCCTCCCCTGCTGCTATCCTTGTAACAAGATGACAGTGAAAACGACCCAGAAACGGCCTCGCGCTTTCCATCTGTGCGACGCTGTCGTGATTCCCGGCTGTCACCACCACCTGACGACACCCGTTCTCATCCGCTTGACTTAAAAATTTGTAGTACATCTCTCGCGTCCCTTCCCCGGGCGTCCCCGTATCAAACACGTCTCCACTGATGATCAATGCATCAGGCTTCTCCTTCGCTGCCAACTCTAACAGCCATTGCAAGAATTCTCCTTGTTCTTTCACCCGACTGCGATCCATGAGTCGATTCCCTAAATGCCAATCTGCTGTGTGAATGATTTTCATAATTATTTCTTGTTTGATTTATTGTTTATTCATAAAAATAATTTTGTTGGCTCAGCCGTCTTATTTTCTTTTATATCTTTATTTTATATATGAAATATACCGAATTGTCTTTTTGAGTCTCACTCTATGGAACAGATTTTCGGAATTTCATACTCATTGTTACGAACATCGTACTCTAACCAGGTCTTTCTTGCCTGCCGACGGTTCCTGTATATCACAATTCTCTTCAAAAGTAAAGAAAAATTTTCAAAAAATTCGATTTTCTGTTCTTTCGCAAATTATTTATAAGCAAAGTTGTATAAAATTTATCTTGACATATTTTATTCCATTTGCTATAATAGGAAATTCTTCTGCCCCCTGGAAGGCCAATCTTCTTTAATTGTTGATTATAAATATGTTGATTGTTTTTATATCTCAGGGCTTTCCCTATTTAAGGCATTCGCTAATTCCGCGTTTCAGAGGCTCAATTTTATTTTCAATTCACTGATAACGAATCAGAAAAGACATCCACAACCTTTCACCTTGATCAGCTAAGTTGAGAATAATCGGGGATAGGCAGATCAATGGGCAAGTGATTGGGATGCACGGGATCGTGAGAGAAATTCTGCAGAGTATCGGCATCATTCAAGTTACCCTCTCGGTTATACGCGAGGATCAGCATTTGCCAGACGGTGTATTCACCGTCCGGCTTACTCCGGAGCATCCCCATCAGACGAACTCGTTCCCGAACATTCAGGGTCCATTCCTTTTTGTCCTCCCAATTGATATGCTTTTCATACGTTGGGCTTTTGAAATGAATCCTGGCTACTTTGTTTGCTTGTTGGATATCCCGGTGATTATAAAGCTTGAAATACCCCTCCTTACCTCCTTCATTTCTATGGATTTGGAGGGACATATTATGTTCCTTGTTCCCATACACATTAGCCTTGGGCGCCTGTTCGGGATGCGCCAATTCAAAATCCCTTGTGAGCTGTTCATTCTTGAGTTCCTCGTAAAACCGGATGACACATGGATCTGCGGCGATCAAGCGGCGTGAAAACGAACGGATGAAGAGGCCCTCGAGAGTGCGCGTGCGACTGAGCGCCACGTAAGCCTGCCCGAAGTCGAATATCTTATTCATGTGGACAACCAACCGATCAAAGGTCATTCCCTGCGATTTATGGATTGTGATGCCGTAGGCAAGGCGGAGTGGATATTGCTCGCGCTCCGTGAGCACTTGTTCGCCGCGCATGCAGTCGAACTTTTCTCTCTCGAGAGACCAGGAAGTGGCTTGCCCGTCAAACAGCACCTCGATGTGACTCGCACTCAGCTTCGTCACCGTGCCGCACGTGCCGTTCACGAGTCCTCCCCTTACATCAATGTTAATCAACAGCATGACACGGCAACCTAGCCGAAGCTCGAGCACGCTGGGCGCCTTGCAATCTCTGTCGAAATCTTCCCATATTTTTCGCTCCTCCGTGCTCAAACCATCTGTTCCATCCCGTGTTATACGAATCGTCTCTCGACGACCATCCCGCTGATACCGATAAAATTCGTCCTCTGCATGAAAAAAGACAGATTCCGTCTCCAGGGCGTACAATTTTTTCTGGTTCAGTGCATCAGCGTCACGATTGGCTCCAAATATCTGCAGGATATCGTCCGGTAATTTCTCCGAGGGAGGCATCTCCCGACTCTGAAGGAGTTGCACGTCCTCTTCCCTGATGTCCCCGGTACGGAAATGATTCAGGGCCTCAGCCATTGCTGCGTCCGTCTGCCGCTTCACCTCCGTCAGAACAATCGGGTAAAGCTCCAATTCCTGCCATGTTGCGCTCCGGAAACAATACTCGCGTCCATTCTGCTTCATCTTGACCGGCGGTAATTGAAAGAAATCCCCAAAGATCAACACCTGAATGCCGCCAAAGGGCATCTTATTGTTTCGGACTTTCTTGAGTACCGCATTGATGTAATCAAGCGTGAAGTCGTCGAGCATCGATATCTCATCAATGGCCACAATCTCGCATTCGGTGAGGCGTCTCTTCCTGATCGGGTTCGCCATGATGCCGTCCACCACACTTTCAACGCTCCTGTTGGCAATGCCGATATAGGACCAGGAGTGCAGAGTTTGCCCGCCCACGTTGAGCGCCGATATCCCCGTTGTACTCGTCACGTGCAAGGTCTCGCCCAACTCCTTCTTGATTTGGTGCAGCAAGTAGGATTTCCCGACGCCCGCGCCTCCGGTGATGAACAGGTTGCGTCCCTGCCTGATCAAACGCATGACCGCGCGAAAGGTGTCATCCGGAGGATATTCTTTCGCCTTGCGCGGCGTCCTTCTCTTCGAGGGCTCTTTGTTGACCCGCCCGGGCTTAGCCATCGACTCTTCGGGGGACTTCTCCCGCTTCGTGCGTGAACCCTTTTTCAGATTCTGCTCTTTAGGGTGAACTTCCTTAGGCATCTGCTCAGCATGTCTCATGCGTCCTGTCATCCTGTGGATGAGGATCTTTAGAATCGTGGCGACGTTTTTCACGTCTCCAAAATACCACGATTGCCCTCGTCCGTTAAGCCTTTTATGCGGCGTACTTTCTCCTTCCTCTCTCTCTTTCTCTCTCTTTTGGTTTGTGTCTTCTTTTTCCCCAAGTTTCCCCAATAGGCGGTTATGTCAAACCACATCTGCAGCTCGTCGGATTCCCCTTCCTCGCAAAACTCATGCACGTCGTAATGCCGTCCATCCTCGCCCACGACCAGTTTTTGCTTACACGCTCTGGGCAGTAACAACTCTCGCATCACGTCGTACTCCAATTTGACAGCTTCCGGACTGCTCGTTTCCAAGATCTCCCAAGCCGTTTCCTGAGTCAGACCGGGTCCGCCTCTCAGCTTGTCCCGGTTATTCTCCAGCACAAACTCCCAGGAAAGCATGACGGACATTTCCATGAGCCTCGCGACCCCTGTCTTCTTTGTCTTTCCTGTCTCCTTCTTTTTGTTTGTTTTCTTGTTGTTTTCTTTCATCATATCTTTTGTTTATTTTGGCAAGTTCACTCTACTTTCGGTTCCCTATCAAACCAATTTTTCTCACAGGTGTTGCCGCCTCAATCGATTTGTTTTCAATCTGTTTCATCAGGACTGTCATGAAATGACACAACACCCCGAACCTTTTTTCACTCGGATTTTTCATGGGAAAATGAATGTAAATTATGTTAGGTATCATACTTGGAGCTCTCCGTGCGACTACAGTGTTGTTTTAACAAAGTTCTGTGAATTTTCTGCGACAAGTTTATGGTAGTTCTGTGAGTTTTTTGGGGGTGATGAAAACCCTTTTACAGGAGTTCTCCCAAAAATCGTTAAGATTTTTTTGGTTAACAGGACTCAAATAATGGTTCCGTCGCTGCGGCGTGCCGTTTTCGTCCTCAATAGCTTCGTAAAGCCTCATGCGGAGCTCTTCAACATTCTTTTTCCTCTTTTTCCTTTCTCGATAGTTAGTTGGTTAATGTTTTTTGTGTTTTTTGGTGTGGGAGGATTGAGACGCCCCAGGGGACGTTGTCGCCCCGGCGGCACGTAAAAGGTCGATAATTTTTTCATTTCCGGTCTCCAACGCTATGCTCAGCGCGGTTCTGCCGCAATAATTTGTCCCGTCGTTCAGGGTTCCTAAAAGTCCGGCGAACAATGAAAGGTCTTCAACCTTAGCGTTCACATCCGCCCCCGCTTTCAATAGGAGTTTGACGATCTCAACATTTTCCTTTTGGATCGCAAGCGCAAGAATTGTGCCGTATTGGTCGCTCGCCACGGCATTGACATTCGCTCCGGCGTTCAGCAACAACTTGACGATCTTCACATTTCCTTTACAGACAGCAAATTCGAGTGCCGTTCTGACAGGGCAATGGGAACTTCGTATCTGAGTATTCACATCAGCTCCAGCATCTAAGAGCAGACTAACGAGCCCAACCTTTCCTGAATCGATAGCAGCCACGAGGGGTGAGGCGATATAGGCATGAGATTGGGCATTGACATCGGCTCCCGCATTGAGAAAGAATTGAACGAGTCTCATATTTCCTTTACAGACAGCCAGCATGAGAGGCGTGAGAGAAAGGTTTTCCGATCGTGCATTGACATCGGCTCCCGCTTGAAGGAGGCGTTTTATTCTTTTCAGTGAAGTATCCGTAACCCGAAGTTCATCGATGAGACGGTCATTGGGAATTGCTTGCTTGTATTTATCATATCCCGTTGCACCGGAGTTGCGTAAAAGGGTGATGATTTCTTCACTTTCTCTTTCCATCGCCATTCTCAACGCCGTTCTGCCACGAGTTGACGCATTAACATCGGCTCCCGCTTCCAATAGTAGCTCAACGATCTTGGCATTTCCGCCCAATACGGCGGCCAGAAGAGCTGTACGATAATACTTGGTGTCCCTATTGACATTGGCATCGGCCCCGGCATCAAGGAGTAACTTGACAATCCTTATCTGATCCGTACAGGCAGCAGCCGCTAGCATCGTGCCAAAATACATGGATGAATGAGCATTCACATCCGCCCCGGCATCCAGCAAGAGCCTGACTATCTCCTCATTTCTCATATGTATCGCAATGGCCAGAGTCGCATCGTATGCATCTCCTACAAACGTATTCACATCGGCTCCGGCATCCAGCAAGAGCTTGACAATAGGAACGTTGTCCACGGATACCGCCGTCGCAAGAGCCGTGCAAAATAGTGATCTTGTCTTGACATTGACATCGGCCCCGGCATCGAGAAGCATTTGCACGATTTTAACATTCCCATTCGAAGCCGCAGCCGCAAGAGCTGTGCTGCCGTTCTCCGTTTGGATATCAACATCTACTCCGGCCTCCAGCAACAGCTTAACGACATCCGCATGCCTGCCATGCACCGCAGCCACAAGAGCTGTACAGTTGTAGTCGGATTTTGTGCGGACATTAACATCCGCCCCGGCGTCCAGCAAGAGCTTAACAATCTCTGCATGCCCTCCGAATGCCGCTTCAACGAGAGCTGTTCTGGCTTCGGAGCCCATCCGTGCATTGACATCCGCCCCGGCATCGAGGAGGAGTTTCACATTTTCGAGGGAGGCGTCAAAGGAGCCCGCCTCTTTGATAAGAAGTGAATTGAGTTTTTTTTGATTCATCGTCGTGTTGTTTGTTGAATGAGCATGGAACCGCGTCCTGCCTCGGTGGCTTTCTGCACGCATTGGCTCCGTGTTTTTCCCTCGCTCTACACCACACTCCCCCTCTCTATCAAGCAAATTCGCTTCACAAAAAAATGAATTTTCGGGCGATTTTTTTGGAATGGTATTTTTCATGGCTGATTGAGGTTTATCCAATTCGTAAATTTGAAATTCGTCAATCGTAAATAATAAAGAGTTTATGCTAAATGATTCGCTGTTAATCACTTATTGAAGATGATTTTTCTTGGGACGGATCTGCCCCTTCCTTCAGCTGGGCGATAATTTCAGCTAAGGTGAGCGTTGGGGGAATCAGGTAGTGCGGCTCCACCTCATCCACGGTAGGCATATATTGCCGCGTCCGCCGTTCCCAGTCGGCAAACGACTCGCCACGGTGCACAGGGGCGTGAGGTGGGGGGATCTCCTTCCACGGACGTTTCTTGGCTCGTGGGCTAGTACGAAGTACCTCGCGGGCCTCGCTGATTCCCGGACGGAACAAGGACAGCGTCGTGCCCAGTTCCTTGGCAACGGGATCTAGCAATATGTAAATGTAGCATGCACCGCTGAGAATGGAACCATCGATGTAGAGGGCATACAGGGGATGCCCTTCGACAGAGGTCCGCTTCCAGCCGACTTCCCCCTTTTTCCACGCCCAAAGGAGATCGCCCAAATCGGGCGGCGGGAGCGGGACCGGAGATCCTCCCCCTACCTCCCGGCATTCCGCCATCTCCGGCGCTTGGAGGATTCTCTCCGCATTCTCCAGCAACAGGTTGATGTTGTCCGACAACAGCTCCAGCACGTGTCCTTGTGGCACAGGCTGGCGGTTGTAAAACTCCACCGGCTGGGCATCAAACTCCTTCCACTCCTGTAAGGTCTCGGGCCAATGATTCCGCCACTTGTTTTCAAACTTCTGCTCCGCGCTTTGAGGCGCCCGGCTTGAGGGTAAGATGAGCCCCTGAGGAACCGAGGCATTGGATCGGAAAAAATCGCCGTATGGCGAGGGTAATCTGTCGAGTCTTAACATATCGTTGAGTTGTGCTTGATTGGTTAAACGATCGACAGCACAAGCCCGCAGATACAAAAAAAACCGCAGCTTCCACCCGCTTTCAGGATGAATGCCACGGCATCTTGTTCACTACAATCAGCGTTTCCGCCGAAGGATTGACCTATGCCGTCACATTATTTGCCCATCCGCCGCACACGCGGCTTCCGGGGTGACCTTACGGCGTCACCTGACCCGTTGCGAAGTCTTGTCCTCCGCCCTGTGCCCCTCTTATACCACTATCCGCCCGCTTTGTCAAGCACAATTTTTCAAAAAACGCAGTTTTATTTTTCCGAAAAGTTGGTAACTCATTGATTAAAAATGGATATGGAGTTAAGGGATGCTCCATTGAGCCGAAGATCCCAATTCCTGAGTACAGCTGCCACTTATGACTAAGGAAGTTGTAAATAATCCGGCATCGGGAGATCAATAGGGAGAGGGGAAAGAACGTCGTGGGGCGAACATCTGTCGCTCGTCCACGCCATAGCCTCCTCGGGGGAATCGATGAACCCCATCTCCACGTTCCACAAAGCAATAGCATACTGCCAATTAGAAAGAGTCTGTTCCGTGTCGGCTTTTCCTCTCCTGTGACTGTTGAGGAAATTCATGAGCCTTTTCTTTTCTTCGTGATTGATCAACCTCCACGGAGCCTTTTCCCCTGTCTCAGTTACATACTTTGGCTCCAAAAACGAGATTCGTGCGCATTTCGTCACCTCTTCGTAGTGAACGTGATCGCACAATATGAAATAAGTGGGTCTGTTTTCGTTCATGCCCGGATTGAGCTCAATGGACCAATTTTGTTCATAATCTCTTGCAACCACCACTCTCTCCGTGAATAGCTGGGGACTTTCTTCGCCACTCGTCGCTTGGTCAGCAAGGGAAGCCGCTGCCGTTTTTTGCGTATCATCAACCTCCTTCATGACAACCAAGTATTGTAGCGTCTTTTGAGACTCTGTTCGACTTCATGCAGGCTCACCTCTTACGTTAGGGAGGCCATATTTCTTAACTCTCTCGCTTTATTCAAAAGCTCATCGATGTTGGTGTATCTACGAACACCGAGAATGCCTACATGACATAAATGTTGTAAGACGGCTTGAGCTTCCAATTCTACCGGGACATGGGCAAGGTATTGTGCTACAGCTTCGTTAAAATCCTGAATACCAGTTGCTTTCCGGACTATGAAGCCATAGCTTCCATTTTTAGCGAAGTTACGTGAAAGAAGAGAAAACTTGCAACTATGAAAGGATAAATAATGCTCCAGCAAGTAGATTGACCAAGGATGACCATTTATAGGCGGAAGCATGTCCAAATGGGAGAATTGACCTATGATGGTAAATGTCTCTGGACAGAAGACATCCAATAAGTGATCGATGTAAGTTGTATCAAACTGCAGATTTTCGCGTTTGACAAAAAGATCATAACTTACCCGTGCTAATATTTCGTACATGTACGTGAAGGGAACGGAATCCACACCTAGCTGCGTTGCGAGCTGGAGTAGATCGGACAAGGAAAACTCGTCCCGTTGCTTGCAGAAATTCGCAAATATGTCCGTAATCTCCATGGTCTTCTCGCTAGTGACGCAGGAAATATTAAACTTAAAATTGCGCCCGAGTTTATAACGCAACACGGCATATAAAGATGATGGGGAAAGAAATGCGTACTCCTCAAGTATGTTAGGCTTTACATTCCGGACTAGATCGAACAATTGCTGAGACGTTACATAGCCTTTCGATCTTAATTCTTCTGCCAGCAGGTCTTTGATTTCGGATAATTCACTTTCCGTGAAACATATCAGGTCAGCATGAAAAATTTTCCCTTGTTTTGGATTAATGACACCATAAAGGGCTGAAAAATTATTTCTTGTCAATATCTTATTAAATCTATCTTCTGAAATACTCGGAAAGAGAGCTTTGAGGGCATCTTTTGAAATGGGCGTCGTTTGCTCGCGCACTTTGTTGCAAATTTCGGAGGCAAGATTTCCTCCCTGCAAAGAAGAATCATTCGCTTGTAGTATGTACTTGTTTTCGCAAACGTAAGATCCATCATTGAATTTTTTAAGAAATTCTTGGAGTTGTTTGACCTGTATATTGAGACCGTCCTTGCGTACAAGTTCCACAACTTGCACATAATCTACGAGCCTTGCGCCTGATTCAAAACAGGTTCGGAAGTATTGAAAAATTTTACGCTGTGTTGCTTCCGGCAAAAACACATTCTTGGTTATGTAAACATGGCGTTCACTGTCAAATATTGTGTTTTTGCTAATCATCGTCATGATATCCTCTCTCGAGTAGAGCAGATCCGTCCCGTATTCCTTTTGCCACACAGAATACAGTTTATCATAATCTGTATCAGTTTCTAACGAAATTTCACCTCCTAGCCGACGATTCAACACCTCCATTAAATTCTGTGTATTTTTTTCATGTTCCTCTTTAGAAATAAGACGATAAGATGATAGGTACTGGACATACATACGTAGAGCTCCTACGTAATTCGAGCTGAAATTCGGATGTCGAGCAACTTGAAATCGTAAATATGCCACCCTCCTTTTGTTTTTATTTTCGAAAAAAGATGAGCTAAACTGCTCTCTTGCTATTTCTTCACATGCATACAACGATGAAATATACGTACGGATGCTATGGCCATCACATATATCATTCGATTTAAGCCATCTTGAGTATCCCTTTACTAGGCTTTTCTTTTCTCCCGAGACCAGCAAAGGTAAATGTGCGTCATTCCTTCCAACGTCTAATATATCCATTAATCGGTCCGTATCGCAACAGTCCATAAGGTAGCGAGAATACCGTTCGAGATAACCTCGATATTCGCTCAGTATGGTGACGTATGCCTCACTTGATGTGTAAACATCTATAACCGCCCTAAACTGCTCCTCAAGTGAAATCTTGGCAAATGCCGGGGAGATGAAATGTTCTACGCAATACTGCGACAATCTATCTGCAAATTCCTTTGTTAATGCGATGGTTTTCTTCGATAAGTGCTCCCTCTTCAGGCACCATGCTTCAAAATCTTGGTTGCCGCTTTTTTCCGGACCGACTTTTTCCTCCTCTTGCCGCTCCTCGGGGCGCAAAGCCAGATCAAGCAAATAAAAGAGATAATAATTGAGAATCTTCTTTTGTTTTTTATCACAAAAACGTAAAAAATATTGGCTTTGTCCGATAAAAGCCTTGATGCTTTTTATGTCGAATAGGGACAAATTCTCATTCTCCACAGTATCATTGATAGCTTTCAGGCTTCTCGAATAGTCCTTGGCTGCTTGATACGAAAGATTCATTTGTTTACATAGCCAATTTTCAAATTCACCGCTCACAGGGTTTACAATATCATTGAGCCATTGACTCTGCTCCCAAAAACTCACGTACTCACAGAAAAGGAACGCCACATAATAGACGAGAGCCCTTTTCTCATCCTTGTTGAGCTCTATACCGGAAGCGTGCCCCATGAAAATATTATGGAGTAATTCAAGAGTCCTTAGCTCAAAAATAGAGGTTCCTAATTTTTCCTGCGTTTTCTGATCGAGAGACTTCAAAATATCATTGTATTTACCAACCGTTGCGGAAGATATCTCACAGGAAACGCGTAGCCACGACGTAAAAAGTACCATGTCTGGTTTCAAGGTATCCGTTTTTGTTTCTGCGGCTGTAATTTTAATCCCATTCTCCTCTGTTTCTGACTGGATCTGTGGCGTAGAATATATCTCGTCCATGGTGTGTGATTTCGGTTACTTGGTCAAACTATACAAAATCTATCTCGTTATTTCAACATTTATCAGCGCTTACTTCGTTCCATCCTACCAATCACTTCCCGGACGGCCCAGGAGTCGGACCGGATCCCCCCTTCTTCGTCTCCTTGTCCTTATGCTGTTGGCGTTTTGGGGATTTGCGTCTTTTGACGGGCTCGGGGAAAGGAAGATTATACTTCTGAGTTTGCTCGATATTGTTATGCACGCTAAAGCGAGATAGCAATTCGGCAAGAGCTCTTATCTCCTGACGAATGAAGACAAAACGGTCCTTGTGATGAGGAAGGAATTCTTCTGCCAATAAAAGATAGTACTCGCACATGCGAGCTTGCTTTTCGCAGTACGTTACCATGTCAAAAAAATCGTATTGTCCGATCTTTTTACTGTATATAAACGCGCAATCTCCACAATCAATCGCTCGCTGTATCAGGGCATGCGCAACGCTATTTGCTAAACATTGACAATTTTCGCATGCTTTTGAAACCGACATTGACAGATGTCCGCAGCGTTCCCGGACCATTTCCAGCGTTACAGTTTCATTACCGGGCATTGATGACGTTTCCGCTTTGGCAGCTTTCCCTCGTTTTTTCGCCTTACCCTGATCCGGAACAAAACCACCGTTGCGCGCGACATCAAGCATCATGTCATAAAGCCCAAATCCGGCGCGGCAAAGCTCGCCTCTTTTCTTCACACTCTGAAAAACCTTCGCATTTGTCAGCAAATTCATCCAATAAAATAATCCGCAAAGAGTCTGCTTGCATGTGTCGAAATTATGTCGAAAGTTCGGATAGGTTGTCTCTGCAGATGCCGCATAACACAGAGCCCCCAGTTCGGACACATTGCGGAGCGCCTCCCAACCTATGGCTTTTGCCATGGGATGTTTCCTCTTTCCAAATGTCATAAAAAAACTGGTCACCATGTGCCCATAGAGGATACTCCGTTCTCTCAGCTCCTTCCGCTTCACTCCATTTGTTTCCGTTACCTGCATGGGGGTGTACTCCATTGCCTTCTTGGACTCTACGTTCTGCGCGGTGGCAGCATTTGTTACATTCGTTTTCGAAGTTTGTTCCTCCGCCTCCAACGTTTGCAGCCATGAGATACATTTATTTAACTGCAAGTTTGCCTGAACAAGCGTTGCAATATTGAAAGGCTTCAATTTATATTTCACTAACCAAGAGCCATTCCCGTTGCCTCTATCCAGTAAAAATCTCCCTTCATTTAGCCACTGCCTTATGGTCTTATAAACTTCTGCTTGCGAACCGCTTAATTTACTAATCTTGTCTTTGAGTTTCTTGACTTTTTGTTCTGCTTCATATTGACTTGCCTGCAGCTCTCGGTACGCCTCAATTCCCATATCGTAGGTACAGGCATTCCGTCGAGTGAGTTCTTGCCCTTGTGTAAAAATAATTTCTTGCGTGCTGCAATCGACATGATTCACCTGTCGTTTTAACTTCATTGTTGATTCTTCATCAAATACTTGAAGATTAATTAAGTTATCCAATATCGAAAAAAAAGAATAGAGCATTTTATTACACTCCGCAGCTCTCACGAGATATTGGATGTGATTCTTCTCAAAACAGGCCATGCGCCAACAATACCCCATCCGAATCGCTTTAACTACCATTCCTCTGCTAGTTTTGGTTAAATCGTATTCGTTAGAGTCTTTCTTTATTTTCCAGACCCTTTTCTTATTCTTCAATTTTTTCCATACCTCTTTGAGTAGGTATGTAGCAATATCAAGGCATGTTTTCTCCAGTTCTTGATCCGACTGATATGGTCTTTTGAAAAGCATCTGCCACGCCCTCTTATTGGTGAGGATATCTTCCAAAACTGCTTTACAGGTGAGGAGATCCTCCCAATTTCCTATAAATGGATTCATAAGCTCTTAACGTTCGTTTTTGTGGGTTATGTATGCTCCTGCATTGCTCCAACTTGGGGAGGATTTACGCAAACACTCATTCTGTCTTTATTGATGACATACAGAGCCGCCTCCCTCTTACAACTTCTGTCTTTTGCCTTCGATTAGCAGATGCCATAGAACCGTTCAAAGAAGGTCTGTAGTTTTGTGATGACGCATTGTTTCTTCTCATCGCGATTGCCACCACCAAAACGTGACATTGGAGGCAACAGGTTATCAAAATCGATTCCGCTCGTTTTTAGTAAACCATCATAAAAGGCGGCGTCGATAAAGCGGCGGGTTTCCGGTTCTTTCAACCTTTCTTCATTGATAATCGCGACGAGTTGTCGTTCCTTTTCTGCGGCAACGTACTTCCTCCACTCTTCCATGACATCGTCACCTTCATTGAGCTGGTCTATAAAGTTCTCAATCAACTCCTTTTTACTGCGAAGTTCCGGACTGGCATCTATTGCCTTCTGAATGGTAATGCGCACCTCTTTGTCATTGCCATGCGAGTCGTGATATTTTTTGACGAGCATGAGGATATAGTCGATATTGATCTCGATCTGTTTGATCAAATCGATCTCAAACACGACATCATCAGTAATATCTTCCTTCTCACCCGTGGGTTTCCGATTTTTCCACTCATCCCGCAAATCCTGGTACCTGCCGAGATAATCCTGCAAATCCCGTTCCGAGAGAATTTCCATTCCGGAGAAGTCATCATAAGATACGAGCAGATTCCGCATCCGAAGAATTGCTCCGAAGAGAAGGATAAAATCTTTCTGCTTTTGCTCTCCGGTAATACGTTCTTCAGACAAGGGGAAATTACCGAGCAGCTTCTCAATCATGTCCTTGTAGCCGGGATGCTCCTTCCCGTCTTCATCCGTATATCCGTAATAATAATCATCATATGCGCGGAGCAACACAATGCCGCCTGCCTGCTTGTCACCGAACAGAGCAATAGCCTCATTCGTTTGTTTCTGTAAGTTACGGAAACATACGATGTTCCCGTAAACTTTGATAGAATTAAGGATGCGATTGGTACGGGAAAACGCCTGGAGCAGTCCGTGCATTTTAAGGTTTTTATCGACCCACAGCGTGTTCAATGTCGTGGCATCAAAACCGGTAAGGAACATATTGACAACGATGAGCAAATCCAGCTCCCTGTTTTTCATCCGCAAAGATACATCCTTGTAGTAGTTCTGAAACTTGTCAGAGGATGTGTCGTAATTGGTATGAAACATCGCGTTGTAGTCCTTGGTTATAGCTCTCTCCAGGAAATCGTGGGAATTCTGATCCAGGGCAGAGGGCTCTTCGGGGTTCTCCTCATCCAGTAATCCATCCGGCTCTTCCTCGTTAGCCCCGTAACTGTAGATGATGGCAACGCGTAGCCGCTTCGTCGGATCAGCGTCCATCTGCCGCTTAAACTCTGCGTAGTAGAGTTTGGCGGCTTCGATAGATGAAACGGCAAAAATGGAATTGAAGCCCTTAATGCGTTGTTTCTCCTTTACCTCATCAATTTCTTTCCGCCCTCCTGCAGATGCTACCTCTGCTATATTTTTCAGGACGTTGTAAGTATAGGCTTTTCCCTCGCGATAAGTCTTTCGAGCATAATTGTCGAGGATGTACATGGTCACGAGAGCAATCCGCTCCGGCGCCATGTACGCTTTCTCACGGTCAATATCCTGCACTTCCTTGTCATCGATTTCTTCCTCCTCCTTCATTGTCCGGATGTAATCCACGCGGAACGGCAGGACATTCTTATCGTTGATGGCGTCAACAATGGTGTAGGTATGAAGCCGGTAACCGAACGCCTGCTCTGTGGTGCGCAAGGATGGTTTTTTACTTACCCCGGCGTTGACAGCAAAGATGGGCGTGCCCGTGAACCCGAACAGATAGTATTTCTTGAAATACTTGGTGATTGCCAAATGCATATCCCCGAACTGGCTGCGGTGGCATTCGTCGAAGATAATGACCACTTGCTTTTGAAATACCTCGTGCCCCGCGTTCTTTTTGATGAACGTAGCCAGTTTTTGAATGGTCGTGATAATGATCCTGGACGTACTGTCCTCGAGTTGTCGCTTTAAGATCGCGGTGGTGGTGTTGCTGTTGGCTGCTCCTGGTTCGAAATTATCATACTCCTTCATCGTTTGATAATCCAGATCCTTGCGGTCCACCACAAACAACACCTTGTCAATATAACTCAGCTGCGATGCTAGCTGCGCCGTTTTGAAGGAAGTCAGCGTTTTCCCGCTCCCGGTTGTGTGCCATATATAACCGCCTCCCTCGACGCTTCCGTATTTCTTATAATTGTTCGCGATCTCAATGCGCTTGATGATCCTCTCGGTCGCGACGATCTGGTAAGGCCGCATCACGAGCAGCATCTTCTCTGCGGTGAAGACGCAATATCGGGTCAGGATATTGAGGATTGTATGCCGCGCAAAGAAGGTTTTCGCAAAGTCGGTCAGGTCGGGGATCACCCGATTGTTGGCATCTGCCCAATAGGATGTAAACTCGAAGCTGTTGCTTGTCTTTTTCCCTCCCGTTCGGTTTGCTTTGTTGGTTTCTTTTACGTGATTGCTGCGAGTCGTGTTGGAATAGTACTTTGTATGGGTTCCGTTTGAGATCACAAATATCTGCACATATTCGTAGAGTCCGGAGCCTGCCCAGAAGCTGTCTCGCTGATAGCGATTGATTTGGTTGAATGCCTCGCGAATGGGCACACCTCGTCGTTTTAACTCGATGTGTACCAGCGGCAGCCCATTGACCAGCACCGTCACATCGTACCGATTGTCGTATTTCGCCCCTTCTTCCTTGGAAACGCTGTACTGGTTGATAACCTGCAGCTGATTATTGTGGATGTTCTTCTTATCGATCAGGTAGATGTTTTTGGTGCTGCCGTCATCACGGTGAAGCACCTGAACGTAGTCCTCCTGTATCCGCTGCGTCTTTTCTACGATCCCATCATTCTTGCTAACGATGCAGTCGGTAAAGAATCGCTCCCATTCACCATCGGTAAATGTGTACTCATTCAGCTTTTCCAACTGTTGCCGTAGATTTCTGATTAAATCCTCCTCGCTGTGTATCGGCAGATAGGTGTAGCCTAATTCCTCCAGTATGTGGATGAATTCCTCTTCCAGCTGTGCCTCGCTTTGATAGGCGCCGGCTTTCCTTGCTTCAGGCGTGTACTCCGCCACCACGGTGCTGGCGCTGCTCTGCGCGACGATGTTGTAACAGTTCATATCTGTCTTCTCTGTTTATTGCGCGGGGGTAAATGACAACAATTTGTCCCGATAGTATTCATACTGCTTCTGCCGTGCTTCTATCTCAGCAGGAAGCCCGACGGTCAGATCGGTGCATATCATTTCAAAATGATCCAGAATGCGAACGATTTCCTGCTGGATGGGTAGGGGTGGAACTGGGATATACTGAGATCTCATCTTTGTCCAGTGGCGAGCATATTCAGTAGTCATCCTTATATTGCTCATGCAATAATAAAGATACTTTGGCAATATGACGCTTTTTGCTACGAGGACTTTCACACCATCCGCCCCTTGTGCGAATGAAAAATCGACATATTTTACAGTACATGTATGATCTCCAAAAATTACATATTTGCCGCAAGGGAAAACATCTTCCAGATTTGTGTACCCTCCTATAAAATCCTGCCCCTGATCGATGACAGGATATTTGCCACTCGGCAAGTAGTTTGTAGATTTTATTTTAATTTTAGGTGAGAGTGTTGATGATACATCCTCCACAGTTTTATACTCCACCCCATCCGGACAGAGCTCCCGCAATAGTTGCTCTAGTTTGGGAGAAAATTTGCCTCGCGAGTTATCAAACGTCAGCAATTCATCGCGGTAATACTCGTATTGTTTCTTTCTCGTCGTGAGTTCCATCGTGAGTTCCATCGTGAGTTCCATCGTGAGTTCCGTAAATTGGTCCAGAATGCGGACAATTTCCTGCTGGATAGGCAGGGGTGGAACTGGGATTTGAAAATCCTCGACCACGCTTTTATCGATAGTGGGGACTCCTCCTACTCTTTTCTTTGAGAAAAAATAACTTTCATAACCGGACAAGCAATAATAAAGGAATTTACTGTTGATGAAATTTCTTTGCCCAAGCCAGAAACTACCATCTGAACACCAAAACGGCTTTTCTAAATACTTTACTCCACCAATACCTCCAGTATTGACCACGATTGTTGTATGAGCAGGGGCATTATATTGGTTATACTTTCCTAAAATACTATCCTTACTGCCGTGATAAACATCATATTCATCGTCGCTCGACAATTGATTTTTTGTTAATCTTCTTCCCCTGTTAACGCCAACAGTTTCCCGAATAGTTTTATACTCCACCCCCTCCGGGCAAAGCTCTTGTATCAGTTCTTCAAGTTTAGTCATAAATTGTAAATTGAAGCGTTTGCAAACTGTTTCTCTGTGCGAAATTATGCACCTTCAATCTCAGCAATAATCTTATCGATTTCATCCCGCAGCGTTTGCTCGCGAGCTACGATTTCTTTGATCTCAGCATTCAGCTTGACAATATCGACCTTTTCCTTGGTATCCTCCCGCTGCACGTAAGTGGAGACGGAGAGGTTGTAGTCATTTTCTGCGATTGTAGCGTTGGGAATAAGCTTGCAGAAGTAATCCCGATCAGAACTCTCTGTAAATGCTTGCACGATATGGCTGATATTTTCCTCCGTAAGCTTGTTATTCTTTTTCACCTTGGTGTACTCTTTGGAGGCGTCGATAAACAGCGTGCTGTTCTCCTTTTTCGATTTTTTCAGCACCATGATACAGGTGGCAATGGTGGGACCATAAAACAGTTTGTCGGGAAGTTGGATGATGCAGTCGATATAGTTGTTCTCCACCAGATACTTGCGGATTTTCTTTTCCGCGCCGCCGCGATACATAATGCCGGGAAAACAGACGATAGCAGCCGTGCCGTTAGCGGCGAGCCAGGAAAGGCAGTGCATGATGAAAGCCATGTCAGCGTAGTCTTTCGGCGCTAATACACCGGCCGGCGAAAAGCGTGGGTCATTAATCAGCAGCGGATTTTTATCACCCTCCCAGCTTTTGGAATAAGGCGGATTGGAAACAATCACTTCAAAGGGCTCATCATCCTCATGCTGAGGTTCGAGCAAAGTATCCCCATGGGCTATACTGAATTTGTCGTAGCCGACATCATGCAGGAACATATTGATTCGGCAGAGGTTGTAGGTTGTTAGATTGATTTCCTGTCCGAAGAAGCCCTGACGGACATGATCACGACCGAGAACTTTTATTGCCTTCAGGAGGAGAGAACCGGAACCGCAGGCGGGGTCATATACCTTATTCACCTCTGTTTTACCCACAACGGCAAGGCGTGTTAAAAGCTCCGAAACCTCCGGGGGCGTGAAAAATTCGCCTCCGGACTTGCCGGCATTGGAGGCGTACATGCCCATCAGGAACTCATAAGCATCTCCGAATGCGTCAATCGAGTTGTCCTTGTAGCGGAGCTTCATGTCGGCGACACCATGGAGCAGTTGAGAAAGCTTTTCATTGCGCTGCTTTACGGTTTTTCCCAGCTTATTGGAATTGACATCAAGGTCAGCAAATAATCCTGCGAAATCCTCTTCACTTCCTGTCCCTTTGGTTGAAGATTCAATGTGTTTTAATGCATTGTCCAGTTTTTCGTTGAGGTCATCACTATCCGCTTTTGCCAACATGTTACAAAAAAGCTCCGAGGGCAGGATGAAAAAACCCTTGACCTTTACTAAATCTTCCCTCGCTGTTTCTGCCTCTTCGTCACTCAATTTCGAGTAATCAAAATCCTTTTTCCTGTATTCGTATTCACCTTTGTTGATGAAGTCGGCAAGATTTTCAGAGATATACCGGTAAAACACACATCCGTCCCAAGAAAATTATGAGAGAGGGTAAGAGAAGATAAAAAAAGGAAGGTTGATTTGTTTCCTCAGAAAAGAGTATTCTGAGGGGGCAACAA
>CANRET010000024.1 GCA_947629715.1 uncultured Akkermansia sp.
CGTCACTATTTTACCCCTCTCTTCTCATGACCTCAACTCTTTCTGTCATATGTTGCTTTTGTTCTTGCAATTCACAAATCCGCTTTTGTTTACGATTTGATCTCTCTGAGAGTCGCGTCAAGCGCAGCAATCCGCCGTTGGACGAGTCAAAAAGAACCAGAGGGTGCGTTCCGCATGCTGAGGAGCTTGTCAAAGGAGAAGCGAGAGGCAAATGAAATCAATTTTCGGGATGATGAGCTGAAAAGTTTTGCGATGAAGGCAATTACTTTTTGATCAGTCCCGGGAAATGAATTTTTAGCGGAGCAAGGAATGCGTTTTTCAATGCAGCTGCAAAGGAGTCAGGTGAGACCGAGGGACCAGCGCAAGTACTTGAGAGACTCTTCCCATACCTTGGCGTTAGTGCTGCCGAGTACCACGACAATGGCAGAGCATCCGCGTATAGAGCCGCAGGATATAAGACACTTTCCGGCGGCGTTGGTATAGCCTGTTTTCATGCCTTGCACCCAAGAGTACCGTTGAAGCAATTTATTAGTGGACTTAATGGTGCGCAGTGTGCCGTCCGCCATGCGGAACTTGTACTCCGGGATATTGATACAGCGACGGATGTTGGGGTTATTGTAGGCGTAGCACGCCGCAAGAGCCATGTCATAGGCGGTGGAATATTGCTGAGCGGGCAGGCCGTTCGGGTTGGCAAAGTGAGTGTTGTACATGCGCATGCGGCGCGCACGCGCATTCATGCGGTTCACGAAGGCATCCACACTTCCGGCTGTATCGCGCGCGAGCGTTAAAGCAACGTCATTGTAACTGCCGGTGAGCATGACACGCAGGAGATCTCCTCGTCGGTAGCTTGTTCCGGGTTTTAAGCTGAGTTTAATTGGCGGCACTGCTTCATCCTGCTGTTTTATCGTGACCATTTTATTGAGATTCCCGGCATCAAGTACACAGAGAGCGGTCACAATTTTTTGAGTGCTGGCTACTTGGCGGCGCGCGTGGGCATTATGTTGGTACAGCACGTGTCCGGTGCGAGGATCAATGACGCAGACGGCTGCGCAATTTGGAACAGGCGCCGGCGTGGCAGGTTTCGCAAGTGGTCTGGCCTGCCTGAGGGATGTCCCGTTTATACCGACCGATGTTCGTGGTTGTTGAATGGCACGTTGCCCCGGCGTTTGTTGAGATGGGCGATTTCCGTACGCATACCCCGCGCCCGGTTGCGTCTGACAAGCATTTGTCAGGACAATCGCTGCAATTGCCATGACCAGAAAACCCTTGCGCATGGGCGGGAGCATACACTCATGATCAGCTCTTGTCAAGCATAGGCAATTGCATCGGAACGCGAGTATCCGTTATGTCACAAACGGAAGCAACGAGTGGCATCTTGTGTTGGGAGAGCAGCACATTTCGTTCAGATGCGCTCGCGTTCCTTTTTGAATTAACTTGTGACAGGGTTCCGCTACTCGCTATCTTGGGGCGCACGATGAACACCGCTTTCGCGAGGACGCCATCCCGAACATGAGCAGGGAGATATTGCCCTATGCGCGACCCGCCTCCCGGGAAAGATGACGCAACCAACGACTTTGGGGAAGAGCTGCGGCTTGTGCGGCGGTGAAGGACATGCGCGGACGCCAATTGATGCCGCCTTGGACGCCTGGCAGGTTAAGACGCATCGGCACGTCGAAGAGTTCTGTCCACATAAGGGTTGCGTAGTTGGCGCGGCTCATGAGCAAAGCGCGGTAGAGGGCCGTTTTGATTTGGGCGCTCCAGGGAGTCATGCTCTGTTTTTTATTGAGACCGGCGTAATCGCCCAAGCGGCAGAGAGTTTCCCCGCAATCGCGGGCAATGCGCAGAGTTTCTCGCAAGGCGTCATCCATGGGGAGCGAGGCATTTGCTGCCGCTCGGCGACCGTCTTCTACGCGTGAGTACCATTCGCTCCAATCATTGCACAGAGGCGGGAAATCGTGCGTAGCGAAGGTTGCAAACGAGCAGGGATTGTACGTATCGCCTTTGATGATTCGACCGAGCGGGTCGCATTCCCAGTGAGGAATTTTAAAGCCGGCAATGCGCAGACGCGAGAGATCCGGGCGCACGTAGTCCGGAACGCATCCTAAGTCTTCGCCAATGACGATGGGGCCCGGTGTAGCGCGAAGAATTGTGCGCAGCAGGGTATCGCCTTGCATAAGGTTAGCGCGGCGTTGTTCAGGAGTGTCGTCGGGATGCGGTCGGAAGCCGGGACGTCGTCCCTGGCACTTGGCTGCCGCTTCATCCGGGGAGAGAGGGAGAAACTCTGCATTGTGAGTCGGCATCCAGGGAAAAGCGTAGATGCGGTAGAAGCCCAAGATATGATCAATACGGTACATGCTGAACACCTCCGTTAATTTACGGATGCGCTGTACCCACCATGCCATGCCGTCATTGAGCATCACGTCCCAGCGGTAGAGAGGGATGCCCCAATTTTGTCCCCACTTAGCAGTAAAAGGATCTTCTGCAAAGTTGCCTTCTGCCGGTGCGCCGCCGCTCCAGTCCATGTCGAAAAGGTGGCGATTAAAAAAAACATCCGCGCTTGCTACAGAAAGCCCGATGGGCACATCCCCCATGAGCAGCACACCTTTCTCATCGGCATGTTTTCGCACCATGCTCCACTCGCGTGCGCAAAGCCACTGCAGCCACTGGCGATATTGTTTTTGGCGCATGGCCTGCGGATCATGCAACACAAAGTCGCGCGCCACATCGGTATCTTGCACTGGCCAAGTCCACCACGCCGTGGAGTTGAAAGCGATACTCAGGACGCGAAAGTTCGCGTAATCCTCAAGCCACGCACGCTCTCGCTCCACCCAAGCGGCAAAATCAACACGGAGCGACTCGTATTGTTCCTCGCGACAAAAATTTCCCCATGCTTCACGGAGGAGCGCACGCTTGTAAGATCGTACGCGCGGGTAATCCACCAGGTCTCGAGCTGCAGGAAATTGCAGGGGAGGCAAACCCACAGGAGAGGGGGGCAACGGATGAGGGATGCCTGGTACACGTTCCAAACTCAGATAAAGGGGTTCAAATGCTACAGAACTGACGGAAGAATAGGGCGAAGGGGCGTCCTCATCTCCCAGTTCGTTCACGGGTAAGAGTTGCAAAAAGCCCACTCCATGATCAGCCGCCCAGTCAATCCATTCCTCCAGCGCCATCAGATCTCCGAGCCCCGCGTCCGGATCCCGTCGCAGTGAGAAAAGCGGGAGCAACACGCCTGTCATGCGTCGCCTTTGCATCGCGGCCTATTCCAGCAGATTGAGAGAATTATGTACACACCGATTGAAAGAAGAAGAGGAGAAGTTCCAGCTGATCTTCACGTGTGACCAAGTATCCGTCTTTTGGGTCAAGCCATTGAAACGAATGAATCGAAGTGCGGTTGGATCCCTTGGGTTGGTCAGGCTCATAATCAAGCAGACGATCCTCCAGTTCCGGCCGCAGGGCTTGAACGATTTCTTGGGTTGTGAGCGGCGGCATAGCCGGAATGATGGAGTGGATGCCCAAGGGAATACAGCGTTCTACGTCTCCGAGGATACGGCGCGAAAAATAAAGCTGGCGCTTTTCAAAGGGAGCAAAGGGCAGCCTCCCCTTGCCTTTCGGCGGGGTGATCATGGCATCCATCAGGTCATTAAAACCGGAACTTTCATGCGATACAATTTCAGGCAGATGCACGTTGAGTACGCGACCGTATTGCCGATTCACCTCTCGGTACAGAGTAATGCGTCGCTGCACAAAGGGATCGTTGCTTTTTTCGAACGGTGGCGTGTTTTCATCTGCATCCTCCGGAAGCATATCGCAAGTGGTCACATACACGGTAAACTCCGGCTTAATATCTGCCAGATGGGTGAGTAGCTGATACGTTTGCAGCTCATCCATGTCAGGCGTTCTGCGCATGCGCGCCGGGCCATCAGCCACAGCGGGGTCCAGACACACGAGCATGCGAAAGCTATGACCAAGGGTACGCTGAAAATCCTCCTTGTCAATCAAGTAATCAAAGTGACGTCGATTCGTCCAATATTTTCCCAGCAGAGTGCTGGCTCCTAGAAACGCTGTGGCCGGGGATGACATGGATGAAGACTTCCTACGGGTTCACTCTACCACAGGAGTGTAATTTTTGCAAACCAAAACCCTTGGACATAGGGCAAAACGCATTCAGCATTTCTAAATCTTCAGGGAAAGGAAAACGGGAAAACAACAGGGCTTTATTCAAGATTTTTTTGCAGATGCGAATAATTTTGCAGTGCGCATAGTATGCGCGCTCGTTGTAGTCGGATTTTTTTACTGCAAACAGGTAATCACAGCAGGTTTCTCCCGTTGATTATTGGATTTGAAGCGAAAAGATTTTGCCGTGGAATGACGGGGCGAGTGTTTGAAGGGGAAGCACGAAAGAAGAAATGAGTTCCCTGGTACGTGGGCGGAAGTTTTCATCGACGCAGAGCGCAGAGTTAAGACGCATGCGCGAGATAAGTTCGCCATCCAGCAGAAGCTTGGTATGGTTGGGGGTGCCGATGAGTTCCAGCTTCACGCGTTTGCCGACAGGCAATTTGGCCTCATAGGCGAATTCAGTGCCATTCGCGCGGCGAAAGCCGATGCAACCGTCTTTCATCACGCCGATGAGCTGCCCTGTCGGGGAGGAGAGCAGTATCTGCTCTTCGCCTTCCGGAGCTGCTTGCAGCTCCAGCTCCATGGTGAGATGGTAGTCAGGACCGCAGTCGGGGAGGTCAAGGGGAGAGTGGAGCCGTTCGGGAGAGATGGTGATCGGCTGCGTATTTTTACGCGTATGAAGGGGGTTGCATCCGGGGACTTGGCCGATGGATTGTGCTAAAGCGCGATGTTGCTCGTAAGAGTCGGGAGGGGCAGAGAGTCCCCACATTTTTTGGCTAAGCGTGTCCAACGAGGAGGAGATGATGGGCCAGATGTCATACATGCCATAGCCGTTGTGGAGGAGATCGGTAGAGTCGTTCCACAGAGCGAAGGCGGCTCCGAGGAGCTGAGGATGACCGGCCGGCAATTTTTCCCGGTACATGATGTGGGGCTGCCAATGACCGTAGAGCCATGCGAGATTTTTATCCGCTCGGTAGTAATTGGCGAAGGGGACGATGTAAAGGTAGGCGTCGCTGGTGTTGATGACGTCGAAGCCGAGTTCCACAGCTTCGCGCGCTTTCATCCATGTAGAGTTCCACAGATTGAGCTGAACGCCCTTAGCGAGAACAGGAGTTTTGCCTGGCTTGGAACTTAAGCTGCCCCAGATGCGTGGGGTATGATGGCGGCTTTGCACGTAGCGCAGCAATCCATCCGCGTACCTGCGATAGTCTTCGGCATCTCCGAAGAACTCGTCTGCACCCACATGGATGACGTCGCAGCCTGCGAGAACGGCCGACTTGCCTGGCGCCGGAGGCACCAAGTACTCATCCAGCAAATTCTCCACGAAAGTGAGAGTTTCGGGGTCGGCGGCGTCCAACATTTCGCAGCGGCGTTTTTCATGGTAACGCATGGCGCCCTTATAGATGAGATCGGGGCGCAAACGAGTGAAAGCGAGGGCATGACCAGGGGTGTCGAACTCCGGCACGATGCGTACGCCGCGCTTCCGGGCGTAGGTCACGAGTTCTTTGAATTCTTCCTTGGTGTATGAGACGTCTGAAGAAGTGAGAGGGGAACCATCCGGACCTTTCTGTGAAGACTCGAGGCGGAAGGCGGCATAGCTTTCCTTGAAGGGATCTCGCTTGGCGTCCACATATTTTTCGTGGAAGATGAAGTTATTGTTGATGACGAGGTGCAGGTCGTTCATCTTGTACCAGGACATGGCATTGATGACATCCCGGAGTTCGCTGAGGGTGTAGGGCAGGCGCGCAGCGTCCAAGACAAAGCCGCGCACGGGATAGCGAGGAAAGTCGATGATTTCCCCGCAGGGGACGCCTCCGTCGTGTGTGCGCATAATTTGTTGCACGGTACGGAGAGCCCACACAGCGCCTTGGTCGGAATAAGCTGTGATATGGAGGTGTTTCGGGGAAATGACGATACGGTATCCCTCTTCGCCGTAGATGGGGTCCTTGGTGAATTCAATACTGATGTCGTATTGAGGATCATCGTAGGCCTCACGCACAGGCAAACCGGAAACGGCGTGCAGGGTTTCTTTCACAAAATCGTAAAGGCCGCGTGAACCAACGCGAATCTCACCTTGCGGCTTCCACATGCCTTCCGCTCCTTTCCACTGGAGGATGGCAGGAATGACGGCCGGCTTGGGATTGGAGCCCGCAGGCACGTCAGTTTTCCAATTTGCAGGCACATTGACGGTGAAATCGGGGCTGTCTGCGTGCTTGCCGTCTTTGGTGACGCGTAGGAATACGGAGACAGGAGTGTCGGAAATGACGTCCTGTGACACCGAGCCATCAGGACCGATGATCTGTTCATAATCTACGCCGCCCAGCTCGACTTGCGCCCCCTCCACTTGAGGCAGCACAAGGCGCTTACCCGTCGCGTCCAGAGTGGGCGCCGACAGGGCGTCCGCAATTTCTTGCGGCGACTGTGCGGACAGGGGCAGGGCGGCAATCATCATTATGATCAGTTGTTGGAATGCTTTCATCGGAAAAGACGTCACAATAAGAATACGCGTCCAGCTGCAGTTGGCTTTCAAAAAAAGAAAAGGAAAATTCACGCCCTTGCGCGAAAGTTCGAGGGGAAGAACCAACCCGGAGACACCGATGCCGCATGCCGGTTAACGGTCCTTGCCATCCGCAATGCGAGTGTTCTCAACAGCACGGTGGCCGTGTTGGTAACCCGTAACTTGAATCGGATTGACCTTTCATTTGTCGAATGGCTTCGGCCATGTCGGGCGCGCGAAAAGTTGAGCTGCCGGCCACCAGACAATCGGCGCCTGCATCGCGGCAGAGAGGCGCTTGCTTTGGGCTGATGCCGCCGTCCATCTGAATCAGAAAATGCAGGCGCTGCCGGGAGCGCTCATCGCGCAGGAAGCGGACTTTGTCGAGGACCTCGGGCATGAAGCTCTGACCACCAAAGCCGGGAACAACACTCATGACAAGCATCAGATCCACCTCTTTCAGATAGTTCAAAGCAGCTTCAGCGGGAGTGGCCGGGTTGATAACTAAACCGGCCTTGACGCCGGCATTGCGGATGGCAGCGAGAGTGGCATGCAGGTCCACCGCCCCTTCGTGCTCTACGTGGATACTGATAAGATTCATACCGGCCGCAAGGAAGCGAGGCAGGTAGTGGTCTGGCGCGTTGATCATGAGGTGCGCATCCAAAAAGGCGTCATCCGGGACGCTGCGGCGGATGGCGGCGCAGACGTCCGGACCGAACGATATGTTGTCCACAAAGGCTCCATCCATTACATCTAGGTGCAGCCAGTCAGCCCCGGCTTCCAGCGCCCGGTGGGCTTCGTGTCCAATCTGTCGAAAGTCGCAGGCCAGCATGGAAGGGGCGATGAGCATGTCACGAGCATAACTGCTGCTGTAGAATATGTCAATACGATTCACATTGAGCAAAACAATTGGACTTGACATTGCCGTGGGGGGATGGTAGGCTCCCCCGCATATGGCAAAAGTACCCGTAATACAGCTTCGCAAAGGGCATGCAGTCAACTACAATGGAGATATCTGCATCGTGCGCGAAAGTCAGCTCAAAACGCCGCCGCGCATGGCTTCCTACGTTCAAATGACCATTCGCAGCATTGCCACAAAAAAGGATTACAACCTGCGACTTACGTCAAATGATTTTCTGGAAGGGGTGATGCTTACGCGTGAGGAGATGGAGTTCTCGTACGTGGATGGGATGGGGTACCACTTCTTGAACACGGAAACCTACGAGGATACCTGCGTGAGCGAGGACATTGTGGAGCCGGTGAAGGATTACCTGATTGAGGGAAATTCGTACGTGTTGCTCTTTACGGATGATACGGCGTGTTCTATCGAGCTTCCTGCGGCAATCACCATGGAGGTGGCTGAGGCTCCGGAGGGAGTGAAGGGGAATTCGGCCAACAATGTGTACAAGAGTGCGACAATGACGACCGGGCTGGTGGTGCAGGTGCCGCTTTTCATATCAGCCGGGCAGAAAATTTCCGTCAAAACGGAAGACGGAACGTACCTCGGCCGCGTGAACAGCTGAAAAGCAGCTTGGTGGTAACCCACGGTGGAGGACTGTATTCCGGAACGGCATGTGATTCCCGCTCGCAGACCATGAAGATTTCAGTGCTGGCCAGCAGCAGTCGTGGGAATGCATCGGTTATCAGTGCTGGAGAAACCGCCATTCTGGTGGATGCGGGCATATCTGCGCGACGTATTAAACTTGGGCTGGAGGCATGCGGACTGGCGCCGGGCGATCTAACCGGGATATGCATCACGCATGAACACACGGATCACATCAGCGGTCTGGCAGTACTCAGCGGCAAAGTAACAGCGCCGGTGTACTGCTCGCGCTATTTGCGGGATGATCTGCGCTTTTTGGCTCCCAAGGCAGACTTTACCTACGTTGAACCCGGAGTCAAAGTGCAGATTGGCGACTTCACCGTGTTGCCTGTCAGTGTGAGTCACGATGCTATTGACCCGCTTGGGTACATTTTTGAAGCGCAGGGGGTTCGTCTCGGCTATATCACTGATACCGGGGATATTGCTCCCAAGATGCTGTCTGCTTTGCGTGGGCTGAATGCAATCTACCTGGAATCCAACTATGATCCCGAGATGCTGCAAAACTCGGGGCGTCCGTTGGATTTGATCGGACGAATAGAGGGACAGTGGGGGCACCTCTCCAATGCACAGGCTTGTGAACTTGTTTCTCAAATAGCTCACCCGGATTTGCGGCATGTCATCTTGGCGCACCTCTCTCCGGAGTGCAATACGCCTGCCTGCGCCGGCAAAGCCATGCAGGAGGTGTTGAATAAACTGGAGTGTGCCCCGAAGTTGCACATAGCCAAACAGGCGGAGCAACTCGCCTGGATTGAAGTGTGACGGATTGGGAAGTTGCAACGCCCAACCGCAAGCCAAAGCGGATGCCATCGTTCCTCGCTCACCGAAAGCGCCGGGGAAAATGGTGGGGAAAATGTGATTCCTGCTTGTGAATTGCAAGAACAAATGAAGAAACAGCATCATGTTCATTCCCTGCTATGAAAAGAAACGGCACCTGCTTACGAGTATCAGCTTCAGTGGCGACGCTGACTTTCACGCCTGAGTATGATGCCGACGGTCACCAGACGCTTATCAACACTGTGGTAGGACAGAGCCAAAAAATATCGCCAAACCGTGAGATGTCACATCTTCAGGCGTGAGGCCCCTGGGCGAGCAAGAAAAATGGCGCTTCTTTGCTCACGGGGACGCTTTATTTCAAACATCAGATTTTTCTTGGGACGGATGTGGTGAAATTCACATCCGTCCCAAGAAAATTTTGAGAGAGGGTAAGAGAAGACAAAAAAAAGGAAGGTTGATTTGTTTCCTCAGAAAAGAGTATTCTAAGGGGGCAACAACAAAAAACCTTCCATGCCCAGGATAACCATTTTAGCCCAAATTGCAAGAGAAATTCCCCGAGAATTGGTGGAAAGCATTGCAAAGCGCTATCAGGCCGATAAGTACTCAAAAGGATTGAATACATGGGTGCATTTGCTCACCCTGCTCTTTATGCAGCTTTCTCAAACGTACTCCTTACGAGACGCGTGTAATGCGTTGAAGAGTATGCAGGGTCAGATGAAATACCTGGGTGTAGACTATACCCCGACACGCAATGCATTGAGTCATCAGAATCAAATAAGGGACTGGAGGGTGTTTCGAGATATCTTTTATGCATTGATGAAATACATGGGACAGCAGATTCCCGTAGTAAGAGGGTATGAGACACTCAAAGAGGAAACTGTTCTACTCCTGGATTCTTCCACGGTAACGCTGTGTCTTAACTTGTTTCCCTGGGCTAGCTATCAGCAAGAAAAGGGAGCGATAAAAATACATACCGTATTCAACGCCAAGACACACTTGCCGCTGGATATAGCAGTAACCAACGGCACAGTGGCGGATAATACGGGGGCCTACAGAGTGTTTCCTGCGAAGCGAAGTGTCATTGTGGCAGACAGGGGATATGACGATACGGAGTTATGGAATGATTGGGACAGCAACGGTCATACGTTTGTCGTCAGGTTTAAGGGTAACATACAATATAAAAGAGTTGCACAACGAGATCAACCCGATGAAGGGGAGCAGAATATCCTCATAGATGAGATCATTCAACTGACAGGGGAGAAGACAAGTGAGAACTATGGAAAGCCATTACGCAGAATCGCAGTGTACCGTCCGTACGAAGAAGCACAAAGGAGTCAACGCAAGAATAAGCGAAACAACACGGCAGCAGAAGGAGGAGAAAACGGGCAAGAGGGACAAGAGGCAGGTAAACATGGGACTCAGGTGATTGAATTGATAACGAATAATATGGAATGGAGTGCGGGGGAAGTAGCCGAGCTGTATCGCAGGCGTTGGGATATCGAAAGTTTTTTCAAAATACTCAAGCAACACCTCAATATTAAGAGCTTCGTAGGGACATGCGAGCAGGCTGTGAGATCACAGATATGGGTAGCCATGATTGCCTATTTACTCGTGAAAGTGCTCAAGCGACGCGCTTCGCATCGGTGGTCGCTGGGAGGATTGGTTCACTACCTACGAATATCACTACTGAGCACGCAGAACCTATTTTCGTGGCTAAACCAACCGTATGACATGGCTGGGAGGGAAGAGGTTTTAGTGCTCAATAGCACGTAAAGTTTTATGGAATTGTCCAAAAATCGCCAACTCCTGCCATCATCATGCTTCCCTCCCATGAATTACATTTTCTTGGGACGGATGTGGGTGAAATTCTGAGGGTTGGTGAGAATTGAGTCTTGACACAGAGGGCCGGGAAAGATACAATGGACGCCGCACGAGTTCCGGTCTTATAAAGATTGGGGCGGGTTAAGGGCCCGCTCTTTTTTTATGGATGATCGGGAAATGAACATGCAACGACATCAAAACTATGGCCACCACCGACATTACCGCCCTGATCGATTTTTATGTGCGCGAAAAAGATCTGACGCGCGCGAGCGTGCTGCAGGCTCTTGAAGCTTCATTTCTGACAGCGTACGCGAAGATGGTGCCCGGAGCGGATAAGATTCGCAATCTGAAGGCCGTGGTGAACGCGCAGCGCGGAACGGTCAAGATCAAAGCGGATATGACGGTGGTGGAGGATGATTGCATGAAGGACCCGTTCAACGAGTTGAAATATTCTACGGCGCTGAGCATGTGTGCTCCGAAGGGCAAAGAGGTGAAGCCGGGCGATACGCTGAGCGTGAATGTCACTCCACGCGACTTTGGTCGCATTGCAGTGCAGACGGCGAGGCAGACAATGCAGCAGCGAATTCGCCGCGCCGAGCAGGAAATGTTGGCGGAGGCGTTCAAGGATCGCGTGGGCGAGGTGGTGACCGGCACAGTAAAACGCTACGACAAGGGGGATGTGATTGTAGAGGTGGAAAAGTTTGAGGGCATTTTGCCGTCGCGTCAGCGGATTCCCGGGGAGGAGTACAACACGGGCGATAAGCTGAGGTTTTATGTCGTGGAGGTGAAGGACGGCGCGCGCGGACATGAGCTGGTGCTTTCGCGCAGTCATCCGAACTTGGTGAGGAGGTTGTTTGAGAGCGAGGTGATAGAAATAGCGGAGCGCTCGGTAGAGATTGTGATGGTTGTGCGAGAGGCGGGCTATCGAAGCAAGTTGGTTGTGCGCAGCAATGATGCAAACGTGGATCCGATAGGAGCTTGCGTGGGGATACGCGGGTCGCGCGTGAAAAACGTAGTGAATGAACTGAATCACGAGAAGGTGGATATACTGGAATATTCGGATGACAAGAGGGTGATGGTGCAGGAATCGCTGGCGCCGATAGACCCGTTGAGTGTTGAGGTGGACGAAGATGCTCGAGTGGTGACGGTGTATGTGGAGGATGACAAGGCGGCTGCGAAAGCGAAGGGTCGCAAGGGACAAAATGTGCGTTTGACGGCGCGGTTGATTTCTGAAAACAATGAGCGCTGGGATGTGCGTGTGGAGGCTCGCGGGGGAGAGACAGGGGTGCACGAACAGATGCAGGAGGCAGCCTCTGAGCTTGCGCGTGCGCTGGGTATCAGTGAGGATTTGGGGAAGGCTATGGTGGAGGCCGGTTTCACGCGGGTGCAGGACATTGTGACATGGGACGTCCAACGGGAGGACTTGATGGAGACGTTGGGTATAACGGAACAGCAGGCGGATCAGATACTCAATGCTGCGAAGAACGCGTAACTTGAACCCCTGAAAGAGAAGTATGCCGGGAGATATACCAAAGAAAGAAGCACTGGACTTGCTGGGAGGAAAAAAGAAAAAGGTCGCGACAGAGCAGCGTCCCCCTGTCCGACCCGAGCCGAAAAAAACGGCGCTGGATTTACTCACTCCGCAGCGTAAAAAGGCGAGCAAACCGGTAGTAACGCCTCCTCGAGAGGAAGCGCCGACGCCACAGCCACAGCCGTCGGCTCCGGCTCCGGTTCCCCTGCCTGTCTCTGCGTCTGCTTCAGCGGCGGCGCCGACACCTCCCCCCATCGGCGGCGCCATCAATGTGAAAGCTCCCGTATCGGTGGCGGATCTTTCGGCGCTCATGGGAATGAAGCCTCATAAGTTGATTGCTGAGTTAGTGCGCATGGGCGTTTTTGCCAATACCGACACCCTTTTGGATAGCGACCAAGTGGCGGCCCTGTGTGAAAAACATGGCTTTACTTACGAGCGAGTGAAGCGAGAGAAGGGCGCTGGCGTGAAGGCTCCGGTGGAGGTTGTGAAGGAACCTGAAGCCGTGGCGCCCGAAGAAGAGCCGGAAGACATGCTCAAGGTGCGCACTCCCATTATCACCGTGATGGGTCATGTGGACCACGGGAAGACATCCTTGCTCGACTACATACGACGCACTAAAGTAGTGGCGGGAGAGGCCGGTGGCATCACACAGCACATAGGTGCGTACACGGTGAAGCACGGTGAAAATACCATTACATTCATCGATACGCCCGGGCACGCCATATTCACTGAGATGCGTGCGCGAGGCGCAGACGTGACAGACATTGTCGTATTGGTGGTGGCGGCGAATGACGGAATTATGCCGCAGACGAAAGAAGCAATCATGCATGCCAAGGCGGCCGGCAAGACGATTATTGTGGCGGTCAATAAGTGCGATCTGCCGACGGCGGATCCGGTGAGGGTGCGCACGCAGTTGATGGAAGAGGGCTTGGTGCCTACTGACTTTGGTGGGGACGTGGAGTGCGTGAATGTATCAGCCATGACGGGGGATGGGATTGATGACCTGCTGGAGCTGCTTTGTTTGCAGGCTGAGGTGTTGGAGCTGCGGGCCAATCCCCGTGCTAATTGCCGCGCTTCCATCATTGAAGCGCGTATGGAGCAGGGTAAGGGAAGTTCGGCCACCGTGATTGTGCAGAGCGGTACGCTCAAGGTGGGCATGCCATTCATCTGCGGCCCATATGCCGGCAAAGTAAAAACGCTGATGAACGATCGGGGAGAGAGCATCAAGCGCGTGCTGCCGGGTATGCCTGCAGAGGTGTCGGGCTTTTTGGAGACTCCCAACGTGGGCGATGAATTGGTGGAGATGGACAACGAACGCGCGGCGCGCAGACTTTCGGAGGAACGTTTGGAGGAATTGCGTCGCGAACGTCTGGCTGCACCAAGACGCTCACGTATGGAGGATGTTCTGGCGATGATCGGCGAGGGTAGCCATAAGGCCGTGCTTAAGCTCTTCCTGAAGGGAGATGTTCAGGGGTCGGTGGAGGCTATCAAGAAGGCGATTCTGGACATCAAGAGCGAGAAGGTGGAGTGCCAGTTCATCGGGGCGGCAGCCGGGCCTATCTCGGAGAATGATGTGCTGCTGGCATCTTCCTCAGATGCGGTGATACTCGGTTTCAATGTGAAGGTGGAGACCAATGCGGTGAAGGCCGTGAAGCGCGAGGGAGTGCAGGTGAAGATCTACTCGATTGTGTATGAGCTTATTGATCAAGTGAAAGATGCCATGTTGGGCATGCTTGAGCCGGAGACGCGTGAGACCGTGATGGGTCATGCTGAAATCAGGCAGATCTATAAATTGAACAAAGGAAAGGCAGCGGGGTCATATGTAACAGACGGCAAGATGTCGCGCACGGCGGAGGCTCGCGTGCTGAGGGACGGACAAGTGGTCTTTGACGGCCGCATGTCAACCTTGCGCCGCTTCAAGGATGAAGTGGAAGAGGTGAAGAGTGGGTTGGAGTGCGGCATACGCTTGGCGGACTACGATGATTACGAAGAGGGAGACGTGATCGAATGCTACACTCTGGAAAAAATTAAGCAGACTCTGTGAGGAAACATGGCGACGCACCGCCTAGATAAGGTGAATGAACTGCTCAAACGGGAGATAGGCACGTGTGTGCAGCGCGAATTTGAGTGGCCCGGGACCATTGTATCCATTTTGGATGTGGAGGTGACGGAAGATTTGCGTGAAGCGCGAGTTTGGGTGGGAGTCGTTGGAAAGATGGATGCGACAGCGGTGGTGGAAAAGCTGACGCGTGCGCGCGGGAGCATCCAGGGAACAGTGAGTCGTCGGGTGACGCTGCGCAATACGCCACGCTTGAGTTTCAGGCATGATGATTCTGCTCGGCGTGGAGTGGATATGGTCAACCTTTTGGACGATATTGAGAAGAACTTGCCGAAGGCGCCGAGGCTACCGGAGGGAGAGGAGGATCCCGAGTTATGATTCCCTGAGAACTCACACAATATGGCGGGAAAGATTAACATACGTCGAGTGGGATCTGTGCTGCCGACGGTCTGCTTGCTGATCTTTCTGGCTTTGTGTGTGGGAGTGGCCTGGCTGAGCAGCATCGGTCTGCCCGAGGGTGCGCTGCGGTACGTAGAAAGGAAAGTGGCTGAGCAGGGGATTTACCTCAGCCTTGAGAAAGTACGCTTGGATCCCATGCGGGGGGTGGCTGTGCGAACGGATGATGTGCGATTCTATACGGATGCTGATAAGCGACAAGAACTCGGGAGAGTGCAGAGTGCGGCGGCGGGGTTAAGTTTGGCCGGGTTGATGTCGGGGGAATTGAGACCTTCTTTTCTGCAGGTGTTGGGGGGAGATTTAGGAATACCTGTGACAGAACCCGCAGGGGAGAGTTTGAGCGTAAGGCTCGAGCGGATGGAGATTCGGGGTGAGAGAAATGGAATGATGCATGTGGTCGATGGTAAGCTGAGCGTGCAAGGGATGGCAATTTCACTGGCAGGGAGCGTAGATCCGGCAGTGCTGCCGAAGGGAAAGGGTGAGGGCAAGGGTAAAGATAAGGGGAACGAGAAAGGGAACGGGGCAAAATTGGACCTGGCGGCAGCGCTGAAGAGCAATCAGGATATCATCAACCGTGTGTACAATGAAGTGCATAACCAGATGTGGAAGTCCGATGAATACCCGACATTAGACCTGCGGTTGGATATACGCGAGGATCTGCAGGTGGTGTTGCGTATGACTGTTCCTCGTTACGATGCGGGACAGTTCCATTTTCGGGATGCGACGGCGGATTTGTTGTACAACAAACGTAGCATCATCATCAACTCCCTGAGCGTCCGGACAACGGAGCCGGATGCCGTTGCCAGTTTGCAAGGATCTTATGATTTGGACGACAGACATCTGATTTTTAATATGAGTAGCACGGTGGCGTTGATGCGTATGATTCGCCACGTAAGTCATCCGAGAATACGCTTTTTCTTGGAAAAGTTTCGCCATCCGGATGCAAATCCTCCCAGCATCGAACTGAGCGGGGATGTTGAGTTTGAGGAGGACTACACTCTGCAGAGCGCACGTGTGCGCGGGCGGTTGACGCAGGAAAACATGATGGTTGGCAGCACGAAGGTGGATGAGTTGGAACTCTCGTTTTTCTACGACAACGGTGATTTCAATATTGACAAGCTTGCGCTGCGCTTTCCTGATGGTTCGTTGCAAGCGTTGGCGAGCGCGAAAGATCGGGAAGGACAGGCGCAGCTGGTTGCTGATTTGCCAATCCAAAAAGTGCTCACGTTGGTGAACGAGCTTTCATCGAGCCCGGTGGAGTTGCCGGAAGGTTTGAGATCAGGGGAACGTGTGAACTTGCTGTTGCACGCCCACTTGGATGCCCCTTCGTTCAAACCCGGCCAGGATACGTGGCAGGACTTTGTGCCTACATTCCACATGCTCGGTGCGCGGTTGTCCACGGACAAAGTGACGTGGAACGGCTACCACTTGGAAAAGCCATGCCTGGAGGTCAAGCTTGCCGAGATTCAGCAAAAAGAGGATTATTTGCCGGAAGAGGTGGAGCGCGTGCAGTTAACGCTTGAGGCCGCTGAGGCAGAACTCCCAACAGGTGATGCAAAGCAGCCCGTGCACGTCGCCTCTCCGCATATTAATGCTGACATCCGTGCGCTTTCTTTCGGGGATGACGGTTTACCCAACGAAGCGGCGAGCGTGACGCTCTCTACGATGGCGGAGTCTGTGACACATGAAACCGCCGGAGCGGCGAGTGCGACGCAGGGTACAGCGCCTGCCGCTGAAACTGACACGCAACGGAACCGCGAAAGCTTTTCCGTTCGCACGCCGCAATTGGAGCTGATTGCCAAGCAAGTGCGGGTCAATTCACGCGGCGCTCCGGAGACTTCGAGTGTCCGGGAGGCACAGGTAAAGCTGAAATTGGGCGATATGCAGGTGCGAAATGTGCGGGCAGGCAGTGGAGAGCTGGCTCTGGATGAGCTTCGGCAGATCAGGCTGCCGGGAGGGTCGGGACGCTTGGTTTCCTCCGGGCGTGCGCAGGCGATTTTTGATGGGCTGAAGTATGGAAATCGTGATGTGGGTAAAGTAACGCTGAACGCAGAGCTGGGAGAGTATGCGAGCGGTTGCGTTGTTTTGCAGGTTGATGGCGTTGAGGAGGGAGAGACATGTATGGTGAGCGCCAAGCCGAATTGGAGTGATCCGCAGCAACTTCTCCTCGAAGATGTGCAGCTGAATATGCCGGCGAAATGTTTTGAAATGTTGTTGGATATCGCAGATGTCCGAGTGGATGAAATTGAGGCGCCTGAGCTGGTGCGTCTGAGCGGGAACATGAGACTCACTCCGGAAATGCAGGTGCAAGATGCCGCGTTGCACGTGGAAATCCCGAAACTGGTGCGCACACCGCAGCGCGTGAGGGCATTTCGCGGGAAACGCATACCTGTGGGACTTGAAGCGGATGTGACATTGAGAAAGGCGCCTGGTGCGGAAGAGCTGAATTATGCCGTGCAATTGGGGGCTGCCCATGAGACCGGCAGATTCACCGGGCGCATCACCGGCTCCACTGCCGGTGATCTGCGCGTGACAGGTCACAACACCATTCGCCCCGATGTGGTGGATCAGCTTATTGACAACACGCGCGCTCATTCTATCATCCGCGATTTTCGTTTTAATAAAAATAGCAAGGCAACAATTTCCGACATTGTTGTGCAGGTGGATTGCTCTAGTGGGGTGCAGGTGGATTCTTTCTGTCGCGTGGAGTTGCTGAATGCGGAATACCAGATGGGCGTGCTGCTGGACAATGAGAATGGCACGGAACGGGTGCGTACCGACATCGGACAGGATCCCTACACGCTGGTTAACCGAGCTACTTGCGGCGTGACGTCTCATGTGCGTCTTGATTGTAAGACCTCGGACGGTGAACCCATTCCGGATGAGGTTGTGGTGACCATTACCGATCCTACCCTTTTCTACAACAACGCACCCTGGCTCCGTCGCAACAAATGGAAAAGTGGTGCGCGAGAGACGAAGCTGAGCGGGGAGGCTGTGATTATTGATGTGGAGCACAGCTTTGTGGAGTTGCGCAAAGTCAGCGGTACTGTGTATCCGGCTTACTCATTGGGTATGTTCTACCCGGAGTTGTATGGGTTTTTAGAGGATATCGTATTGCCGAACCCGGCGCTGGTGCAGACCGAGCTGAGCTTGTTTCCAATTTACGATGACTGCAAGCGCCCAATGAGCGGGACGATTCGTGTGGAAGCGCGGAACGGCGCCGGATTTCGTTTTATCGGAACTACCATACCGCTGGAGAATTTCTCCGGTTTTATCAGTCTGGCCGATAAGTACGTGCTGTTGGATCGCATGAATGCGAAGAGCTGGGAAGGCGTGCTGGATGCAGCCGTGCGCATTGGGTTTGCCGGAAAGAACACAGATTTCGATGGGGTGGTGAAGGCCAAATGCATGAATTTGCAGAAGATAGCCGCTTCCTACGGCAGTAAGCTGTCTCCGGCTTTGTGCAGCGGCGAGATTCGCTTTCGCTCGCCGAACACCGAACTCCGATCAATTACGGCGTACGGGCGCGTGGACATAGAGGATGGCGACTTGCTTCAGTTAAGCCTATTTCGTCCGGTGAGCGAAATGATTTCTGATTTGCCTGAGCATCTGAAGCATGTGGAAAAGAAAGCCAGGGGCGATAACGTGTCAGATGGAAGTCCCGGATTCTTTATGCGTGTTTTCTCGAGTGTTTTCCGAGGCCTTGGTCGCTGGGTGGGACGCACCGGCGGCAGAATCACCAATACTGCCAGCAGCATACCGGGAATGAACCACCTCATTGCTTACGATCTGAAGGAAGCTCACGCAGATTTTCAAATCGCCAATGGCTACATTTTCACTAACAACATGAAGGCGATCGGCAGCAACTTAAACGTTCAGCTTAATGTCGGCATCAACTTGGACACGCTTGCCTTACGCGGCAACCTGTGGCCCAAAATATCGAGCCTGCCCACCATTCTGCTTGCACCGGTCACGGCGTTGTCGGATTTCATGATGGATATTGTGCTTTATGGGACAGTGTCGGATGTCAAATGGCGTATTACATGGGATAAGTTGATCGGGAAAAGGTCGCATCGGACTAAGGAAAAAGAACACGCGGCCGAGTGAAGAGCGCTTCTTGGGAATAGAAGCGTGGTAGAGCGTTTGCCGATGGGAAAAAGGGGGCAAGGCTCATACTTTGCGCCTGGCCCATTTGAGGTCATGAAGCATGAACTCCAAGATGACGTATTCGACAAAGAGGTCGGCGACGATGAGATACCAGATGCCGGTGAGAGTGAGTGATTCGGGATGAAAGTGATTCCAGATCATGAGACAGACAACGCGGATGACGCCCATGCAGACGTAGGACACATACATGACGCGTCGTGTATCGCCGGCGCCACGCAGACACATCTTAATCATCAGCATGCCGGCGTAAAAGGGCTCTGCAAAAAGGAAAACCTGCACCACCGGTACTGCTACGGCCATGAGCCCGGGGGAGTCTGAGGCAAAAATGCGTACAAAAAACTCCGGGAACAGGTAGAAAATGACGCCCATGGATCCGGTGAAAAGAACACTGTAGATGACGCACTTGCGAATGGTGGCCAGGGCGAGGCGTACACTGCCGCTGCCAAGATATTGTCCCACGAGGGAGGCTCCGGCTACGCCGATGGCAAAGCTGGGCAAGAAGCTGAGCGATTCAATGCGAATGGCGATTGTGTGTGCGCCGACGGCGGCGTCTCCCAAGCGAGAGATGACGTGCAGAACATAGATTTGGATGAGCCAAATGCCTCCCACCTCCATAGCTTGAGGAAGACCTATTTTGAGGATTCGGGCCATCATGCCCCAATCCGGCGGCATAGAATGCAGATCAAGGAAGAGAGGAGGTACAAAGGAGGGGCCTCGCGAGGCAGCGTACGCATCCAAAGGAGAGTTTTGGAGAAAGCGGTGCATTTGCAGTGTGCGCCGCGCCAGTATAAAGATAAGAATGACGGCAGCTATTGCCATGCCCGCTACCATGCCCAGCGCGAGCCCCTCCACAAACATGCCGCACACGTACACTAAAAATATGCTCAGCACGACATTGAGCCCATCCACTGCCAGCATGATGAAGAAGGGAGTCCTGGTGTCTCCCGCTCCTCGAAGAGCCGCATTCACCGAAAATACCACGCCGGAAAAAACAGCTACCCAGCAGCCGATGTTCATGAAACGCAGGGCGACTTCCTGGGCAAACCCCGACAGGTCGAGTACACGCGTCACCAGAAACTCAGCCGTAACGTACATGAGCACTGAGGAAAGCGAACCTGCGAGGAACCCGAGCGTGGCCGCTTGGTTCGATGAATAATTAGCTTCTCCAAAGCGGTGCGCACCGGTCATGCGACTCACGATGGCTGTGGCGCCCATGCCCACGGCCCCCTGCATGAGAAACCCGAGCCACATGACATAGGAGGTCACTCCGATACCGGAAGCGAGCTGTTCCTTGACCACGCCGTCATCGCTCATGCCGGTGGCGAGGATGAGAGAAGTGGAGGAACAAATAAAGCTCATCACCTGCTCGAGCAGTGGCCACAGAGCGATGGTGACAATTTGGCGTGGAAGACTCAGCCCGGAAAGCTTTCCGCCGAGCTGGCCCTTAGCTAGTGCAGCTCGTATTTTGCCTTCTCGTCCGTCTCCGATGCTCATCGCTCGCCTATTAAATCACATTTCTTCCGCGTTGAACAGTCCCGAAAATAGAAAAGCCCGCAACAAAAGCAGTTCGGAGAAATAAAGCGATCTCAATAAAGTTTCCGCACGGGGAGGGGAACATCCGCGATTTGCCCTTTTCTGCGTCTTTTTTTCTTGCCATACGGAACTGCGGAGCGTACAATGCCCCCATACTCAGCATTTGTTACTAACTTTGCACAACTATGGCTAATCTGAATAAAGTGATGCTTATCGGTAACCTCACGGCGGATCCTGAGGTGCGTACTACTCCGCGTGGCACATCCCTCACTGAGCTGCGACTCGCAGTCAATCGCGTGACCGGGGGCCCCAACGATGCGGATCGTCGCGAGGAAACAACCTTTCTCGATGTGACTTGTTGGGGAAGGATCGGGGAAATTGCGGCGCAGTACCTTTCCAAGGGACGTCCGGTGTTTATTGAAGGACGCCTGCAGATGGACACTTGGGAGGATAAGCAGAGCGGGCAGAAGAGGAGCCGCATCCGTATCATTGCCGAAAATTTGCAACTGCTCTCCTCCGGAGGTCGGGAGGGTGCGCCGATGTCTCAGCCGCGCAGTGTCAATCCTTCTGGCGGATATCGCCAGGGGGGCGGTACGTCTGTGGGCGGGACTCAGGCTCCATCGCAGGGGCAGGCTCCCATGCCCTTGGACGATGATGATGACATCCCATTCTGAGATGAGGAGCACTCATTTTTCGGAAGATGTGTAGAAAATCCGCTTGCAAGTGCGTCCCCAACAGGAGATGGGAGACGGCGCGGCTGGGAGTGTCTTCTTTCAAGGTTGATAAAAGAGCATGATAAAAAGACTAATCAAGATCATCATCATTTTGGCGGTGGCGGCGTTCGCGATAAGCGCGTGGATGTACTATAGCTCCAATCATCGAGTAGATAAGGTTCGGTTTGCAACGACGACCGTGACTCGAGGCGATTTTGTAAACAAAGTACAGGCTACAGGCACGCTGGAACCTCAGGAGTTGGTGGATGTGGGCGCTCAAGTGACGGGCGAAATCAAAGAGTTCGGCACGGATTTGGAAGGCAAACGAGTGGACTATGGGAGCGAAGTGAAGGCAGGACAACTGTTGGCTCGCATAGACGATACGCTGGTAGAGTTGGATATCAAGCGCGCGGAGGCCCAGGTGGCGCAGGCGGAGGCCCAGATACTGTCCGCTGCAGCGGCAGTGGCGCAGGCGGAGGCGGCGGTAGCCCAGGCACAGGCCAACAAAAACAAGGCGGATCGTGATATGCAGCGTGCGGAAAAGTTGGGTGTGGGTGACGCGCTTTCCCAGATGGAGTACGACCAGTTTGTGAATGCAGCGGAGAGTACTGCGGCCGCCATGCAGAGTGCGCGCGCGCAGCAGCAGACAAGCCGTGCGCAGCAAGCGAATGCAGAGGCCCAGCTGCAGAGCGCGCAGGCCCAGTTGACCCGCGAGCTTCGCAATCGCGACTACACGCGCATTACCACGCCGGTAGACGGCACGATCGTGGTGCGTCAGGTGAATGTGGGGCAGACGGTGGTGAGCAGCATGAATGCGACCACTCTGTTCTTAGTGGCGCGGGATTTGTCACGTATGCAGATATGGGCGAGTGTGAATGAGGCAGACATAGCCAAAGTGCATCCCGGACAAGAGGTGCGCTATACCGTGGATGCCTTACCTAACGAGACGTTCACCGGGAAGGTCAACAAGGTACGTCCGAATGCCACGATGTCTTCCAACGTGGTGACTTATATCGTGGAGGTGGATGTGGAGAATCCTGAACGTAAGCTGTTGCCTTACATGAGCGCAAATGTGAACTTCATTGTGGAGGAGTTCAAAGATTGCCTGATGGTGGCAGATGCTGCCTTTGAATTTCGTCCGTCGCCGGAGGCTATTGCGCCCGGGGTGCAACTCGTGTCGCCGGAGGAAATGGGCGAAAAGGAAACCTTGCTATGGAGGAAGCAGGGCGACCATGTGACGCCGGTGAGGGTGCTGCGAGGTCACGATGACGGCACGCGCAGCGTGGTAACGCCGGTGGAGGGAGAAGAACTGGCGCCCGGAGAGGAATTGGCGACTGGTGTGTTGCTCGGTGCGAGTGAGCAGGCAGCTCTCAAAGAGGGAGAAAACAATCTATTCGGTATGAACAGGCCCAAACGCCGCGAACGTTCGACCGGAGGCGCCGAACCTAAGCCAGGGCAGAGTACGAAGGGAGGTCGTCCCGGACCTCCGCCCATGTAACGCTCGCCAAGTAACCGTCGTGATTGAGCTGCGCAACATTACCAAGGTTTACCACCTGGGAGAGATTGATTTGCCTGTGCTTAAGGGTATATCGCTGAGCATCGGGGATGGGGAGTTCGTTTCGCTCACGGGAGCCTCGGGAAGCGGGAAGTCCACGCTTATGAACATTTTGGGCTGCTTGGATCACCCGAGCGGTGGGGAGTATTACCTGGACGGTAAGGATGTGGCGGGCTTGAATGCGGATGAGCGGGCTCGACTGCGCAATGCGCGTATTGGTTTTGTCTTTCAGAATTTCAACCTGCTGCCACGCACGTCAGCTATCGAGAATGTAATGATGCCGGCGTATTATCATCACCCTGTGCAGAAGACGGTGCAGATCCGCGCACGCGCGCTGGAGCTCATTCGTCTGGTTGGACTGGAAGATCGCATGCATCACACGCCTGCACAGCTTTCCGGCGGTCAGCAGCAACGTGTGGCTATTGCACGGTCGCTTATCAATTCCCCCGGAATCTTGCTGGCGGATGAACCTACGGGGAACCTGGATTCTTCCACTTCGGTGGAGGTGATGAACATGTTTCGCGACTTGAACCGGCAGCAGGGCATTACCGTCATTATCGTCACGCATGATCCCAAGACGGCTGCTTTTACCGACCGAGCCATCAATATGAGCGATGGCCTCATCATGGAAGGTGTGTCTGATGAACTGAACGCCACCTTGCACAAATGAAGTTCACCACGCTACTCTTGACATGTCTGCGCGGGTTGGTGCGCAACCCGATGCGAGCGGCGCTCACCGTGCTGGGGATCGTGATCGGCATCGCGGCAGTGGTTGCGATTATGGAAATCGGCGAGGGCTCCAAGCAGCAGATAGCTGATAAGTTTTCCAACTTGGGCGCTGATGTGGTGAATATCTTTGGCGCATCGGTCAGCACCGGAGGCGTGAACAGCGGCATGGGTGGTCGAGCCTCTCTTTTCCCATCGGATGCGGACGCTATCATGGAGGAGTGCCCTGCCACGGTGGTGTCTGCTTCTCCCTTCGTGCGCGCTTCTGGACAGGTGATCGTAGGCAACACGAACTGGAGTCCCAATTCTATCAAAGGTGGCAATGAGCATTATTTGGGTATCGAGGGGTGGGAGGTGGAGCGTGGCAGCGCGTTCACTAAAAAGCAGGTTGATGAGGCCGCGCGCGTGTGCCTCATCGGTAAGACAATCGCCGATAAGCTCTATCCCGGGCAGGATCCCATCGGTCAGGACATTCGCATCAAGGATGTCGCCTTCTCCGTCATTGGTGTGCTGGCAGCCAAGGGTGCAGACGGTATGGGCAATGATCAGGACGACTGCCTCATTCTGCCGTGGACCAGCATACGCATGCGCCTCATGGGCGCCTCTGGCACAGCCACGATATCCAAAGGCGGCGCAGCCAACAATGTCAACAAAGCCTCTTCCACGTCCACCTATTCAACAACGGGGGTGAACTTTTACCCCGGGTGCGACTTGCAGCCTTATTCGAACTCGCCGCACCCGCTGCGTACACGCACGGTGGATGCCATTCTTGTAAAAATTAAGAGCAAAGAAAGCGCTACGCCTGCCATGGACGAGATGACGCCCGTTTTGCGTCGCCAACATAAGCTGGAACCGGGAGTGCTGGATGATTTTGAGTTGCGCGATCGCTCGCAGTTCATCAAGATGGTGACGGGGACGAGCGAGACGATGAGCAAGCTGCTGATAGCCGTGGCGATGATATCGCTGGTAGTGGGCGGAGTGGGCATCATGAACATCATGATGGTCTCCGTGACGGAGAGAACGCGCGAGATTGGTTTGCGCATGGCGGTGGGAGCGAGACCTCGTGACATCATGCAACAATTTTTGCTGGAGGCTGTGCTGCTATGCTTGGCGGGTGGTATCATTGGGATCATTGCGGGACGCATTGCTTCAGAGCTGGTGAGTAAGCACAATGGGTGGCCTGTCGCCACATCGCCGCTGGCCATGGTTCTGGCAGTGAGTGTGGCGGCCGTCATCGGCATAATCTTCGGCTGGTACCCGGCTTTTAAGGCCTCGCGATTAGATCCCATCGATGCCTTGCACCACGAATAACCCCCTTCTCAAACGAGCTTATGAAGCACACAACCCCGCTGATACTCGCAATGCCTCTGATACTGGGCGGCTGCCTGTTCGGACCGAATTTTCACGGCGCACCGGATATGGAGCTGCCCGCCACTTGGGTAAATCACATGCCTCCCGCCGCAGATGAGGGCGTCGGCAGTGCGTGGTGGGGACATTTCGGGGATGCTCAGCTCACCGCACTGATTGAACAGGGGCTCGCGGCTAACCCTGATGTCATCACCGCCGCATTGGCCATTGCTCGTGCAGAGACTCAGTTGCGCAGTACTCGTGCAGACTTGTTTCCGAGCGTGAGCGGTAGTTTCGGCGGAGGAAATGGGGGCGGGTTCAACAGCTCGACCTCGCATGGTCAGTGGAATGGCGGTTTGTCGCTTGCATGGTCGCCGGATATATGGGGCGGCACGCGGCGTGAGGTGGAAGCTGCCGTGGCCAATGTCGGTTCGGCTCGCGCCGCATCTGCCGCCACCAATATCGCGCTTGCATCCTCTATTGCTACCACCTATTTCGAATGGATTTCTGCAATGGAGAGCCTGCGCTCGGCACGCGAACAGCTCGTCTATCAGCAGCGCACCTTTGATATTGTCGAAAAGCGCGTTGCTACCGGCTTCCAGAATCGCTTGGATTTGGAGCAGGCGCGCGTCACGATCGCTAATACCCGTGCGCAGATTCCCGCATATGAAGCGAATATCCAAACGTGCCGCACCACGCTGGCTACCCTGCTGGGCGTCACTCCTGATCGCGTGCAGCTGCGCATGCCCGCTCCGACTGTATTTAACCGCATCCCACGCGTACCGACGGGGTTGCCATCGGATCTGCTGCGCCGCAGGCCGGACATTGTGGCGGCGGAGTGTAATCTGCATCGAGCTGCGGCAACCATCGGCGTGCAGGTTGCCAATCTCTTCCCTCGTCTTTCGCTTACGGGAAGTGCCTCAGCCGCAGCTTCGTCGGACTTCGCCGATTTCTTCCGAAGCGCGGGATGGAATCTGTCATCCTCCGTTTCGCAAACGCTTTTCAACCGTGTGCAGCTGCGCTCGAATGTGAAGTTGGCCCGCATTGCAGAGATGGAGAGTGCGCAGGCGTACCGCAAGACGGTATTGGCCGCCTTTGCCGAGGTGGAGGAGTGCCTCATCGACTATGCACGCCTTACCAACCAACTCCCGCAGCATGAGCAGGCTGCCCGTTCCAGCAAGGAGGCGGCCGAGCTCGCTCTGCGCCTCTACAACAGCGGCTATTCTGACTACTTGAATGTGGCAACGGCGGAGCGCTCGTGGTTGAACGCGCGGCTCAATGTCATTGCTGCTCGTCAGCAGATTCGCATGACCTTGGCGCGTCTTGTCACGGCTCTTGGCGGAAGTTACGAGACGGACACACGCGACCTTTCCAAATCGTAATTCGCACTTGTCATCTGTTTCGCTGCTGCCCGTCTCACTCGGCGCGAATCTTTCCGACTTTATCCCAACGCGGGCTCCTTAGGCGAGAGGATGCGTGTAACTGTCGCTCCCATAATTTACCGTGCGTCTCAGCGAAGCGTCGTTCGTGTCGATGGTGACGAGCAGGGTGTTGCTCCAGCGGGCGTTCTTCGCCTGGCTCCATGCGCTCACGTAGTGGCTGTCCAAATCATAGTCAGTCATTTTCAATATCTTAGGTTTGCTCGGATGCATATTCCAAATGCGCGCCTTTCGGGGAGGGAAAAGAAATGAGAGGGGATGAGAAATCGCCTTTTCTGAATGAAAAGCCATTCCCGCACCTCGTGGCGCGTTGTGCTGGTTCGTTTCCTCGGACATAGACGCAAACCACTGAGCGGGACAATTTCTGGTTCACTGTCTCATAGACCGTAAATAATCTTGACGCCCATTCCTTATTAGAATAGATTAGGGACATGGGATTACTACCGGTCGTTGTCTATGCAGCTGTGGCGGGTGTGGCAGGATATACCAATCCGATACCGCAACTTGGGGATCCGGGTTACACCGATGCTCCGAAAAATCATTTGCATGGGGTCTTTCAGAATGATTCCATATCGGGCGAGGACTGCAACTTCTCGCACGGTACGCGTTTTGATTTCACGCGCGAAATTTCCGAAAAACACGCTTGGGCAGTCACCCTTACGCAAAACATGTACACCCCGGAAGCTCACAGCTACGGTAATATCCTCGGCCAGCACCCGTACTGCGGCTATCTGGCGCTCGGGGGCGGGTACTTGTACCGTGGGGAAAAGTTCGGCTGCGGTACAGAGTTGCAGGTTGGAACGACGGGCAAAGCCTCTCTCGCTGGTAAGACGCAAAATGCGGTGCATGAGCTGTTGGATATGGAGAAATGGCGCGGCTGGAGCGATCAGGTCCCCTCGGAGATGACCGTACAGCTCGCGTCGCGCCAAGAGTGGTTGGCCCGAGTGCGGATGTTGCGTCGTGGGTGGGAGAGTGAGACGCGCATGTACGTGCGTGAGTCGTTGGGTACCTTCAATATCTCCGGTGGCGTAGGTGTTCTCTACCGCATCGGACGTAATCTCCCGCCCAGCATGACGACGAATGACATCGAAACGGGCAACTTTGGCATCAGTCTGTTGAGCAAGCCAAACTACGACCGCCGTAAGATTTCCTATTTCATGCTTGCCGGAGTGTATGGTGAATACGTGGCGCGAGATATGACGATTGATGGAGGCGTATTCCATCATTTCGACCGCACGTGTGGTCGCACTCCCTGGCAGGTGCAGGGACAGTTGGGTGCAGGCGTGGCCTACAAGGGGATTGATTACTACGCCGGGGTATTGGTGCACAGTCGTACTTACCGCACGCAGGATAAAAACTCGCTTATGGGCGTGTTTTCTCTAACGTGGAATTGGTGAGAGATATGGGACTTAAGCAATCCACGTCGCTTCGCATCGTCGTGATGTTGCTTGGAGCATGGTGCGTGTTGCTGCTGGCAGGAGCTTTACCTTGGGGCGGGGTTGAGGCAGTGTATCGTGGGGGGCTTGTGCGCGTGCTGGGAGGGGGGGCTGGCGTGTTGTGCTTGTGGGCGGCATGGACAATGTCGGCGGGACACAGGTTGCGCATGGTCTTGGGCATTGTTTTGCTCTTTTTTGCCGTGGCGGGCGTGGGTGTGTTGTTGTGCTATGGACAGGAATCGCTGCGCTATGCGGATATGGGGGGAGCCATGTGGTTTGGTGCAGTGGGGATGGGATGCCTGGCCATGGTAGGACTGCTTTTCAGTGTGATTTTCGGCTATTTGGCGCACCTGAGTTTGCGTGTGGATCAGCTATGGCTGGCGGTGGCGCATTTGAGCATTGCTATGGTGGTAGCGGGAGCCTTCGTCGATGTCTGCGCCGAGCAGCGTTTCTCGGTTGTGCGCTATGTGGGTGAGACACGCCCGACTCAGGGGAAAAAAATGGACAGTCCGATGCCCTTTGAGGTGGAGGTGAAAAGTCTGCAGGTGGAGCGCCATGAAAGTGCGGGAGTGTACAACTTGCTGGAGCATCGAGTAGGCCGCTGGACGCCGATCGCCGCAGCCGTAAAGCAGGGGGAGCGCATTCGTTGCGGAAAGGAGGAGTGGAATGTGGCGGATTTGCGCGTTTTGCCCGGTGGACAGGGCCGCTGTTTCATGCTTCCGGGCGAGCCGGTGCGCGTGCTGGTGCAGCAGTCGGGACCGGTGAAGGAATATCGCGCTGTGTGCCGTTTCGTCCCCGTGAGGAAGCGGGACGAGGAACGGGAAGAGACCCTGCGTGTGAATGAACCGGCGACTTGGCGTGATTGGCGGATTTATCTGATGAGCTGCAGTCCCGATGCTCGTCAGGTGCAACTGCTGCTTCGCCGTGCGCCGGGAAGAATGCTTGTGTTTGCCGGGTTGGTGGGCGTACTGCTCTGTAGTTTTGCCCGGCTTTTCAGGAACGAATTGACAAAAACAGCATGAACGCCTTGCTTATTATATTCACGGCATTGTCCGTGCTCCTTTTTGCCGTTTCGTGGATGCTGCTGCTTACAAGCAGGGGCAACGCGTGGGGAGTGCGGGCTCTTAGCACAGGTATGGCGAGTTGTGTTCTGCTGTTTGCAGCCAATGCATGGGCAGCGCAAGCTCCGCCGTTCGGCAACATGCGCCATGTGCTCTGTGCGCTCCCCTTGCTTCTTTACCCGGTGTGGACATATCTGAGGCGCAGGGGAGTTCAGGCAACGGCGGGCATAGCGGGAGTGGCGACTGTGGCGCTCATCGGTGCGTTGTGCATGCCGTTGCAGGCGGGGTGGCGTCAGGCGCCGGCTCTGCAATCGGCGTGGTTTGTGCCGCACGTTGCAAGTTACGTAGCGGCGTACGCGATGCTGACTCTCTCTGCTGTCTATGCGGTCGGGGCTTGGGGTGCGCGGCAGGCAGCCCGGCTCACGTCGGCGCATATGCTGGCGCGCCTGGCTTTCCCTTTTCTGACCTTCGGACTGTGCAGCGGAGCGCTGTGGGCGGATGCTGCGTGGGGCCGCTACTGGGCATGGGACATCAAGGAGGCATGGTCGCTCATCACTTGGCTGATCTATCTCATTTATTTCCACATGGAGGTCTCTGATCCCTCCGCGCGTCGCATCATGCTTTTGCTTGGCTTTGCTGCGGTGCTGACCACCTTCCTCATCGTGAATGTGGCGCCGAGGGCGGCAGGTTCACTGCACACCTACGCGCAGTAGCCCGCACACGACAGGTAACGCAGGGCATCTGCGAAGCGAAGCAACTTCCGTCCCGCACTTGCGTGAAAAGTCGCAAATTACGAGTGCATCGGCATGAGCACGTACAGGAACTCGTCGGCCACGCGCATGACGCCTGGGCTGGAAGCATCAATGAGATCGATGCTCACCTCGTTCTCGCCCACTGCCTTGAGCGGGGCAAGCACGTAATCCGCGTTGAAGGTGATGGAGAACTCGCGCCCCTCGTACTCGATGGGGACCTCTTCGTTCGCCTCGCCTACTTCCGCCGAGCCGGACTGCACCTCCATCACGCCGGGAGTGATGTGGAAGAGTACGGTATTCTTCTTCTCAGCGGCGAGCAAGGAGACGCGGCGCACCGCTTCGTTGAGTTCTTGAGCCGGCAGGGCGATGCGCTCGTTGTAGTGGCTTGGAATAACCTGTCGGTAGTTCGGGTAATTGCCCGGGATGAGTTTGGTGACGAGCAGGGTGTCTCCCAAATCAAAAGCAACTTGGTCGGCTGACACGCGCACCTGCACATTGCCAGTGTCTCCGAGAAGACGATGCAGCTCTGGCACTGCGCGGCTGCGCAGAATCAGGCAGACCTGCTGAGATTCCGGGAACTCAAGCTCGTTTTCAAAGAGGGCCAGACGGCGACCGTCTGTGGCCACCAGCGTGAGCTTGCCATCCTGGAAGCAGGTGTAGATGCCGTTGAGCACATAGCGCATGTCATCGTTGGCAATGGCGAACTCTGTGTAGCGCAACCCTTTGTTGAGCATACCCTGCGGCACCTCAAACTCGCGGGCCTCCTTGAAAGCAGGCATCTGCGGGAATTCCTCGGCTACCAGTCCGTACAGTTTGAAGTGAGCGCGATTGCAGCGCACTGTCACCGCATTGCCTTTCAGCTCCACACTCACCTCTCCGTCCTTCATCTCGCGCACAATGCTCTGCAGTGTCTTGGCCGGCAGGGTGAAAGCTCCGGGCGTTTCTACCATCGCCGGTATCTTTGCCTGGATGGTCAGCTCCATTGTCGTGGTCGTCAGTTTCAACTCCCCGTCGGCAGCCTCAATGAGTACATTGGACAGAATCGGCATGCTCGGGCGCGCGGACACTACGCCCACGACCTTGTTCAATCCATCCAGCAACACTTGTTTCGCGAGTGAGAATTTCATGGTCCTCTGTAGGTTCTTGCTTTCCGTATTATACCAATCGACTTCACTCTTGACAAGCTTTATCTCCGGCTTTTTCAAGATTTTCTATACTTGCTCGGAAATAGGCGCAACATATAGTATTTCGTAGATATTTTAATCAAACGCTCCACTTCTTGTTGGGCTTCTGGAAGCACAAAGAGTGAGAAAAACGTCACATGAGGGTGCTGAGGATGGCGTCTCCCATGCCCGCCGTGCTGACTATTGTTTCGCTCGGTGAGCCGGAGGCGATGTCACGCGTACGGAAGCCGTTTGAAATGGCGGTGCGCACGGCTTTGTCCACGGCGTCGGCAGCCTGCGCTAATCCGAAGGAATGGCGCAGCATCATGCTCATGGAGAGAATTTGCGCGATCGGGTTGGCGATGCCTTGCCCTGCGATGTCCGGGGCTGAGCCGCCGGAGGGTTCATACAGACCGAAGGTTTTGTTGCCTCGCATGCAGAGGGATGCGCTGGGCAGCATGCCGAGCGAGCCGCAAATCATGGCCATCTCGTCCGTCAGGATGTCGCCGAATGTGTTTTCCGTGACAATGACGTCAAACTGCCCCGGGTTGCGTACGAGTTGCATGGCGGCGTTGTCCACGTACATGTGGCTGAGTTGCACGTCCGGATACTGCGCGGACAGCTCGGTCATCACGTCTCGCCAGAGTACGGAGGCGCTCAGCACATTCGCCTTGTCCACGCTGCAAAGACGGTGATTGCGTCCTTGCGCTGCGCGGAATGCCAGATGCCCGATGCGCTCCACTTCGTGGCGGTGGTAAATCATGGTGTCGAGGCCGATCAGCTCTCCCCCGCGCTCGCCGTAAAACTTGGGCTGGCCAAAATACATGCCGCCCGTCAGCTCGCGTACGCACAATATGTCGAATCCTCCCTCGATCAAACTGTCCTTGAGCGGAGAGGCCGCCGTGAGTTCCGGCAGACACACGCCCGGCCGCAAATTCGCGTACAATCCGAAATGGGCTCGCAGCGGCAGCAGCGCTCCTCGCTCCGGACGCTCATCCGGCGGCAGATTTTCCCACTTCGGCCCTCCTACGGAACCGAACAGAATCGCATCAGCCGCCTCGCATTCTGCCAGAGTATCTTCCGGCAGAGCCTTGCCGGAGGCATCTATCCCGGCGCCACCTACCGGCTTTTCCACGCGTTGTGTGTTGAATCCGTACTTTTGTTCCGCTGCGCTCAGCACGCGCAAAGCCTCGTGCATCACCTCCGGTCCTATGCCATCTCCCGCTAAAACAGCTACTCGATACGTGCTCATACGCGCGTCATGATATGACCCGCACTGCTGTTCGTCAAGCCTCATATCCGCGCAAGCAGGGCAAACGCATTTGAAAACTGGATTCATTTTAAGGAAAGAGACAAGAGGTTCACTTATGGTCTAACTCGTTGCC
>CANRET010000025.1 GCA_947629715.1 uncultured Akkermansia sp.
GTGTCGGTGAAGCGATTGCCTGCGGCATCCACCGCTCCCTTGTCCGTGCCGGGAACGCAGGTGGCGGAGATGCAGAGACGGGGATAAAACGCTTGCGGAACCAGGCCGAAGAGCAGCATGGCAGTCATGGTGACGCGTCCCTCCCGCACAATGCCGTTGAGCTCATACTGCTGCGCCTCGGGGATACGCGCGAGGTTGGGTCTTTCTGACCGCATGAGCTCCATGTATTCATCAAGCTTGTTTTGGTTCAGCGCATCCAACGAAGCTCCCTCGACCGGGCGAAGATCATCGCGAATCTTCTGCCGAAAAGCCTCATAGCTGTACACCTCATACTCCGTCATGTGCTTGTCCGCTTCCCCCACACGTGAAAACGCCCCCCTGACGCGTCCGGCAGCCGTATGGAAACACGGACGCTCCGCAACGTCCACAGGTGGTATCTCGGCGGAAACGAAAGTCTTGCCCCCTTCGTCATACACCGTGAAAACGGGGCGCACCACGGGCGTCATCTGCTCCCCATACTCCGTTACTTTCTTCTGCAAATCCTGAGCATTATAGACGCCTACCTTCGCGAAATGCGCCTTTTCATCGAGTCCGAAGAGCAGCACGCCGCCGTCATTCTGGTTTGCAAACGCGGACAGGGTATCGTAGAGCTTTGCGGGACATCCTTCATGGGCGGACTTGATTTCCAAGGTCTGCCCCTCGCACCCCCGATGCCGGACTTTTTCGATTAACTCTCGCAGCTCGTCTTCAATCATGACCCGAATCTTATGTTTTACATCGTGAATTCTATAAGAAATTGACAAAAAGTAAAGAAAAACATAAGAAAAAAGTGAAGTTTTCGCATAAATTTCATAAGAAATTCATCGAATATCATAAGATTTGACTCAAAAATATAAGAAATAAGAGAAAAACATAAGAGAAAACATAAGAAAAAAGTAAAATTTCATTCGAATTTCATAAGAGATGACTTTTTAACATACATGGGTGTATGGGAACGTTTCATGAGTCCAGTTCTTCCTCGGGAAAATGGTTTGTTAGGTGATTTGGCTTTTTTCTTGATTTACACGTGGAAGTGCGTTACATTACCACACATGGAGGATGTTACAAAGCAGAGAGAAGATCAAAAGACCCTCGAGTTATCCGTGAAAGGGGTAGCGAATGATGGTCGTGAAATCTCTTTGCGTAACACGGACATCGACACTCTCACCAAGTATTTGGGGCAATGGCGACGACTCGTCGGGCAGAACGTAGACATCAAATTAGAGAATGGTTCCATCAAGGCTACGGTGACTGCGACATCGGCGCTCATTGCAGGTCTTGTGGCAGATTGTGATCATTATGCAAAGGGGAATACCTCGGAAATTCCCAGAGAGCGGTTGAGTGTCTTCCGGCAGATGGAGCAAGATGCCAAGGAAGGGCACAGGCAATATGGGGTCACATGCGAGGGGAGGCCATGTTTACGCATCGGTCCGGATATTCATCGGAAGGTAGTCCGGAATCGTGTAGAGGAGGCAGAGCTTGAGATTGAGGGCACCGTCACCGATGCCGGTGGCGAGGGATCTCCGAATATTCACCTATTCAATAAGCACGGCAAGTACACGATATCAGTAGATCGGCAATTCTTGGAGGGGCTGAGCGAAAATATCCTCTACAAGACTATTCGCGTTTTGGTGAAATGCAGGTACGATGTTGTGGAGCAGGTGTATAAAGATTATACGCTCAAGGAGATCGTCGATACGCCCATATTGGATGAGCAGAAGCTGGCGGCAGCCATTAAGCAGGGGACAAAAGATTGGCAAGGTGTAGATGATCCGTACAAGTGGTTAGTTTCAGTAAGGGGAGGTGAAGAATGACCGTGCTGTTTGATACGTGCGCTCTCATCTCGTTACTTAATGAGAAAGCTATTTGTCATGTCTCTGCCGAGCGGTGCCTCAGAAAATTAGTGGGAGGGAAACATCGCGTTGTGGTAAGTTCTCTTACACTTGCTGAGTACGGCGTCAAGGGCAACTTGGCTGATGTCTATGCACAGCCTTTTCGTTTTTCTAGTTTCGGTGTGCCCCACGCTAAGAAAGCGGCAAAATTCCGGGCTGTAACTTGTGATGCAAAAAAAGTCGAACGGAAAGAGCCCCATGATCGACAGTTTATAGCCACTGACACGATGATTCTTGCCCAGGCAGCAGCCGAACAGGTTGACTGTGTGCTTACAAATGATAGGCGCACTTTTACGCGCACAGCTGAGGCTTTGAGGGAAGCAGGAGAAACCATACCGAAAGTTGTCTTGTTGAACGATGATCCGCTTTATCATCTTGGACTGACTCCCCAAAGAAATTTCGATCTTGAAGAATAGAACGATGACGAGCCACTGAATTTGGTGTGTGCCGGGGCGGAGGGATTGAGTTTTTCTGCGTAAGGATGCAACATTGCTCCTGTCAAGACGAGTTGGTAAGGTGGTAGGGAAGGACGCAGAGCGGAGGGGAGGAACTTTCGTGTATGGGGCAGGTGGCGCTCAAGGGGCACTCCGGAGGTCGTGTGTGCGGCGGATGAGCAAATCATGTGACGATACAGATCAATCCCCCGGCGGAACGCTGATTGTAGTGAATGAAATGCCGTGGCATCCATCCCTGAAAGCGAGTGGGAGTCGCGCTGTCCAAGTTCCGTGCGGGACTCGGTGAGGCACATCTGAATCTCCGTGCTATTTCGTGTTCCACGAAAGGTTTGTGAAAAGAAATTTCCCTGCTTCATGCCCCTGTATATCGTGGCGAGTCATTTGCCGAATGGGAACGGTGGACGCAACAAGACATGCCCGACGTGGATGAGTTCACATCGCGCTTGATCGTTCTGTCTTAATTCTCTCTTGATGAAATTATTAAGGAGTTAAAAGAGGGTCGGGTCAAGTGAAGGTCATCCGGGGCTTGTGAGTTCAGATCGGGAAGTCAAGTGATGAGGAAACAGGTGGTCCCGTGCGCGCGCGCGCGATCGCCGGCTCGCGATCGCGCTCGCGCGCGAAACAACTTTTTTCTTGACCTCAAAAATGAAAAGAAATAGGATGGGGTCGTTATGAAACCAAATGACCGCGTCCTGATATTCGACACCACCCTGCGGGATGGCGAGCAATGCCCCGGAGCCTCCATGAATCTGCGCCAGAAACTGGAAGTGGCGCGTCAGCTCGAGAAGCTCGGAGTGGATATCATTGAGGCAGGATTCCCCTGCATCTCGGATGGGGACTTTGAGGCGGTGTCCATCATAGCCCGCACGCTCAAGAACACGCGGATAGCGGGCTTGGCGCGCTGCGTGGAAAACGATGTGCGGCAGGCGGCGGCGGCCGTGGCTCCGGCAGGAGATCGCGGGCGCATTCACACGTTTCTGGCTACCAGCCCGCTGCACCGCGAATACAAGCTTAAAAAGACCAAGGAAGAAGTGCTGGACATGGCTGTGCGCTACGTAAAGATGGCCGCCAGTCTGGTGAAGGACGTGGAATTCTCCCCGGAAGACGCGAGCCGCACGGAGCTGGATTACCTGGCCCAGGTGATTGAGGCGGTCATCGATGCAGGGGCCACCACGGTTAACATTCCGGATACGGTGGGCTTTACTACGCCGGTAGAGTACAGCAACATGATCCGCTACCTCATCGACCACGTGTCCAACATCGGCAAAGCCGTCATCTCGGTGCACTGCCACAATGACATCGGGTTGGCCGTGGCGAATTCGCTGGCTGCCGTGACTGCCGGTGCGCGTCAGGTGGAAGGGGCGATCAACGGCATCGGCGAACGCGCCGGCAACGCCGCCCTTGAGGAAGTCATCATGGCGCTTACCTTGCGTCCGGAGGCCTTCGGCTTTGCCCCCGGCAGCAAGGTGGTGGGAGTGAATACGCGCGAGATCGTCAAGACGAGTCGCGTGGTGTCCCGCATGAGCGGCATGGCGGTGCAGCGGTCCAAGGCCATTGTCGGGGAAAACGCCTTTGCCCACAGCTCGGGCATCCATCAGCACGGCATCCTGGCCAAGCGCGAAACCTACGAGGTGATCAACCCGGCGGATGTGGGCTGGGGCGAGACGGAGTTGCCGCTCACCAAGCACTCCGGGCGCGCGGCGGTAAAGGCGCGTCTGGAAAAGCTGGGGCACGAGCTGTCGGACGAAGAACTCACCCAGGTGTTCGAGCGCTTCAAGAAAGTGGGCGACAGCAAGAAGTTTGTGTACGATGATGACCTGGCGGCGCTGGTGAATGATTCTCTCGACACGCACGAAGGGAAGTGGAAGATGGCGATGCTGCAATTTACCGCCGGCAGCTCCACCAAACCCACCGCTACCGTCACTCTGGAAAAAGACGGCAAGAGCTACACCGACTGCGCAATAGGCAACGGTCCCGTCAATGCCAGCTTCAAGGCCATCGACCGCATCACCCGCACGCGCGGCGATTTGGTGGATTACGTGGTACGCTCCACCACCGCCGGACAGGACGCCCTCGGCGAAGTCTCCGTGAAGGTGCAGTTCGGCGACGATTGCAAACCGGTGTCCGGCAAGGGTGCGGCCAGCGACGTGGTGGAGGCTTCCGCCCGCGCTTATCTGAATGCCGTGAACCGCAGCATCGTACTCTCCGAACGAAACGCTTGTCCGTGATGAATTCCGTGCGCATCATCGCCGGCCTTGGCAACCCGGGCGCTTCCTACGTGGGCACGCGGCACAACGTGGGCTTCGCCGTGCTGGACGCCTTTGCGGAACGTTGCGGAGCGATCTGGAAGCCGGATTCCGCGCGCAAGGGGCTTGTGGCGCGGGGACCGGGCGTGCTGTTGGTGAAGCCGCAGACCTTCATGAACGACTCCGGCGTGTGTGTGGGTGCGCTGATGCGCTATTTCAAGTTTACTCCGGATCAGGTTCTGGTTGTGTACGATGATATTGCTCTTCCCGTAGGCTCGCTGCGTCTGCGCGAAGGGGGCAGCGCCGGCGGTCACAATGGGATGAAATCAGTGATAGCCCATTTGGGTACGGAATCTTTCCCTCGTCTGCGCGTCGGCATTGGTTCGCACGGCGGCAAAAGCCTTGTCTCCCACGTATTGGGCGGCTTTACTCCGGAAGAAAAGGCTCCTGTGCAAGAGGCCGTAAAGCGTGCTGCCGAAGCTTTGCAGCTTCTCCTGCAACAAGGCTTCTCAGCAGCGGCCAATCGCTACAATACTCCTCGCGCTTCGAAAGTTGCCGTTCCTCCTTCCCCCGACAAATCCGAATCACGTCCGGAACCGGAGCAAAAAAGGCCTGAGATCGGCTGACTTTGCTTGCTCCGGACTCTGAAAACGCCGTAACTCCGGCGTACCCTGCGCTCGTCCTCTCCTTACCTTTACAAGATTCCGGCTTGCTCCGGCTCAGCGTCTCGCGGCAAAGAGCCTCCTTTTCATCCCGGGAATCGCGTTGAAAACATTGTCCCATTGGGTAAAAGCTCGACATGGGAGACGCCTTTCCGCTGCAGCAGCCCTGTATCCGCTTTCCTTGAGGGAGCCTGTCTGAAAAACATGCGCTCTCATGCTTTTCTTGTCAGGGGGCAAAAGTTGTGATATGATTGCCGACGATGGATCACCTGATGAAAAGTCTCTGGATGTGGGCAGTCTTCTTCCTTGCTCCTCTCGGGGCAGAGGAGTCGATGCCCGAGATGAGTCTGCAAGCGGAGGCCAGTGTGCGGGCGTATGCTCCGGGACATCCGTTCCTTGTGGCGTTGCACGGGAAAACGACTCCGGGCTGGCATGCGTATTACCGCAACCCGGGCACTGTCGGTATGGGGATGGAACTCCGCCTTGCCGCTCCTGCCGGCTTTGAAGTGCAGGGACCGTATTGGCAGACGCCGCAGAGGATCGTGGGCGCGGTCGGTACGGCGTACGGTTACGAGTCTCCTGTGGTCGTGTGGCGCATGATTCCGCAGGCGGACGCTCCCCGGGATGCGAAAATCGAGCTGTCGGCTACAGCGCAATTATGTTCCGACACCGGTTGCATGCCTCCCGTGCAGGTTGCGACCGCGCTTTCTCTTTCCAAAGGGGAGCCGGAGCCGAACGATGCCTGGAGCTCTCCGGAAAAATTCGTGGAAGTTTTGGGGGATGAAAAAGTGCAGGAGGCGTCCGCCTCTCGTTCTTCCGGAGGGGTCGTTCTTCGTTTTCATGATCCCGGTTTTGCCGGTGATCCCATCTTCATTTCCGATGACAACAGCATCCATCCCGCGCTCAAACAGCAGGTGCAGCGCGAAGATGGCATGCTCATCATGCAGCTGCCGACCAATTCCGGCGAAGACGTCATGTATCCTGCTCCATCGATTCGCCCGCGTTCCCTGGACGGTCATTTGGCATGGCCGGGTGGTCAGCACGCCTCCATCAGCGTTCCTCTGCAGTCGTCATCACGCGGCGTGCCTGCCGGATTTTGGGGTATTGCTCTTGGACTTTTCCTTGGGGGTGTTCTCCTCAACCTGATGCCCTGCGTCTTCCCGGTTCTTGGGCTCAAGGTGATGGGGTTTGTGCAGTTGAGCGGCGGCGGCAGGGGACACGTTGTCGCGCATTCATTGGCCTTTGTGGCCGGCATTGTAACGAGCTTTCTCGTGCTCGGCTTTGCGCTGGTGGTCGTTTCCAATCTGCCGCTTCTGGCGCAGTCCGCGTGGCAGGATTGGCTGTCTCTTCTTATCGGCGATGAAGGGGGAGCCGACCGCAGTTGGGCGGCATGGATGCAGAATGAGTGGGTTGTGTACGGGCTGATGGTGTTGCTTCTCGTGCTGGGGCTGGGCATGTACGGCGTGTTTGAGATTGGCGTGGGTGCGACAGCGATGGGGCAGGGGGTGCAGAACCGCCGAGGCGTTGCGGGAGCTTTTCTTCAGGGGCTGTTGGTCACGCTTGTGGCCACGCCGTGCAGTGCGCCGTTTTTGGGCGCTGCCATGCCGGCAGCCATGGCGTTGCCGGGAGTTTGGTTGCTTGCAGCTTTGGTCATCATGGGGCTTGGTCTGGGGTTGCCCTATCTGGCGCTCAGCCTGTTCCCGGGACTCGTCGATCTGTTGCCCCGACCCGGGGCGTGGATGGAGTCGCTCAAACAAGGCCTTTCCTTCCTCATGATAGCCGCAGCCGCATGGTTGCTGGATGTTTATTGGAGCACGCAGAACAGCGCGCGGGGACTTTCCGTGCTGGTGGGACTGGTTGCTGTCTGCGCAGCGTGTTGGGTGTACGGACGCTGGTGCCCCATGTACCGCAGCAGGGTGAGTCGCGTTGCGGGGCTGCTTGTCGCGTTGGTATTGGCGCTGGCCGGCGTGTGGTGCAGTATGCCCCGACAGACGGCGGATACTTCCGGAGAAGTCACGTGGGAAGAGTGGTCTCCCGGCGCTGTACAAAAGGCATTGGAGGACGGAGACCCCGTGTACGTGGACTTTACGGCAAAATGGTGTCTCACGTGCCAGGCCAACAAGGGGATAGCCTATACGGATGAGGTCCTCAGGTTGATGGAGGAACGCGGCGTGACGCTGATGCGTGCGGACAAAACAAAACCTGATCCGAAAATTGACGAGGAACTTCGCCGTCTCGGTCGCAGCTCAGTTCCCGTCAACGCGCTTTACGTCCCGGGAAAAGAGCCGGTGGTCACGCGGGAACTTCTCTCTCCGGGGTACTTGATCGACTTCCTGCGGCAACACCTCCCCGCTGCTGAACAAGGCGACTGAACGAGCGTGCGTCCTGTCGGCGGACAATACGACCCGTCCGCGCATGCGAGATAGGTCGGGCGCCTGTCCTTACTTGCCGAGGCAGGCTACGAGGCGTTTGCAGGCCTCCTCCACGTTGGCGCGGCTGTTGAAAGCGGAGATGCGGAAGAAGCCTTCGCCATGCGCTCCGAATCCCGCGCCGGGCGTGATCACGATGTTCGCCTCCTGAAGGAGCCTGTCGAACAGCTCCCAACTGCCCATGCCCGAGGGCGTTTGCACCCAGACGTACGGGGCGTTGACGCCTCCCCACACCTGCAGATCGACACGTCGGCAGGCTTCGCTGAGAAGTTTGGCGTTGCCGAGGTAATGATCGATGAGGGCGCGTGTTTGATGCTGTCCCTCGGAGGTGAACAGGGCCGCTGCGCCACGCTGCACGATATAGCTCGCGCCGTTGAACTTGGTGGTGTGGCGACGTCCCCAGAGCTTGGAAACCGGCACGTCGTTACCGGCGGCATCCTTGCCGACAAGTTCGTGGGGGATGACGATATAGCCGCAGCGTACGCCGGTAAATCCGCCCTGCTTGGAGAATGAGCGGAACTCAATGGCACAGCGGCGCGCGCCCGGTATCGCATAGATTGAGGAGGGGATGGAAGGATCTGAGATAAAAGCTTCGTACGCCCCGTCGTACAGGATGATGGCATTGTTTTGCAGCGCGTAATCAACCCACTGCTTGAGCTGTTCGCTCGTGGCGACGGCGCCGGTGGGGTTGTTCGGGAAGCAGAGGTAGATGAGATCCACGTGCTGCTTTGGCGGCTGCGCCACAAATCCGTTCTCCGGGGTGCAGGGCAAATAGACCAGTCCTGCGTACGAACCGTCGTCAGCGGCGGCGCCCGTGTTTCCCTGCATCACGTTGGTATCGACATACACGGGGTACACGGGATCAGGCACAGCCACTACATTGTCGTGGGCGAAGATGTCCAAAATGTTCCCGGTGTCGCACTTCGCGCCATCGGACACATAGATTTCATCAGCTTCCACATGAACGCCCCGTTCCTCGTAGGAGACACGGGCTATCGCCTCGCGCAGCCATTCGTACCCTTGCTCCGGACCATATCCGTGGAAAGTTTCGTGGTGCGCCTGGTCATCCACGGCTTGGTGCATGGCGTCTATGGCAACTTGAGGCAGAGGTTCCGTGACATCGCCGATGCCGCAGCGGATGATGCGCGGTGCGATGTCCGGGTGCGCTTTTGCGAAAGCTGCTACGCGTCGGCCGATTTCGGGGAAAAGGTACCCCGCGCGAAGCTTGAGAAAGTTGTCGTTAACGTGTGCCATAGCGGGGGGCATTATGCACCGCGACTGACAGTTTGGCAAGGCAAAATTCGCGCTCTGACGCGTCGCCGCCGGACATTTCACTTTACCTGCACGGTAAAATGGGATATAAGAAATGCGTGCCGATTTGTCCGAGTTGCAACGCGACGATTCATACGGGCGCTGTGGAACAGTGTCCGGTGTGCGGCTACAGTTTGAAGCGGGCAAAGGCGGTGTTCGGCTCTCGTCCGCTGGAGTTTACGCGCGTGGTGGACGAAGCGGGGGCGCTCACTCACAGCGAGCGACGCCTTCTGATGGAGGCGTTGGAAGACATGGAGCGCAACATCCCGCCTGTAGCTTTGGGAATCTTCATCACGTCTCACGGGCAGATGAAGGATTTTCGGCCGCATGCGCACTGGGCGTTAAACCAGGCGGTGATCCATCATCCCTCCTTTGGCAAACGCGAACAATTTCGGGCGATTGAAGATGCTGATTTAGCCATGGGGGCTCCTCGCTCGAGTGAGGAGAAACTGCTCGCCGAGCCGGGAAGATTGAGCCTCTGGTGGCAGAAAACCCGCAAAGCCATCCGCGACACTATTCACCCGTACGCGCCTCCGGTACAACAGGAATGGATGCTTGTGCTGGCGCTGGATGTGCAGCTGGAGACAGCCTGCTTCACCTGGGGCTACATGCTCGATCCTTATGTGAATCCCGACAGCATCAACAGCTGCATCATCGGGGCTCGCCTTTATTTCCGCGAACGCGCCATGGCTGTGGGGTTGCGCAAGGTGATGAAAGCAGCTGTATCGCAGCTTGCCTCGCGTTCCCACGGCGTGAACAGGCGCATGCGCAAACCGCTTTTGCTGCGCAGCGCCGCAGTTCTGCTTGCGGGAAGCGCAGCGATTTCTTCTCTGGGAGCGGCTGCTCCGCCGGTGATGCAGGATGATGAAGCGGCCGAGGAGGTGGTGGAAGAACAGGTTGTCCCCCCTCCCTCAAAACCGACGGAAGAGACGTCTGTGCCGCAGACGGAAGGCAATGCGGCTTCCTTGTCGAAGGCTCCCCGCTGGTCAGCGGAGGATTATCGCCATTTGCTTTCCGGAGAAATTTCCGGCGGTTATCGCATGCTTTCGGATCAGGGAGCATCTCCGCCGGCTCCCGGGGCAGGGGTCAGAAAATCCGGTACGGACAAGAAGATACCCAAACGATATTACCGCGATTACTCCACGGCGAATTCGGACAGTCTTATTGATCCGCAGGGGCTGCTTGACACCCCGCAGCGGGCCGACGTAGAATACGCCCTGCGTGTTGTGGACAGTCGCTCCCGCTACCATCTTTACATTGTACTCTTCCGCGAGGAGCAGGAGATTCCGCTGGAACTTTCCGCAGGGACTCTGGCGCGTTCTTTGGCTCAGCCGGGCGAGTACGTCGTGGTCCTCATGTACGGCGTGGGAGATTCTCCGCACATTGAACTCGGATATCATGAGATCAACCTCGCCGATTCCGATCGCCACGCCTGGCTTGAGAGGGTGAGGCGCGCGGCTCTTGTGCGCGGCGGCGGAGTAGAGGGAATACTGGCGGCGGTGCATGAGTTGCATACCTGTCTGGCTCCCGTTGCGGAGCAGCTGCCTCCCCTGGAGCAGAGATCGGATCTGCAAGTGCCTCTCATACCGATCGAAATGCGCCAGGAGGATGAGGCGGAGGAAGTGACTTTGGGCGATGAATTTCGGCAGGCGATGAATAATCCTGCGGTGCGGTCGGTGCTTTTGACGCTGGGCGGCGTAGTGGGGCTGACTTTTCTGACTCTGGGGATCATGTGGTTGAGGAGGCGTTCGGGACGCCTGATCAGGAGCGAAGCGGATGTGCGCCTTTCTTCTCCTTATGGAGCCGGAGTGAGCCGCAACGTCAATTATCTGGAAGGACGGGAAGACAAAAAGAAGACGGACCTCTTCTGAATGGCACGGACCGGGTGAAGGCGTTCGGTGGCGCGTGACAAGCCCCTTTTCAACAACCCGTTTCAGTTGAATGTCGCGTGCGGAAGCTTCTCCGACGTGCATTTTGACATGGGGCTCTTTTCTTCTTGCTTTTACGGGCGAGATGTGTACACTGTGCGCGGGTTCACCCCTCACATTTATGTACGATACGCTTCGCACCTTGACCGCCGGAGACGGAACGACGGCGCGCTATTATTCCCTGCCGGCGCTTGCAGCGCAGGGATTTCCCGGTATTCGTCGCATGCCGATATCGCTGCGTGTGGTGCTCGAAAGCGTCTTGCGCAATTGCGACGGTTTGCGGGTTACCGAGCAGGATGTGCGCAATCTGGCCTCATGGCAGGCGGGAGAGAAGCCTGATTATGAGGTGCCTTTCACGGTGGCAAGAATTCTTTTGCAGGATTTGACGGGCGTGCCGCTTCTCGCGGATTTGGCGGCTATGCGCGATGCCGTGCAGAGCAGGGGGGAGGATGCGGGGAAGATGGAGCCGCTGGTGCCGGTCGATTTGGTGGTGGATCATTCGGTGCAGGTTGATTGGGCCGGTTTTCCTGAAGCTCTGCAGAGGAACATGGCGAAGGAGTTTGAGCGCAATGCAGAGCGCTATGAGTTTCTCAAATGGGGGCAGCAGGCTTTCCGTTCCTTTTCGGTGGTGCCGCCCGGCACCGGCATTGTTCATCAGGTGAATCTTGAATGCCTCGCTCGCGGCGTCATGCGAACCGGTGATGTTTTGTACCCGGATTCTCTTGTCGGCACGGATTCTCATACGACTATGATCAACGGGCTGGGCGTCGTAGCCTGGGGAGTCGGAGGCATTGAGGCCGAGGCCGGCATGCTTGGTCAGCCCATCACGTTTTTGGCGCCTCAGGTGGTGGGGGTGCGTCTTTCCGGACGCCTTCGCCCCGGGGTGACGGCCACGGATTTGGCGCTGAGGGTCACGCAGATGCTGCGCACGCATGGCGTGGTGGGCAAGTTTGTGGAGTTCTACGGCGATGGGGCGGCGGCGCTCTCTTTGCCGGATCGCGCGACGGTGGCGAATATGGCGCCGGAGTACGGGGCCACCATGGGATTCTTCCCCATGGACCAGGTGAGCGCGGACTACCTGCTTGCCACCGGTCGGAGTCGTGAACAGGTGGACACTTACGTGGCGTACTACCGAGCGCAGGAGATGTTTGGCATGCCGCAGGAAGGTTCTATCGACTACAGTGAGACGCTCTCCCTTGATTTATCTGATGTGCAGCCGGCGGTGGCCGGGCCTCGCCGTCCTCAGGATCTCATTCCGCTCGGTGAGCTGAAGCAGCGTTTCTCGTCCATTTGCGAAACCACGTTCGGACATCCTGCTCGCCCTGATAGAACAGATGTTCACATGATCGGCGATGCCGGAAATCCGGAGGCTCCTGCACAGCATGATGTGGAGCTGGGAGACGGCTCGATTCTGGTGGCAGCTATCACGAGCTGCACCAACACAAGCAATGACGGACTGATGCTTGCGGCGGGCATTCTCGCGAAGAAAGCTCATGAAAAGGGCTTGCACGTGCCGCCGTACGTGAAAACGAGTATGGCCCCCGGTTCGCGCGCCGCTGCTCTGTACTTCGCCCACAATGATTTGAAGGACGCACTGGACGCCATAGGATTTTCAATCGTCGGCTACGGTTGCACCACTTGCATCGGTAATTCCGGACCGCTTAATTCCTCCATCGAGCAAGCTATGACCGAGTCTCCCTTCGTATCCTGCTCGGTGCTCTCCGGCAATAGGAACTTTGAGGCGCGCATTCATTCGCGGGTCAAGGCGAACTTTCTCATGTCCCCGCCATTGGTAGTAGCTTTCGCTCTGGCGGGACGTGTGGACATTGACATGGAGAGGGAGCCGTTGGGATGTTCCCGGGACGGAACACCGGTGTATCTGCGAGACATCTGGCCCACTGCGGAGGAAATGAATGCTGCGCGCTCGCGCGCTTGTACACCGCAGGAGTACCGCTCGTGTTACAGTCAACCGAATCCTCGTTGGGATGCTATTTCTGCGCCATCCGGCTCCACTTTTGCCTGGCATGAGAATTCAACCTACATTCATCGTCCGCCTTTCTTTGATGCGTTCACCGGTCAAAAGCAGGACATTGCCGATATTGTCGGTGCGCGTGCGCTGGGGATCTTCGGGGACAGCGTCACCACCGATCACATCTCCCCGGCGGGTGCGATCAAATCGACCGGACCGGCCGGCTTGTTCCTGGCGGAGCACGGCGTGCCGCGCTGCGATTTCAATACCTTCGGTTCACGCCGGGGGCACGATGAGGTGATGGCGCGCGGCACGTTCGCCAATGTTCGCATCCGTAACCTTATGCTGCCCGGCACGGAAGGCGGGTACACCCTTTACTTCGGCAAGAGGACTGTACGCAAGCCGGACGTTGAGATTCAAGTTTCTTCAGGTTCCCCGACTTTCATCTACGACGCCGGCATGGCATACAAGGCAGATGGGGTGCCGACCGTGATCATCGGCGGCTGCGATTATGGCATGGGATCCAGCCGCGACTGGGCCGCCAAAGGAACGTCGCTTCTCGGCGTGCGTGCGGTTATTGTGAAGAGCTTTGAGCGCATTCACCGTTCCAATCTCGTCGGCATGGGGGTCCTTCCCCTCGTGTTCGCGAATCCGGAGGACTATGACCGCGTGCGTGATCTGAAGGACGCTCTGTTTTCCATTGTCGGCTTGAGTCATGACATGGGGCCGCGCAGTTCGGCCTCTCTCCGGGTACAGCCGGCGGACGGCGAGTCTTTCTCGATCCCGCTCATTGTACGACTTGATACGCCTATTGAAATCGAGTATTTCCGCGCCGGAGGCATCCTTCAGTACGTGCTTGCAAGGTATTGCTGACATCTGTTTGGTGAGTGTTGCACTTCGTGAAGCTCTTTTTCTTTGGTGCAGACGAAATTTGCCTTGACAAGCGGTGAGCAGTGAGGTATGTTGCCCTGCGCACGCATCCCTGGCGGGATAGCCAAGTGGTCTAAGGCAGCAGTTTGCAAAACTGCCATTCGCGGGTTCAAATCCCGCTCCCGCCTCTTCCGCTTTTTACCGTAGGAGACTTTCTCCTTAAAAAAGTCGAGCCGAGAAAATCGAGGTTTTTACCCAGTTGCAAATGAGACGCATTGGTATCTACGCAGGGAGTTTTGATCCTCCTACTAATGGTCACCTCTGGATGATTCGCAAGGGATCGGAGCTGTTCGACGAATTGGTGGTTGCACTGGCCGTCAACCCGGACAAAACGGCTTTTCTCAGTACGAAAGATCGTGAGGATGCCCTGAAGGAGATGGTAAGTGAGCTGAGTGGGCGCGTGCGTGTGGCCGTGGTCAGGCACGGCTTTTTGGTGGACTTTGCGCGCGAAGCCGGCGCTACCCACCTGTTGCGCGGCTTGCGTGGCGTGGGCGATTTTGAGTATGAAAAAACCATGGCGCGCATGAATGGCCGCATGGACCCCGGCATTGAGACGGTGATGATGGTGGCGCCGAGTGAGCTGGAGGAGATATCTTCCTCGCTTGTGCGCAGCTTTGTGGGTGTCCCGGGTTGGGAACGCTGGGTCTCCGCTTGTGTGCATCCAGCCGTGTTCAAGCGAATTGAGCGGATGCAAGCAAGCCGCTGAAAACCTCGTTTTTATGATCTACTGGGACAACAATGCAACCACCTCGGTGGCTCCGGAAGTCCTGCAGGCCATGCAGCCCTTCTGGGCGGACGCTTTTTACAATCCTTCGGCGGCGTACGGGCAAGCGCGAGAGGTTCGCCGCGCCGTGGAAAAGGCGCGAGAACAGGTCGCCGCTTTGCTGGGGGCTGATCCCGCAGAGATCGTTTTCACATCCGGCGGCACGGAATCCATCAATACGGCTTTGTCGCAGTTCTCCGAAGTTCTTGCCGTCTCCACTGATCATCCGGCCACATTGCGTTGTGTTGAGGGGCGTGGGCAGCTCTGTCCGGTGTTGCCTTCCGGCGTTGTGGATAGAGAGGCTTGGCGCGAACTGCTGCCCCGATATGGAGGAGCAAGTTTTTCTCTGGCAAATCATGAAACAGGCGTGATTCAGCCGATGACGGAGCTTTGCGAGACGGCGGAGCGAAAAGGGGCGCGGGTGCATATCGATGCCGTCCAAGCTGCCGGCAAGGTGCGGGTGCAGGTGCATGAGGTTCCGGCTCTGGATTACGTATCCCTCTCCGCCCACAAGCTTCATGGACCTAAGGGAGTTGGCGCTCTCTACGTGCACAGTGGGGCTGGGTTGCATGCTCTGCTGCACGGAGGCGGGCAGGAGGACGCGCGCCGTTCAGGCACGTTGAATGTACCGGGCATTGTGGGCTTCGGCGCAGCTGCCGAGCTTGCCCTGCAGCAGATGGAGCAGACGACAAATTCGTCGCGACACCGGGAGAATTTTCTCAATATGTTACGTGACGCTGGCATTGAAGTGCATGAGAATGGGGCGGAGGCGGAGAGACTCCCTCATGTTCTCAACCTGCGCGTGCCGGGTTGTACTGCGGAGGCCTTGTCCTTGTTGCTGGAGTCGTTCGGGTTGATTTGCGCCGCCGGTTCCGCCTGCACAAGTGCGTCCGCTGACCCGAGTCATGTGTTGCTTGCCATGGGGCTTCCTGCGGAGCAGGTCCGCGAATCGCTGCGCCTTTCGTGGAACCGCTTTACCACGGACGAAGAGTGCGCCGCCGCCGCCGACATCTTCGTTTCATGCGTACGAAAATTGCAAGCTGTTCAATCGCCCCATACCGGCAAGGTTACCGTTTATACCCCCGATTCATAAAACGCCGCCGTCGTGGAATTTGTAAGATTTCCGTAGATTATTGGCGCCTGCGTACGACCGGCCCCCAACTCAAAATGCTCATAAAATCAAACCCGACCGATTTTCATCGGTCAGGCTCGCGATACACGGGAAGGGATTTGAACCCCTGACCAACTGCGTGTAAAACAGCCGCTCTACCACTGAGCTACCCGTGCTTGAACGGCGGCATTCTACACGAGGGAGGGGAGAAAGGCAAGTGAAATGTTGCAGAAGATTGCGGCTTGGGAGCAAAGCACGTTCATCGTTGCAAGGCTGTGGTCTTGCCGGAAACGACAGTGACGATCACGCTGAGGGAACTATGGGCGCGACGACGCTTTGCCAGGCTTGGTAGGCGAGAGCAAGGCGAAGAATGAGGGCAAAAAGCATGCCCCAGGTGATAGCCAAAGTTGCTTTGCCGCGTGGGGTGAGACGGCGGGATCGCACTACAAAAAAGAAGATGATGGCTTGAAGCAGGGCCGAGCAGCAAAGCGCTGCCAGGGGAGTGAAGTCGAAATAGATGAGCGGCAGGGCCGGCGGCCAGAGGAAGGCGACGGCACAGTCTAAAATGCCGTGAATGCCCCCCAGCCACGCCACGACGGCTGAGGGAGTCATGACACAGAGAAAGAGAGTAATGCGAGCGATTTTGCTGTATCTTACTTCTTGGGTGGGGATGTACATGGCGTGCGCCTGTACTATGCCTCAAACGTCTCGCGCTGTCAATGGCGGAATGAGAGGATGTCAATCTTCCGACTAGAGACGGATTACACGCCGTCCGGGGATCAGGAGCAGGCCATCGGCAAGCTTCTCAAGTCTCTTCGCGCCGGAAACCGCCATCAGTGTTTGTTGGGGGTGACGGGCAGCGGCAAGACATTCACGATGGCCAATATCATCGCGCAGCAGGACAGACCGGTTCTGGTTCTCTCGCACAACAAGACGCTTGCCGCTCAGCTTTACTCCGAATTGAAGGCCTTTTTCCCGCACAACGCGGTGGAGTATTTTGTGTCCTACTTTGACTATTACCAGCCGGAAGCCTACATTGCCAGCACCGATACCTACATTGAGAAAGACAGCGCGATTAACGAGGAAATTGATCGTCTTTGTCTGAATGCCATGCGCTCGCTGCTGCTGAGGAAAGATGTCATTGTGGTGGCGAGTGTGTCGTGCATTTACGGACTGGGCTCTCCGGAGGATTATCGCAACCTCACGCTTTCCATTGTTGCCGGACAGGAGATGAATCGCGATGCCCTGTTGGTGTGTCTCACGGAACTGCTCTATGAGCGCAGCGACTACGATTTTCGGCGCGGGACGTTTCGTGTGCGAGGCGATGTGGTGGAAATTTACCCCGGACAGAGCGACGGGGAGGCTATTCGCGTAGAGTTCTTTGGGGACGAGATTGATCGCATTTCGCTCGTTGACGCCGGCACGGGGCGTGTGCGTGAGAAGTTGGCGAGCTATCTTTTCTTTCCGGTGAAGCAATATGTTTCCGCCCCGGAAAAGCGCGAGGCCGCCATGCAGAGCATTCGCGCAGAACTTGCGGAGCGCGTGGCCTGGCTTGAATCGCAGAACAAGCTCATTGAAGCCCAGCGCCTCAAGATGCGCACAGATTACGATTTGGAACTCATCAACGAAATCGGCTATTGCAAGGGCATTGAAAACTACTCGCGTCATCTCGCCGGTCGTGCTCCCGGCAGCGCCCCTTCCACTCTTCAGGATTATTTTCCGCCGGATCATCTCACCATCATTGACGAATCGCATGCCACCGTGCCGCAGATTGGCGGCATGTACGAGGGCGATCGCTCTCGCAAGCAGGTGCTCATTGATTACGGTTTTCGTCTGCCTTCCGCGTTGGATAATCGTCCCCTGCGCTTTGATGAGTTCATGAATCGGCAGTCACAGATCATCTACATGAGCGCTACGCCGGGACCTTTCGAATACGTGAACTGCGTGCCGGGGAACAAGAGCTTCATCCCGGTATTGAAAGCGAAGCGCGGTAATGTTCACGCTCGCAGCGAAAAGGCCAGTCGGGCTATCACGCATGCACCGGAAGGTTTTCGCGGCGTCTTTTTCCACAACTTGTCAGAGCTGCGTGTGCTGCCGCATCCCTCCGATGCTTCGGTGGAGAGCTTTGACCCTTCTCGCTTGGGACAACCCCTCATTGTGGAGCAGCTGATCCGTCCCACCGGTCTGCCGGAACCTAAAATTACCCTTCTTCCGCTGGAGGGGCAGATTGACAAAACAATCGAGCTGTGCCACGAGCGCGTGGCGGTGCACGAGCGCGTGCTCATTACCACCCTTACCAAGCGTACGGCGGAGGATTTGACGGACTACCTGCGCAAGGTGGATTTGCGCGTGGAGTACATTCATGCGGATGTGGACGCCATTGAGCGTGTGGAAATCCTGCGCAAGTTGCGCAGCGGCAAGGTGGACATTCTCGTGGGCATCAATCTGCTGCGCGAGGGCTTGGATTTGCCGGAGGTTTCTCTTGTGTGCATATTGGATGCGGACAAAGAGGGATTCCTGCGCAACGAGACCAGCCTGGTGCAGACAGCGGGACGAGCTGCCCGCCACGTGCATGGGGAATGCGTGCTTTTCTGCGATGTGATGACCGATTCCATTCGTGCGCTCGTAGAGGAGAGCGATCGACGTCGAAATATCCAGCTCGCGTACAACAAAAAACATGGCATTGTGCCGCACAGCGTCGCGCGCGCCGACCAGAGTACGCTACGTCTCTACACCCCGGACGAAGAAGAGGATATTTTGACGGCGGCAGAGGAGGATGAAACGCCGGAGGCTGTGATTGCACGCCTGGAGAAAGAGATGCGCGAGGCGGCGGCCAGGTTGGACTTCGAAGCGGCGGCCGTGCTGCGAGACCGAATTAAAGAGTTGCGCGGCGCGTGAAGAGGCGTCAGATGATGCAACGGCTGTGCTTGCGAAAATCACGTTGTCGGTCCAGGCTGTACTGCAAAATCGCCTTCATCAACTCGCCATGCGAGAGACCTAATTTTTCCGCCCCCATGGCAAAAGGCCCGGATTTGCCGATGTAGCAGCAAATGTTCATTTCGATGAGCCGACGAGTTCCGGTGGCAGGGTCAATACGGTAATCCAGCCGGAAATAGTCGATGGGACCCAGTCCACGCCACACGGTCATCACGTCCTCGCGTATTTGCTGCTGCAGGTCTTCCTGCAGATCAGCCCACGTGTACCCCAAGTGGTCGTGCAGCTTCAAATCGCCGGTGAGTATGCCCTCCTTCTTGTCCGACCCCGGCTTCACAAAACCGAGCAAGGTGGGAGCCTCCAATCCGCCGACTACAGGCACCGTGTAGTCAATGCCGGGACAAAATTCTTCAATGAGTGCGTCATGTCCTTTCGCAATGAGTCTCTGCGCACAATCAGCGGCGGTTTGCCAGTTGTCGGCAATGTTGTCCTCCGTGATGCAGTCGGAGGCGGCTCCGAAGCGCTTTTTCACGAAGAAGCGTTCGGCATGGGCGAGCTGCTGCGGCGCCTTGGAGGGAGGCTCGGAAAGTTTGCTCACCACGGCGCCGGCAGCTACAGGCAGACCGAGTCCGGTAAAGGCCAACTTCATAAGCCACTTGTCCTCGGCCGTGGCGCGGATGTTCGGCGGCGCACCCAAGTAGGGGATGCGGGCAAACTCGCAGTAGGACGAAATGAAAATTTCCGGGTTTTCAATCGGAATGCGGTTAAGCAGGGAAAACACGTAATCTGCATTCCCTTTCGCCTGAAGAATTGCATACGGCTTGGAGCTGGAGTACACCTCACACCCGATGTCCTGCAGAAGACGGAAAATGCTGTGGTGATACTGCGGATAGCCGCCGTTCCCTTTGTAAGGCTTCACGCTGAAATCCGGTCCGTCCGGCGCATAGGGCGCCAAATACAGCACGCGAAGCGGCAGCCCCGCTTCATTCAACAACTTCTCCGGAACTCTTGGAAATGTTTTTGGCATCATGATCAGCATTTTACTGGCTCATTTTCACCGAGGCAAGACGTTAGAAAGGCATTTTTTGCAAATTTGTTCCGGACGCGGCGCATGGAATTTCGCCATCCGCGTTTGCGATGGGTTTCTCCTGTCCTTGACCGCAGGGAGGCGGTATGATAGAATGCCGAAAGAGACGCGTACGCGCGTGGCGCGCGAGGAAGCTGACCTTATGAAGTTCAAACGACCCAAGATGGTGGACCTTGCCGACCGAATACCGGGCGGGCGCCATCTGCCCGTTGCACTCAGGGAGTGCGCGGAAAAATGGCTGGGATTGCATGTGCTCAATGTGGCCCATGAGCATATCGAGGATGATTGGGAGGAGGGAAGCGAGGAAAACTTCTTTCATTTGGCGTGCAAATATCTGAACCTGAGGTATGAGTTGAGCGGGCAGGAGAATATACCCGCAGAGGGCCCGTGCGTGGTGGTGTCAAATCATCCGCATGGCATGTCGGACGGACTGATGTTCGGGGATATCGTGACGCAAAGGCGCACGGACGTGCGGATCGTGGTGAATGAGTTTTTGCGTTGTGTGCGTGGGATGCGGCCGTATGAGATCACGGTGGACGTGTACGGCGGGGATGCGGCAAAGCGCGCCAATATGGTCGGTATGCGTGAGATGCTGCAATGGCTCAGGGAAGGGCATTGTCTGCTGGTGTTCCCGAGCGGCTCGGCAGCGACGTATTCGCCGAGAGATGAGCGTGTTGTGGACGATCCGTGGCAAGAGAACATATCCGCACTGATTCTCAAGACGGGCGTTCCGGTGATACCCATGCACATATCCGGGCGCACCGGATTGTTTTTCCAAGTGGTGAGCATGATATCGCGTTCGCTGAGGGCCAATTTTTTGCCTCGTGAAATCCTGAGAGACCAGCGCATGCGGCATACGATTCGATTGGGGAAACCCATTGCGCCGGCGACTATGGCCGGCATGGGAAAGGAGCAGCTGACAGCCTACATGCGCTTGCGCAGTATGCTGCTGCGCTATGCCGATCGGGAATCTTCAGAGACGCCGTCTGCAGAGCGGGTCATGCAGCCGATTGATGAGGGCGAACCGGATGAGAAACTGTACGAGGAGATAGCGGCGCTGCCGGAGGAAAGTCTGTGCTATGCGAGCGAAACGACATCGCTGCGCGTTTACGCAGCTGTTGCAAGTCAGATACCGCATCTGCTGCGGGAAATCGGTGTGCAGCGCGAACGCACTTTCCGCTACGTGGGAGAGGGAACGGGTAATTCCATTGATTTGGACGAATGGGATGCGTACTACACTCACCTGATCATGTGGGACAGCTCGGCGGGACGCATCGCGGGGGCCTATCGCATCGGACGAACGGATGAGATACTCAAGGAGAAGGGAGTGCAAGGCATTTACAATGCGGCATTCTTTCGTATGAGCAAAAAATTCCAGAGACTCATCTCCGAAGGGCTGGAGATGGGGCGCGCCTTCATCACCGAAGAATATCAGCGTCATCCTGCTTCCCTTGATACGCTTTGGATGGGCATCGGACGCTTTCTCAACAAAAATCCCCGGTACAAATACCTGTACGGTACTGTCAGCATTTCCTCCAGCTACAGTCGCGCTTCACGAGCGTTGATGCACACATACCTGAGGCGATGCTGCATGAGCTTGGAGTTGTCTGACGAAGTGCATGCGTATCACGCCCCGCAAGATTTGGATTTGCTGAGCGAGGATGCAAGGTTGCTTCCTACGGCTCTGCCGGATGTGCGTGCGCTTTCCGGCATGGTGAGCGAGTTGGAGGGGGGAAGGGGAATACCCGTGCTTCTCAAGCAGTACCTGCGCTTGGGCGGAAGAATGGTCAGTTTTGGCATTGACGATGATTTCGGTGGCACTCTGGACTGCTTTGTCCTGGTGAAGTTGTCAGACACCCCTGAGCGTGCGCAACGGCGGTACCGCGGAAAAAATTATGCGGAGGCGGATGCCACGACGTCAACCCCTGCCGATTCATGATGAACACGCACCAATCCTTGCGTCGTCTCACCGGGTTGCAGCTTCTGCTTTTCGGTGTGTCGTGTGCGGTTACTTTCGCAGCGATCTCTGCGGCTGAGGAGCGTGTTGAGTTTATCCCTCTGCCAGATCAGGCGGTTGGAGGCAATCCCCTGGACAGCCAGGTAGATCGAGCGATTTCCACCATCGGCTCATCCATGAGTGCCAGCCTACCGGATTCTTTCGTTATCCGCAATAATCATGGACTGGTACAGTATGACGATGTCAAGCGCACTATTACGTATAGTGCAGGGGTCTTGCCGATATACGTACGCACCGGTGAAGGACAGGAGATGTTTGTGACGCGCATGGTTGCAGATATGAACACCTGTGTGGCCGATCTGGAAGGACCTCTCGTCATTTATCAGGGAGATACGCTGACTCGCGCGGAGCACGGCAGTTACGATTGGAAAAAGGGAGAATCGCGCGTAACAGGCGTGCATGCCAAAGCGGATGGACTCATCATTCGCGGTTCCTCGGCCACTTATGGGAAGAATGCGGCTGGCAAGACGCGTGTGATTATTGAACATGCCTTCGTGACCACCGAGGATGTGGAAAAGCCGGGCATGTGGGTCGGCACGGGAACTCTGACGGTGTACCCTGGTGATTATGGGGTGGTGTCGCGATTGAGCATCTCCGGTGCAGAGAGGGATATGGCCGTGCCGATATTGGGGTGGTTTCCTGTGTCTCATTCACTCAATCCGGATGAGGGCTATATGCCCGTACCGGGCGCCAAGTCCACTTGGGGACTTTATCTGGAGAATCGGTACGGATTTTTGATAGGAAATCGACGCGTGGAACATGAGATGCCCGTGGCTGATTACCTGGCTACTGCGCGATTTGACTATCGTGCACGACGTGGCTTGGCCGGAGGCATGGATTTTTCCTCTTATGCGATGAGGCGCCGCTTCCAAGATACGCGTGGTTTGCAGATTTATGTCATACCTGATAAGCGACCGGACATTAATCCCGTAAACGAACCTCGCACTACATTGAGACATAATCGATACCGTGTTTCTGCTCAAGCTATGTGGAGTCTGCCGGTGCGATCAAACAAGGCGAAGTGGACAGCAGGAGGGGATATCAATGTGCTGAGCGATCGTTATGTTCTGCAGGATTTTTTTGAGGATGAAGCGCGACTCAATGACAAGCCGGACAACAACATCCGCGTGGAGCGTCGCACACCGCGCAGCAGCGCTATATTTTTCACTCGTTTCTCCCCGAACGATTTTTATAGCAGTGACGAGCGAGCTGAGCTTTCCTACTATCGCCCTCGTACGGTGCTGGGATTGTCTCACGTAGCATACGAAACGCGCAACAGCGCCGCCATTATGCACCAGAACATACCTGCTGAGCAGAGGCAGCTTTATCTGCATAACCTCGATCGTCTGCGTTCGCCGGAACTCAAAGAGTATTACACTCGTTTACTTAACTCCGGGAGCTATGTGCGCGTCAATTCAACGCACGAAGCTTCCACCAGCGTTAAAATACTGCAGTTTTTGAATGTTACGCCGAAGGCCGGAGGCGGTTACACCGGATACTACAACGTGGAAGGTGTCGGGGCTGACAATCGAGTGATGGGGTACTTGGGGTGTGACTTTGACATCAAATTCTACCGTTACTTCCCGAATGTACAGGCTCCCTGGTTCGGCATCAGCGGCCTTTATCACATCATTCATCCCTATGCGGAAATTTCGCACGGTACGATTTCATCTTCCAATGACTATGTGCCGCAGGTTGACACATGGTCGAGTACGCTGGGCAGCAGTACCGTCAATCCCATGCCTCTGGATCTCATGGAGTTCACAGGCATTGACGGCTGGGGGCATTGGACCGTGTGGCGGCTTGGCATGCGGAACACGCTGAGTACCGTGTACGATGGAGAGAGCTGCCGCTTGCTGGATTGGAACATGTTCTTGGATTATAATGTCGAAAATCCGAATACAGAGACGCGCTTTTCCAATCTTTATTCTCTCGTTTCGTTGCGTCTTACCTCCCAATGCACCGTACGCGTAGAAACGCAAACGCCTACTGTACGTGGCGGCGACGGATTCAATCAGTACAATACCTCGCTTTCCCTGGTGCCGCTTCCGTGGCTGGAAACGCAACTCGGACACCGATACATCAGCAGTCACCCTATACAGCACGATGCGAATTACTCCTACCTTCAGGTGAACGTGCGACTCAATGAGCGCTACACGGCAGCGGTTCGCGTCAGTTGGGACTTTGTAGCGCGCCGCGTGCCTATCCAGCAATTCTCCATTACGCGGAAGTTTGGGCCATGGTATCTGGGCACCACGGTTATGCTGCGCGACAACGGAGGTCGTCGCGAGACCGGCATGGGCATTTCTTTCACTCTTGGCGAAACGGGTACTTCTCTTCCCGTCAACTTCTTCTGATTCGGCATGGGCACGGACAAAAAACTCTCTCCACTCAACGAACTTTCAGGCGACAGCCTGGAGTTGCGCGTGCTTTCCGGCATATCCAAGGTTTTGGTTGGTCGGAGGGAAGTGGCGGATTTGCTTGAACAGATCATGCTTGTCCTCCGGCAAAATCTGTGTTTTCCGCAAGGCTCGCTTTGTTTGCTGCAGGGTGAGAAACTGGTGATAGAGGCTTCCTATGGCCTTTCTGATGAGGAAAAGGCGCGTGGCACATATCGCTTGGGAGAGGGAATCACCGGGAGTGTGGGGAAGACGGGCAAATCGGTGGCGCTGCGCGATACGGCTTCAAGCCGCGCATTCCTGAACCGAACGGGAGCACTTCACGGGTCAGCATCAGAATCTTTCTTGTGTGTGGCGATCAAGCACAGAGGCTCGGTTATCGGGACGCTTTCCTTGTCTTTTCCTGTGTTGCCGCAGGGAACGCTGGATAAACTGGTGCGCCTTTTGGAGATTGTGGCGAACATCCTCGCGGATGCCGTAGCAAGCGTGCGAGAGGAGACGGCAGAGCGTCAGCTGAGGGAGAGGGAAAACGACCGTATGCGTTTCGAGTTGGGAGAAAATGCCGGATTCGCCAACATCGTGGGACATTCTTCCGCCATGCGGGCTGTTTATTTGGAGATGGCGAAAGTGGCCCGCTCTACGGCTACGGTGCTACTGCTTGGTGAGTCAGGCACCGGCAAGGAACTGCTCGCTCAAGCCATTCACTACGCTTCGACTCGGCGTGACGGACCCTTTATCGCGGTCAACTGCGCGGCTTTGCCGGAAAGTCTCATTGAATCTGAACTCTTCGGTCACGTAAAAGGTGCCTTCACCGGGGCAATCAAACAACGCGTCGGTCGCTTTGAAGAGGCTTCTTCCGGTACGCTTTTCCTGGATGAGATAGGAGATTTACCGGTGCAGACACAGGTTAAGCTGTTACGTGTGCTGCAGGAGAAGGTCTTTGAGCGTGTTGGTTCTCAACAACCCATTCGCACGCAGGCGCGCATCATTGCGGCGACATCTCGCAATTTGGAGCGCATGATGACTGAGGGCTTGTTCCGGGAGGACCTGTATTATCGCTTGGCTGTGTTGCCCATTGCCGTACCGCCTTTGCGTTTGCGCAAGGGGGACATCACTTCGCTGGCCGATTTCTTCCTTGCGAAGTACAATAAACTGTACCACAAAGACGTCCGTCGCTTGTCTTCAGCGGCTATTGATATGCTCATGAGCTACCACTGGCCCGGTAATGTGCGCGAGCTCGAAAACATGATTGAGCGCGTGGTCATCATGTCCACCAGCAATGTCATTAATGCCATCGATTTGCCGGCTTCTCTGCAGACAGCGGCCGCTACAGGTACGGAATCCATGCTACCTAACCGATCTGCCGCGCCGGAGAGTGACACGCCGATGGAGGCGCTTACGGCTGCCTTTGAATCGGAGTTGATCACCGCTGCTCTCAAGCGTTCGCGGGGCAACATGTCCGCCGCTGCTCGTGAACTGCACACGACACTGCGCAAGCTGAACTATCGCGTCAGGCGTCTCCGCATAGATCCGGCTCAGTACAAGTTCTGAGCGGAGAGAAGGACGCTCAAAGGGTGGCGTTGAATTTGGCTCGTTGTTTCTCGTATTCGGCCTTAAGTTGCAGGAAAATGTCCTTATAGGCCGGGTCAGCAGCTACGTTATGCATTTGCTGAGGATCTTTTTCGTTGTCGATAAGCAGCCATTCGTCCTCCATCTTTCTGACGCCGGTCTTCTTTTCCTCCGGTGTAAGGGAGAGAATGTGGGCGAAGGTGTAGCGGTCAGTGCGCACGCCGTCGTGAAGCGGGGCGTTATGCTCTCCGGGATTTTCGTAGAAAGCGTAGTAGAGCGCACGTCCCTCGAACTTTTTATCGGCACCGGTGGCAAAGAGGGGAACGAGAGATTCACCATCGAAGCTCTTCTTGTTCTCCGGAGTATTCACGCCGGCGACTTCGGCGATTGTAGGAGCGTAGTCAATGTTTTGCACAGTGGCGCGACTGCGAACTCCGCCGGGGATCTTCCCTTTCCAACGCATGATGAGCGGCATGCGCATCGTCTCTTCAAAGATCCAGCGTTTGTCGTACAGTCCGTGTTCGCCCAAGTAAAACCCTTGATCGCCCACGTAGATGACAAGCGTGTTCTCAGATAGTCCGTGGCTGTCCAAGTAGTTCAGGATTGTGGAGATGGACTCATCCACGGCCAACAGTGTTCCGAGATAATCTTCCATGTACCAACGCCAGCGACGCTCGGTCATGTCGCGCAAGTCCCGGATTTTCCCCGCTCTCACGTCTTCTACAAACGCGCGCGTACGCTGCGCGTAAAAGTCGCGGTAAACGGGAAGTACGCCTTTCTCCACGTTCGCTAAACCATTGCCGTAATTAGTAATGGGAGCGAACTTGGGGGAGTGGGCATTCATGTCAAAGTCGGGCGGTACCTGACCGGCGAATTTGCCCTCAGACAACATGCGCTTCAATGCCTGTTTCGGAACAAGCTCTTTCATTACGTCGAAAGGGATAAGGTCTTCCTGCAGGTGAGAGTCATTCCAATTGCAGAGATCACGGCTCACGGTTTGGCGATTCAGACTGAGGAAAGCCGGTCGGTCTTTCCAATCATCCTGCAAGGTTGGTGGAGGCGTAAGTTTTGCCACATATTCGCGGATCTTTTGCAGGTGACGCGGAGCGGGAATCCAGTTGCGGTGAGGCGCTTTGTGCCCAAGAACCAGCGCAAAAGGGCGGCTTTTGTCACGGCGCTCCAGCCAATCTATCGCTTTCGTCGTAAGCAAATCCGTCACGTAGCCGCGAGCACGGTAGCTCAGGAAGCCTTTGCCGGACGGTGTGTCCGTCAAGAACTCCGGATCCCAGTAATCACCCTGATTCGGGAAAACCTGCCAGAAGTCAAAACCGGTAGGACGGGAGAAAAGATGCCACTTGCCAACAAGTCCGGTTTGGTACCCTGCGGCCTGCAGCATTTTGGGGTACGTCGGTTGACTGCCATCAAAAGGCTCCATCGGTTTGTCGTACCTCATATTGAACATGAAGCCATTGTTGTGGGAGTGACGCCCGGTGAGCATACTGGCGCGTGCTGGTCCGCATAGAGAGTTTGCGCAGTAAGCGCGATCAAAAACCATGCCTTCCTGTGCCAGACGGCGGAATCCCGGCAAAGGAACCGGAGAGTCGTTGTCGCTGGTTCCCAACGCTTGTACAGCGTGGTCGTCCGTGATGATGAACAGGATATTCGGTCGATTCTGTTCGGCTGCAGCAGCAACTGTTACAGCAAATGCTAAACCCGTCAAACCAATAAGCAAGCTTTTCATGTGTTCCGGAGTGTAGCATCCGGAATGCTCTTTGTCAAGGAGGGATGTGGATCGCAAGAAAAAGTGCAGTAAATGAAAGATAGCGCGATATCCATCCCAAGCAACGACGTACCGCGCAATGGCACGTACGTCGAGCTTGAACGTCCGCTCACACAGCAGGCGGTCCGCACACCGCATTCATCTGAAGCGAATGAAAATTGAAGAGCGTGGGGGAGAAGAGGGAGCGAGCGATTCGACCGCGTCGGAAGCAATCCAACCGCGCAGACCGGTAGCGGTTTCCACGTAAGAGAAGCTGCCACGGCGTGCGAGCAGGTGCAGCGGGGTGGAGGGACTGAGCTGCATGAGGGCGGAGGCGTCCGGCGTTGCAGCTGTACGCAGTGGAGAGGAACTCAACACGAAGGCGAGATCGGAAGAGGGAAGAGTATTGAAGTCCGCTGAATCTCGTGTGGCGTAGTAGAGCCAATTTACGAGGCAAAGCAGCGAGAGCAATGAGAAAAACGCCGTGACGGCACGGAGCCACGGGAGGCGGCGACGCAGAAGGAGACCAGCAATGCAGAGAGCCAGTGCGGCCGTGCAAATGACGGTAGTCAGTCGAAGCTGTCCGAAGGAGAGTAGAGTGAAAAGCTGATCTACGTCGGAGTGAACAGGGAGGAGGGCGCCTTCCTTACGCTGAATGAAGTCGAGGTTGGCGCGCGCCTCCGGGAAGGATGGGTTCAGGGTGAGCGCGCGAGCGAAAGAGAGAGCTGCCGGACCGGGTCTGCCGAGACGGTATTGGCATACGCCGATGTCGTAAGAGAGGATGTCGGCGTCAGCAGCGCTCGTTCCGTTCTCTTTCTGCATACGTTCGAGTTGCTCAAGAGCCTTGGAGTACTGTCGCCCCCGGTAAAGATCTTCGGGAGACGTGTCATTAGAGAAACCGAGAGACCCCAAGGCAAGAGCGAGCAGCATGAGTATGCCGACAGTCTTTGCCAGAGCCTTTCGTACGGCTCGAAGCATTTCAGAGCGTTCCTCGGAAGAGATGCGGGGTGCCGCTTCGGGGCGAAAAGCCTCATCATCTCTGCGCTTCAGAATGCGGAGCAAGTTTTCTTCTTCTCTGATTTCGGGAGGAACGTTAGCTTCGATGAAAGCGCCGACGCTCTTGAGGAAGGAGAGGGCATCCTGCTCGTGCGCGATGCTTTGCAACTCACGTTCGCGATGTCGCTCGGCAGATTTGCCGACCAGACGGCGGGTGATGGCGCCCCAAGTCAAGTATCCAAAGACGGCCAGGGCGGGAAGATAGAGCAGGTACCACAGCGCGCGCGGCAGGACAAAGACGCGCCGCCCGGTGTGTTCAGGCGATATGAAGTCGTATATGTCCGTCAACTCTGCCACAGGCACGCTGCCGGCGGGCGGGGGAGCAGCCACGGCTTGGACCAGTGCATTGCCCGTTGCGTCAGACTCGCGCCAAGGTAGAGGAATGGGCGGTGAGGCGGCGCGCTTGTACGACATGGCTTTGGGATCGAAGTAGGAGAGAGAGAACGAAGGAATGCCGCTCACTTCCGCAACAGGGCGCATGAGTTGCGAGAAGACCATGCCGACAGTTTCGCCGGAGGCGGAGACAATGGGCTTGCGAGTGGCGGGGACAAGCTTCCAGTTTGAAGAATCGTCCGGCAGAGGGCATTCGAGCTGCTGCAGGTTGCCGGAACCGCGCACGGTGATTTGCACTTCCACGGATTCGTTCATGGCAAGAGAGGAGGCCTCGCAACGGGCGGAAACGGAGTAGTTGCCCACAGTGTCAGCAAAATCGGACGGGGCGCCGGGCGGCAGGGGTAGCGCGGGAAGCGTGAGGGTGGGCAGGGGAATCTCTTCTTGACTGACAGTGAAAATGCCACGCTGGCGTGCCAGCAAGATCTTGCCCGTGATATCTGAGTTCCCCTCGCGGAAGGGCGTCAATTCTCCGGAAAAATCGGCCGTGCGCCAGTTTTGGCCATGCGCGAAGGCAGTGGGATTTTCCATGAGCTGACCTTGGACGATAGCGAGAACGCCCTGCACGGATTGTTGCAGAGGGTCAATTTTTACACCGACGGAGTGGAGCTGGGGGAGATTGCTGACAAAGCAATCCCGGGGAATGAAGAGTTTGAGAGCCGCGCGTACCGGTTGATGTACGTAGGCGTCCTTCGGATACGTGTACCACAGAGCGCCGTACGGCTCCGGACTGTGATACCACTTGATTTCTGCGGTGGAGCAGACAGGAAGTGGGGGGATGCTTACGTTCTGTTTACGACCACTGCAATATTCTACGGTGATGTCGCCTATTTCAAGCACACCGGCTTTGTCCGGGCGTACCAGTATAGGGAGTATCTGCACCATTGCGCGATTCGGGTCCAGGGGGTTGGCGCCGGCCTTGGATTGCAGAACCTGCACTCCGGCGTATCGTACATTCGGCAGATCCTTCACTGAGAATAAATCTTCGCCGACTTCCGTGTCGATGAGATAAAGCAAAATTTGCTCTCCCGGGACGGCTACCCCTGAGGACCAGGCCGGAATGACTTGCGCTGCGGCATGCCATACCAGTCCGAGTACGACGATGATGAATGTTGTGATTAGATGTCGCATGGTAAAAATGTTTTTGTTGTCGGGACGCCTGATGCAGAAGTGTTGATGGGAATTAGTAGTCCTTGAGAGGTTTTCTGCGCGGCGCGTCCGAGTGAGGAATTGGGGATCCCCCGGTCTCATCCATGTGCATCCTGAGCACGCCGGCTGCTTTTTGTTTTTCTTTTTCCTCTTCGCTCAATTCCGCTTGTTGCATTTCTGCTGGGTTTGGTTCAGCTGACTGATTCTTCTGCTGATCCTGATTCTTCTGCTGATCCTGATCCTTCTGCTGATCCTGATCCTTCTGCTGATCCTGATCCTTCTGCTGATCCTGATCCTTCTGCTGGTCTTGATTCTTCTGCTGATCCTGATCCTTCTGCTGATCCTGATCCTTCTGCTGATCCTGATCCTTCTGCTGATCCTGATTCTTCTGCTGATCCTGATCCTTCTGCTGGTCTTGATCCTTCTGCTGATCCTGATTCTTCTGCTGATCCTGATTCTTCTGCTGATCCTGATTCTTCTGCTGATCCTGATTCTTCTGCTGATCCTGATTCTTCT
>CANRET010000026.1 GCA_947629715.1 uncultured Akkermansia sp.
CTTTGGCTATTTGATTCCGCCCTGTCAGCGGCTCTTGGGGACTTTCACCCCAGCTACATGTCATGCCTGACGTACAACGAAAAGGGACGGACCCGCCTGCGGGCAGGCCCGCCCCGATATCCTTCAGGCGCTCTGATTCCCGAATCAGAACAGGTAGGTGCAGGTCACGCTGCCCACTACGCCGAAGTTGCGATACGGTACCAACGAGGAACCATCATTGCTCACAACCCCGGCCTGATGAAGACCATCCATCAGTTCGCGCAAAGAAGACGTCTTGGCAGCTTTCTGAGCGCCGGCGCCGAGCCAGTTGAAGCTCACGGCAGGAGTGATGACGAAGCTCTTGGTGGCAAAGTACGGCGTTGAAAGCTTAATCCAGAAGGCCTGCGCACCGTTCGCGTTGGCGTGATGCCCCGGATCAAAGTAGTTGGCCGTTGCGCTCATGGCAAAGGTCAGCAAGCCCGCCAACTTCACGTCCTCCGGATCTCCGATGATGGGAGCCTTGAAAGTCAGGTACGGCTCAAACCACCAGCCCTGCACACCCTGAAAACTCAGACGGGCTGTGTGACCGATCTCAGCCCACTGGACCGGCGTCCACACCGTGCTCAGGAACACCTCGTTCGTGCAAGAAGCGCTCTGACTGCGGAAGTGCTTGGCGAAAGCGCCCAGCAAGCCGCCGTGAACAAAGTCGTGCCCCAACGATACATATCCTTTTTTACCGCTGTACTTCACGTCCGTCACCACCGCAAATTCATTCTCCACATTGCGCGGGGCAATGGAGGCAGGCAAGTTTTTGGCTTTGGCAACAAATTGCCCCAGCGGGGAGGAGGCAAACGCATTGTACCGCGCGTAAGGCGCGGGACCGTACATGGTATGACCGGAACTCACCGTTCTGTAAGAAATCGTGCTGTCGATGCTCCACTGCTGCTGCTTGTGACCGATGTCGTAGTTCAACTTCACCGCTGCCAACTCAGAGCTGTCTCCTTCCGCGACGGAGTGTGAAATCACCAGACCTCGCCCCACATAGTTGGTGTCGTACCCCACCGTGAAAGATCCCGTCAACCGTTTTGCGGAGAGAGCCGGGAGCTTCGCAAACTCCTCAGCTGAAATCTGCTCAGCAGCCATCGCCGGCATCAGGAGTGCGGCCATTGCAAGTAGTGCATATCGAACTTTCATGTTTCGTAGTATTGGTTGTTGAGAACCGTTTCTTTGTCTCACACCTTCTCAAGCCATGAAACATGCAAAACGGAAGTTAGCATATTTTACACCTGCCCCCACCCTGAGTCAAGAACGAAGTGTGACCTACATGGCAAACGGATTTGAAAATACGTTGTCCGTTTCAGAGTTACGGTTTATCAGTTGCGCGCCATCATCCGCCAGCCAGTCATCGATAAGCTCAGCGCCCCGCCGCACCTCAAGGCTCCTCTGCTGCATCGTTTCACGCGTCATTGCCTGGAGCGCGTCCATATCGTAGAGCACGACCCCGTCCAGCTCCCCGCACGCCGGGTCAACATTACGCGGCACGGAAAGGTCAATGATGAAGAGAGGTTTTCCCCTGCGGGAGGTGCAGGCGCGCTTCACCGCCTCCTGCTGCACCACGTACACCGGCGCCGCCGTTGAAACAATGACGATATCTGTTCGCTCCAAAAAAGGGATCCATTCTGCAAAGCGTATGACGCTGCCGCCCACGCTCTGAGCAAGCTGCTGCGCGCGGTCATACGAACGATTAGCCACAAACAAGCTCTGAGCACCCCGAGATTTAAGGCTTTGCGCAGTCGCTCGCGCTACATCTCCGGCGCCCACCACCAGCACACTCGCCCCACTCAGCGGTCCCAATATCCGATGCGCCAGGGCTACGGCAGCCGCCCCTACAGAGGTGGGTCCTGCGGTAATCCGCGTGCTGCTGCGTACTTTTTTTGCTGCGGAAAAGACGCCCTGAAAAATGCGGTGCATGGGGGAAGCGACGGTCTCAGCGTCACATGCGGCACGGTAAGCGTTTTTGAGCTGTCCGAAAATTTCCGTTTCACCGATGACCATGGAATCCAGACCGGATGCAACCAGGGCCAGGTGGCGCAAAGCCTGATCATCGCAATACAGGTAGAACGCACGCTCAGGGACAGCCTGTTTGTCGAGAAAATGCGATTGAATCCGCCGCGTCGTTCCCCGGACGTCTTCTGCACTGTAATACACCTCCGTGCGGTTGCACGTGGAAAGAACCACGCACTCATCCGCCCCGCTCTCTCGACGCAGGCAACGCGTCACTTCCACCAGCTCGCGCGTCGGCACAGCAAACTTCTCCCGTAACTCCACAGACGCTGTCCTGTGGTTCACACCCAAACATGCAAAAACCAACGAGAGCCTTGTCATGAAGATGTTCGGGTTGTCCAGTGCGTAATCGCCTCCACCAGGCTGGGTATCGTGTGCAGTTCCGCCTCTATCTGGGCTTTTATCCCCAGCTCGCCCAAAGCGGCGGTGGTAACAGGCCCCATACTGGCTGCACAGCAGTTCTTCGGCAACTCCAGCCCCATTCGGCGAAAATGCATCGCTGCGCTGGCACTGGTGAACGTGATAACGTCCGCCCCCTCCTCCAGCAGGGCCGCGCCGTAGCCAATCTCTCCCGGCGCCACATCATAAGCGATACATTCGTCCACGATTGCCTTGCGCTTTTCCAACTCGCGTCGAATGACCTCTCGAGCTTTCTGCGCATGCACCCACAACACCCTGCTGTGCTCAAGACCGCCGAACTCCTCGGCCTTGCGATCAAACTCCGCTATGAGTTCCTCCGCTACGGCTTTCTGCGGCATGACGTCCACCATCAGTCCGCATTTTCGGAGCTGTTCCGCCGTACCGGGACCAAGAGCCGCTATGCGTGCCCCTCCGAGTTCCCGTAAGTCTTCGTACACTGAAAAAAACGCTTCAAAAAAACGTTCCACCCCGTTCGGGCTGGTGAAAACGAGCCAATCATGGTGAGGACTGTTCACCACGGCTTTGGCAAAACTCTGTCTGTCCGACGGCGGCACAATGCGCAGAGTAGGCAATTCCACCACTTCCGCCCCCAGATCCCGCAGCAGCTTGCTGAGTGTGCCGGCCTGCTTGCGAGTGCGAGTCACAACAATGCGCTTCCCCGCCAGAGGCATGCGCTTGCGCCAATCCAAAAGCGGGGCGAGCCGCACAACATCGCCTATGACCACAACAGCGGGAGAAGAAAGGGCGATATCCCGCGCCGCCTGTCCCAATGTAGCAACTGTAGCCTGCACCGTACGCTGACGTGCAGTAGTCGCCCACTGCACAGCCGCCGCCGGGGTTTCCCCGTCCAATCCTGCACGCTGCAGCCCATCCATCGTGTCAGCGAGTCTGTCCACCCCCATGAGCATCACCCGCGTTCCATGAACGGCTGCAATCGACTGCAAATCAATAACATTGTCCTTGCCCGGCGCCGTGTGCCCGGTAAATATGGTAAACTGAGAGCCGCAGTCACGGTGCGTCACCGGTATCCCGGCGTAAGCCGGACCGGCAATAGCAGAACTGACGCCCGGCACGACATCAAACGGCACTCCTGCCGCTTGCAACGCAGCGGCTTCTTCCCCTCCTCGCCCGAACACGTACGGATCTCCTCCCTTCAACCTCACTGTGCATTCATGCCGCCCGGCACACTCCACCAGCAGTTCGTTAATCTCCTGCTGCGACATGGCATGTTGACCTGCCCGCTTGCCCACGTCAATCCGCTCGCACCCCTCTTTGCACCATCCCAGCATCGCTCGGGGCGCCAACGCATCATACACCACGCAATCAGCCCTCTCCAAAAGCTCTCTCCCACGCAGGGTCATGAGTCCCAAGTCACCGGGACCGGCCCCCACGAGGTGGACTTTCCCTTGCCTCTTAACGCTCATGATTCTGCCGCAGTCTGCATCAACGCCCCCTCTTCATGGGTCTGAGCCGACTCTTCCGTTTCCGGCTCCCCACCCTGCTCATCGCCACTCTTCTCCGGAGGAACGACCTCGCTCAGCTCTTGATGCGGGACAGCCGCCACGACCTGTTGAGGGACTCCCGCAAGATCCGCCGGAGACTCCGGCTCTTGCCGCTTCGGTTCGGGTTGAGGCGAAGGAGCGCCATCACCCCCTTCCTCCCCGGGAGGCAAAGTATTCGCAATCGTCGGTGCAGGCGGCGCCGGTTGCGAATCGACTCCCGCCGCCCTGCGTCCCATGCGAATAAGCTGCGACACCGTCACCAAACGGAAGCCTCGATTCAGCAAACCTGCTACAACCCCCTCCACCGCTTGCAGGGTGGAAGCGTGTATATCGTGCAGCAGGATGATCGACCCATTGCGAGCCTGGTTCACAGCCCGATCCACCACAATGCTGACACCCGGGTGTTTCCAATCCACAGTGTCCACATCCCACAACACGGCAGGGGTCCCGTAGCGGTCCACCATCAAATCGATAATGCCCTTATTCACCGCTCCGTAGGGCGGACGCATCAACGCAGGCTTGCGCCCCGTGGCTTCCTGCACCACAGCAGCCGTGCGGTCCATCTGAGAAATAATCTCTTCGAGGTTCGCCTTCGTCATGTTGACGTGGTTCCACGTGTGGGAGGCAATCTCATGCCCCTCTGCCGCTGCGCGCGCCAGTACGCTCTTGTTGCGCACGGCGTTTTCTCCCAGCACAAAGAACGTGGCTCTCACGCCGTAGCGACTCAAGATGTCCAGAATCCGGGGGGTAATGCTTGCGCTCGGTCCGTCGTCAAATGTCAGCGCCACGTACTTACCCGGCACGCTCACTCGCGCAATGCGGCGTCCCGGCGCTTTCGGCACAAAGGACGGCCCGGGCTGTTCTTTCGCCGGCATGGACGCCACAATCGCCTGAGGTTTGACTGCAGAAACTTTTTTCTTCGTTTTTTTCTGGTGCATAACTTCCTGAGGTTCCGTAACTACGGAAATCGGAGACTCTTCGGCGCGCTTTTTGGCCGTCTGCGAGCATCCCGCGCCCAGTACCGCAAGAAGCGCTATTGCTGCTGCGATTTTTTTCATGGCTTCTCAAAATGGATGAGGACATTGTACGCTTCTTCACTCCGTATGGCAAGCCCGGAGAAATGACAGTTTGATTCAGAGCGAGCGCAAAGCGTTACAGCACACGTCTGCAGAGCGCGAATTCCCTGAATGGCAGATTGCACCTCAGTCGCCCTCGAAGCATTCGCAGTTGGAATCACGGTTGCCCTGTTGACGGATGAGAGCGCATAAGTGTAGATTTATCCGCCCCGAAAACAGCTTCGGACAGTATGATTACGAAAAAGCTACAAGATAATCATTGGACTCAGACGATGGGTGTGACGCTGGATGATGCAATACGACTTGCTCGCGAACTTTTGGAACGCTGCCCAAACACTAAAAAAGGCGTGTCCCGTTTGAATTATTGTCGCGAGATCATCGTTCACGGAGCTCACGTAGTGGAAGAAAGCCGCTGCTCTGTTTCTCTTCGCAAAGCCGTGGAGGTGTCATTGAAAGAACGCGAGGGACGACGCAGACGAACCCTCTGTGAGCTGCAATATGTGTGCCGACGCCTTCTCCGGGAAGCGGAGGACATCGCCGGGAAGCAGCTGCGCAACATCACGCCCCAACATTGCCATAACATGCTCTCTTCGGCATTCTCGACCCCGCACCAATTCTGCAAGGCACGCATTGTACTGCACTCTGTCTTCGCTTGCGGGATCCGGCACGGCTGGTGCAATTGCAATCCGGTGGACGCCGTGCCGAAGCCTCGTTTGCTCGAGGTTGAAATCAACACTCTTCCGTGGGAGAAAATCAGACGTCTCGTGCGCACGTCTCAATTGCCCACGCACCGATGCTGCATGCCTGCTCTCGGACTCATGCTGTGGGCCGGCGTGCGCCCGGCCGAAGTAAAACGCCTACGCTGGGATGATATCGCTTGGGAGGATGAGGTGATTATGATTCGTGCCAAACACAGCAAAACAGGCGGTTCCAGATGTGTAACGCTCCCGCCCGTACTGCGCCGCTGGCTGGGGAAGCTGTGCCGGGGCAGACATCGCACCGGACCGATCTGCCCCAAGAACTGGGCCAAACGCTGGCTCACGCTGCGCCACATCGCCGGAGTTTTACCCTGGCAACAAGACGTACTGCGCCACACCTTCGCAAGCTATCACCTTAAACATTATAAAAATCTCCTGCAGCTGCAGATCGAAATGGGACATTCCTCCCCGCAACTTCTGCGCACGCGCTACCTGAATATGCGGGGACTTACCAAAGCCAATGCTCGTCGCTTCTGGTCCCCGAAAGAATGGTGTCCCTGATGAAACCGATGTGCTTTCAAGTAAAGCTGTCCATTGCCTTTCCCCGCTGATGGAAAATCCAAACGACGTGTGACTTCACCATTTTTTCCGCGTTAGCTCCACTCTCCCGCGCTCCGCGCACATTCGTCAGCAACCGCATTTTCAAGATGAGATTGCCTTTGTTCTTGGCTTGCAAAATCCGTACGCGTGTGGTATGCTGCCGACCATGAGGAAGAAATGCATGCTGATGGCAACTCTGGCAGCCGGAATGCTGGTGATGTGCGACCAAGTTGAGGGGCCACTGCCTGCCGGGCATGTTCGGGCGACGGACGAAGCGGCGGATCGTCTGATGGCCAAAGCTCAAAATTTTCTGCGATCCGGAAAACGCTCTGCCGCTCGCAGGACGCTCACCCAGCTTGTTTCAAACCACGAACTGGCGCCTTGCGCTCCGCAAGCTCGCCTGATGCTCGGTGAAATTGAAGAAAAGCTCGGCGATCCCCGAGAAGCGTTCCGCCAATACGGTAAAGTCGTAGAAGGCTACCAAAGCAGCAACCTCTACGCACAAGCGCTCAACCGTCAGCTCGCTATCGCCACCGCTGCCGCCAACGGCGAGCTGAAGGGGAAGGTCCTTTGGCTCTGGGACGTCCCGATGGAGGAAGGCAAAGTGATCGAATGGCTCCAGTCGGTGATCAAAAACGCGCCCTATGCCGATATGTCCGCTACGGCCGCTTCCGTACTGGGCAATTACCTGGTCAAGCGTCAGAAGTATGACGAAGCCGCCGAAGTCTTCAAAAAGCTGGTGGAAGATTATCCGGACAGTCCGTACGCTCCGGGAGCTCAGCTGATGGTGGCGAAACTGTGGGCCTCCAGCCATACTCGAGGCGATCATAATTTGGTGAATCTGGACCGCGCCCGGGAAGCCTACGAGGAGTTCTCCCTTCTCTTCCCTCACCACGAACAAGCTGACGTTGCCCGCAGCGGAGCGCAGGAAATGCAACGTCTTATGGTGCAGCAAGAGCTGGAAGTGGGTCGCTATTACCTGGAACGCGCTCGTGAATACGGACCGGCCATTTTCTGCTTTGAAAGCGTCATCCGCCAGCAGGCTGACAACCCGGAAGCTGCCCGGGAAGCCGAACGGCTCCTGGCTCGTGCACGCGCAGCATCATCGTCCAAGTCGTGAACCTGCCCGGATTTAGTGTTGTTGCCGTAGCTGTCTCAATGCTCCTTCCGGGGTGCGGCTACCATTTGGGCGGCGTAAAAAGCCGCGCACTTGAGGGGGTCCATACCGTGTGCATCAACATGTTTGCCAACGAGTCGCTCTACCCTTACGTCGCAATCCAACTCAACGCCGCGCTCGGCGAGCAGCTGCAACGCGATGGCGTTTTCCGTCTGGCCTCTCCCTCCAACTGCGATGCCGTGCTCTCCGGCGCCGTTGTCTCCGTGAGCGCCGGCTCACTGCGCACCAATTCCTCCAACACCTATCTGAGCGCCGAAATCGGCCTGACAGTGAACGTCAGCTACACCCTTACAGACACACGCTCCGGCAAGGTTCTTTCCCATGGCGAAGTATCTGCTGAGGGCAGTTACTTTAACAGCGGCAGCGACAATGTGCAAACGGCTCGCGACAGCGCCCTTTCCTACGCCACGCGTTTGGCGGCGGAGCAGATCGTGCAAAACATGACGCTTCCATGATTTCCTATCCCGTCAGTTTTGTGGCATTGCCTATCGGCAACCGGGAGGACATCACGCGCCGAGCGCTGGCTGTGCTTGAAGAGGCGGACTGCATCTGCTGCGAGGACACGCGCAATACGGGCCGACTTCTGGCGCACTACGGCATTAGCAAGCCTCTGCTCAGTTTGCACGAACACAATGAGCGCGAACGCAGCGAGGAAATTGCGACGCGTGCCGCCAGTGGCGAGAAATTCGCAGTGGTCACAGATGCCGGCATGCCCGGAGTGAGCGATCCGGGCTACCGACTCGTGCGCGCGTTGCAGGAACACGAAGTGGAGTACACCGTGCTGCCGGGACCCTGTGCGCTGGTCACGGCATTAGTCGGCTCCGGATTGCCAAGCGACTCTTTCTTCTTCGGCGGTTTTCTTCCGGTCAAAGCAGGCAAACGCCGCAACGCTCTTGAACAAGCGCTTCGGGCAAGCCATACAAGCATCTTCTACGAATCCCCCTATCGCATAGCTGCCACTCTTGCGCAACTGGCGGAACTGCGACCCGAGGCGCCCGTGTGCGTGGCACGCGAGCTCACCAAACTTCACGAGCGTTATCACCGAGGCTCCGCCCTTGAGTTGGCTACTCTCTTTGCCTCTCAAAAGTTCAAAGGTGAAATGGTGCTTTTAATCGGCGGCTCCAACGCTCTTGCAAGTGCAGGTCGTCTGTGCTATACTGCGGAGCATGACGCAGGAAGCACTACTTAAACTCTTGGAGGAAGACGCACGCCTAAGCGACAAGCAGATTGCCGTTCGTCTGAATGCCAATGAGCAGGAAGTGGCCTCCGCCCGTGCTGAATTGGAAAAGCAAGGGCGCATCGTGGGCTATCAAACAATTGTTAATGATGATTCCGTGGGTGTGGCCGCCTTCATTGAAGTGCGATGCACGCCGGAGAGAGAGGGAGGCTTCAACCGCCTGGCTGAACGCATTGCTCGCTTTGACGAGGTGAAGAGCTGCTATCTGATGTCAGGCGGCTACGACTTGCTGGTGATGGTCGAGGCAAAGAATCTGATGGATGTTGCGCGCTTTGTGACGGATAAGCTCTCCAGCATGGAAGGGATCATCTCCACCGCCACGCATTTCCGACTCAAAACCTACAAGCTCTACGGCCTCATGTTTGAAGAGCCGTCATGCTCGGAGCGCATCAGCGTTGCCCCTTGACCTATGGATCTGAACCGCATGCTCTCCCGACAGATTACGCAGTTGCCACGTTCCGGCATCCGCGAATTCTTCGACCTCGTCATCGGCAGTAAGGGCATTATCTCGCTCGGTGTCGGAGAACCGGACTTCGTGACCCCGTGGCACGTACGGGAAGCAGCCATCTATTCGCTCGAAAAAGGTCACACGACCTACACGAGCAACTACGGCTTGGAATCCCTGCGCCGCTCTATTTCCCAGTATGTGCAGGATTTCTTTCACGTGGAGTACGACCCCACCTGCGAAATCCTGCCCACAGTGGGCGTGAGTCAGGCGATTGACTTGGCTCTGCGCTGCCTGCTCAACCCCGGAGATGAGGTGCTCTATCATGAACCGGGCTACGTGAGCTACGCTCCTACCGTATCGATGGCTTACGCCCACGCTACCCCCGTGCAGACGAGCATTGACGACCTTTTTGCGCTCTCACCGCAGAAGTTGGAAGCGGCCATTTCGCCCAGGACGAAAGTGCTCATGCTCAACTTCCCTACCAATCCCACCGGCTCCATAGCCCCACTGGAGACGCTCAGGGAGATTGCCGAGATTTGTTGCAAGCACGACATTTTTGTGCTCACGGATGAAATATACTCCGAGTTGCGCTACGATGGCGAACCGCACACCAGCATCGCCTCTCTGCCCGGCATGAAGGAGCGCACCCTGTTGCTGCACGGCTTTTCGAAAGCCTTTGCCATGACCGGCATGCGCTTGGGCTACGCCTGCGGGCCGCGCGAACTTATCGACCTGATGGTCAAAATCCACTCCTACACCATGATCTGCCCCTCCATCACCAGCCAGGAGGCCGGCATCGAGGCTTTGAAAAACGGTAAACCCGCCATGGAAGAAATGCGCGACAGCTATCACCGACGCCGCGACTACATCGTGAGACGCTTCAACGATATGGGGCTGGACTGCCACCTTCCCGGAGGCGCTTTCTACACCTTCCCGAGCGTGAAGCGATTCGGCCTCTCTTCGCGCGAGTTCGCCATGCGCCTCTTGCAGGAGGAAAAAGTAGCGGCCGTGCCCGGCACGGCTTTCGGCGCTTGCGGAGAAGGCTACCTGCGCTGCTGCTACGCCACAGGATTCGACCTGCTGGAGCAAGCCTGCGATAAGATGGCTCATTTCTGCGATACTTTGAAATCCGACTGATTCCCGAATTCTTCCCATGGACTGGCTCTCTCTCTCCATTGCTCTTTGCGCAGGCGTCTCGCTGTCCGCAGCCTGTGGTTTCCGGGTCTTCGTGCCGCTGCTTACGCTGGCCATTGCCGTACGCTTCTGCGGCTATTCCGTGAATGAACACCTGGCATGGGTCGGCAGCGATACCGCTTTTTACGGTCTGTTGGTCGCCACCGTGCTGGAAATCGCCGCATATTACATACCGGCTGTCGATAATTTGCTGGATGCCGTGAGTACGCCGCTTGCGCTGGTGGCGGGAGCGATCGTCACTGCAGGACTCATGCCCGACATGCCGGATATCGTTCAATGGGCCATCGGCATCATCGTCGGCTCCGGCGCCGCCGGAGCCGTGCAGGCAAGCACCGTCGCAACCCGTGGCGCCAGCACAGTCACCACGGGAGGGTTCGGCAACGCACTCGTCGCCTCTGCAGAAAACGTTTTCTCGGTAGCAGGCTCCCTGCTGGCCATTGTGCTGCCGGTGTTGGCCATCATCGGCGTCATATTCCTCGCGTGGCTGCTGTGGTGTGTCCTACGCCGCTTCCGCAAGAGAAGGCAAGAGCAACCCGCCACGTAATTCATGCAAGCTTTCATTTTAGGCGCCGGACTCGGCACTCGCCTGGCGCCCCTTTCTTACATTGTGCCCAAGCCTCTGCTTCCCGTCTTCCAAAAGCCGCTTATCTGCCACACCATGGATCGCCTGATGCGCGCCGGCGTCACCGAGTTCCTGGTGAATACATCGCAGTTGGAAATGATGTGGGAGCGGACATTCCCTTTTCCTGATCCGCAGTATCGCGGCTGCCCGGTGTACCTGAGCCACGAGGAAAAGCCATTGGATTCCGGCGGCGGCGTGCGCAAGGTGATGCCGCGCATCCATCAGGATGAACCGCTCATTGTGCAAAACGGCGACATTCTATGCGATTTTCCCGTGTCGGAACTCCTGGCGGAACACCGCCGCTCCGGCAACTTGGTGACCCTTGCCCTGCGCACCGTGGACGGCAAGAAAAACGTGGGTTTCGATCCGGCCACCGGACGTGTCACTGACATGCGCCACGCGCTCGGGATCGACCCCGGCAGCTGCCAATTCGCCGGCATTTATATCATGCAACCGGAAGTGGCTGATCTCTTTCCCGACGTGCCTGAGGATGAACCTTTTTCCATTGTTCCCGTCTGGCTGGAACTCATCCGGAGCAAGCGCATGGGCGGTCTCGTTGCGGATTGGGGACACTGGCACGAACTCGGCACGCCTGCTGCCTATTTGGATGCCCTGTTGGACTTGACTTCCTCGCAGCGCATTCACCCGGAATCCGTTATCTCCCCCGAAGCGGATGTGAGCGAAGAAAGCGTGGTGTGTCAAAATGCGGTTGTCCCGGCAGGCACGACACTCAACGACTGCATCGTGTGGCCCCGCACTCATGTGACCCCCGGCGCCTACACGCGCGCCATCCTCACGCCGCGTCTCACCGTGCAGGCATAGGCCTGCTTAACGTCCCTGCACCAGCTCAAAGGAGAACCCACGCAAGTAACTCGTCTCGGGCATGTTGAGCAACACGGGATGGTCCGGTCGCTGGCCGTGTTCCGCAACCATGCGCAGTGTGCAATGCGCGTCCACCGCCGCCTCGGCTATCACCTGCAAAAACAATTCGCGGCTCACGTGGTGCGAGCAACAAAAAGTGGAAAGCAATCCCCCCACGGGAAGCATTTGCATGGCACGCAGATGAATCTCCTTGTACCCGCGCAACGCACCGCCCAATGCCTTGCGATTGCGCGTAAAGCTCGGCGGATCCAGAATAATGAAATCCCACTTCGATTCCGCCCCTCCTCGGACTTTCTCGCTCTCGACCTTGAGCAAGTCAAATGCATTGGCTTCCACCGTATGCAGCTGCACTTTGTTGAGTTCTGCATTTCTCTGCACCGCCTGCACAGCCGTGCCGGAAATATCCGTGGCCGTCACATCCGTTGCCCCCGCCTTGGCGCAAGCCAGCGCAAAGCCTCCCTGATTGCAGAAGCAATCCAACACACGTCTGCCGTCAGCGAAGGAAGCCACGGCGCCATAGTTGTCCAACTGGTCCAAATACAAGCCTGTCTTTTGTCCGTGGCAGAGATCCGCCACAAACTTCAGTCCCCGGCCGGTGACCTCAAAAGGCCCCGGCATGCTGCCGAAGGCAATATGAGTTTCGCGCTCCATTCCCTCGGCCTCCAACACGGCTGCGTCGTTGCGCGCCATGATGCACGCGGGATGCAGCAGTTCGCACAGCACCCCCACAATCTCCCCTTCGTGCAGATGCATGGCCAGCGTGAGCGTTTGCATCACCAGCACATCCCGATAACGATCCACGATGAGACCGGGCAAACCGTCGCTCTCGCTCCACACCAGCCGCATCAGTTCCTCCCCCGGCAGGCGACGCTCACGCAACTCAAGCGCCTGGCGTATGCGCCGCCGAAAAAAGTCAGCATCCAACAGCTGCTTCCGGCGCGAGAAACGGCGCGCAACAATCTGAGAACGCGGGTTATAGATAGCGGATCCCAGAAAGCGATCCCGCTGATCCTTCAGCGCCACCACGTCACCCGGCTGAGGATTTCCGAACACGGCGCGCACCTCCGTGCCGTACACCCACTCATGTCCGTGCAAAATTCTCGCCTTCGGCGCTATGACAAGTCCTCCCATACCGCCCAACCATACCCCAAATCGCACATCGTGTCAACGGACTTTGCAGAGCAACCGAACCTATCGCATCAGAAAATGCGCTTCGTCTCAGGAAAATAAACGCTTGATTTTTCGGGGGGAGAGGTGTAGGCTGAGCGCGTGAGTTATCAGGTCTTCGCCAGGAAGTACCGCCCGCGTACATTCAAGGACGTACTCGGGCAGGAGCATGTGGTGCGCACGCTGTGCAATGCAATTGAGCAAAAACGCTTGGCGCACGCCTACCTGTTCGTAGGACCTCGAGGCACGGGAAAAACGTCCACGGCGCGCATCTTTGCCAAGGCTCTCAATTGCAGCGGAGGACCGAAGGTTGACTTTGACCCGGATGAAGATGTGTGCCGCGAAATCGCTGAGGGAACAAGTCTGGATGTGCTGGAAATCGACGGAGCATCCAATCGTGGGATCGACAACATCCGTGACTTGCGTGACAACGTACGCTTCACCCCCACCCGAGGTCAATACCGCATCATTTATATTGACGAGGTTCACATGCTCACCAAGGAGTCCTTCAATGCTCTGCTTAAAACGCTCGAGGAGCCTCCTGAGCACGTGATGTTCATCTTTGCGACCACGGAGCCGCATAAAATCCTGCCCACCATTCTGTCGCGCTGCCAGCGCTTTGATTTGCGCCCGATACCGGCGCAGGTCATTGCCAGGCACCTGATCCACATAGCGGGGCTGGAGGGCGTGAGTCTGACCGAAGAAGCCGCCTGGGCCATCGCCGGTGTAGCGGACGGCGGCATGCGTGATGCTCAATCCATGCTCGACCAGTTGGTGTCATTCTGCGGCAACAGCATCACCGAACGCAATGTGAACGACATCTTCGGCATCACGGGCAGGGAAATTGTAGCGCGTGCCGTGGCTTATATGCTGGATCGCCAGCTGCCCAGCCTGCTGCATTTGGTGCATGAACTCTCGGATGCCGGACGCGATATGGGGCAATTCCTGGCGGAAATGATGGGAATGGTTCGAGAACTCATGGTAGCCAAGGTGGCTCCGCAGGAGAGCAACGCCAACATACCTGCGGCGTGGCGTGAACCGCTGCTGGCGCATATTGCTCGCATCCCGCTGGACAAGATCGTGAACCTCATGGATGCCCTTTCCGGCGCTGAAGAGCAGATGCGCTGGAGCGTCAACAAGCGGCTGCATCTTGAGCTGGGTGTCATCAAGGCGGTACATTCTCTTGCTCAGGTCAACATCAGCGATATTATCAAGGCTCTCAATGGCGCTCCTCTGCCGGAGACGCCCATTGCCACTGAAGTGCTCCCGGATATCCCTCTGCCGACTCCGAACGAACCCGCCTCGTTGGCTGCTGACGATACGCCAAAGGCTGTTCCTGTACCTGCAGAATCAATGCCTTCCTCTGCATCGCCACCGGATGCGCTCACGCTGGATTCCATCAATGACGCCGCACCGGATTTCTCAGCTCCCGCACCCTCGGGGAGCAAACTCAACAGTGACGTTTGGGAGAAATCACTGCAAGCTGCCCGTCTCAAAGCCCCGCTGAAAGTGGGGGTGATCGGCAATACCCTTTACGTGGGCGAAGAAGATGGACTGGTAACCGTTGCGATTCATCCGGATGACATTGCGAGCCGTGACGCCCTGTTGGACGAAGAGGTGAGCCGCTTGGTGAGCAGCGTTGTCAACGAGGCATGCGGCTACGCAATTACGCGCATTCGCGTCGTGACGGATGTCGGCGTACCGCTCCCCCCTGTTGAAGAGGCGCCTGCGGAAAATCCGATTCCCTCCTCTTCCGGGAAAAAGAAGCATCGCGAGGATGAGGTCACACAAGAGGAGCCTCCCGCCGAGGGGCCGAAGGCTCTCGCTGATGACGAATTTTACAGAGACCCGCTCATTGAGGCGGCCATTCACGAGTTTAAAGCTAAAATCATCCCGCAATCATGAATCTCCAGAAACTCATGAAACAGGCTCAAGCCATGCAAGCCGGCGTGGCGCAAGTGCAGTCTCGTTTGTCTGAAAAACGGTTCAGCGCTGAGGCCGCCGGCGGCAAAGTCAAGGCCATAGCAGATGGCGCCGGCAATCTTGTCCAGCTCTCCATTGACCCGGCCGTGGTCGATCCGAACGATGCGGAGTTCTTGCAAACCATCATTCTTAAAGTAGTCCAGGACGCTCTGCGAGGAGCCAAAGATATGGCTGAAACCGAGATGCGAAAAGTTACCGGAGGGTTCGGCTTCCCCACCTGAGCTGTCCCATGAAGCGCGCTTTGATCATCGCTGTTCTCTCCCTGCTGTTCCCGGCGACGGGGCGGGCAGAGGCTCTCATTGTCGGGAAATACGATGCCAAAATTGTTCCGGAGCAGGTTGCCACTCTCTCCTTTCAATCAAAAGGACTTGTGAGCGACCTCTTGCGGTGCGGCGACCAACGCGTGGAAAAAGGCAGCGTGATTGCGGTGATGGACAAGGATAAAACAGCAGATGAGCGTGAGGATATGGAGCTTCAAATTCAGCGTGAACGGCTCAACAAGAAAGATGAAATACGCAAGTTGGAACTGCAGCGTGAAAAACTTACATTCTATCTCTCGCTGAGTGAGAAAGAGCGCTCCTACGCTCAGGAGTACAAGCCCGATGGAGATGACGTATCGGCCCATGATACACTCGTCGATATTGATGAACGCATCGCTCTCAACCGTCGCGAACTGAATACCATGGAACGCCGTAAGCGACTTGATTTCGATACCAAACACGAACCGCTCACCTTGCGCATGCCGTTCACCGGGCGTCTGCAATACCACTTCAATATGCCGGAAGACGCTTCCGCCCCTTTTGAATACACGCCGCATCCTTCTCTTCCTTTTGCCACCGTTTGCGATGATTCCGCCTTCTACATCACCCTGCGCATCAGCGACACGAATCTGACTTTGCTCCCCGGAGAATCCTTCAGTGCGTCGGTCAAGTTGCCTGGCGGCAAACAACTTCTCGGCTCTTTCGCTTTTCGTCGTGTGGAACATGCCGGGAGCTCCGGCGATATTCTCGTTTACTTTTTCAAAGTCCCGGAGGAGGATCGTTCCACCGCATTCAAAATGCTGGGGAGCAACATGGAAGCCACGCTTATGTACTCCTCGCACCCCGGAAGCATGCACGTGCGCAAAGCCGACTTACTTGCTCATCCGGCAGCTGCGGAATGCGAAGATTGGCAGCAATTGGTCAGCATCATCTATCCTGATTACGATCTTTTCCTCGTTGCCGAACGCGAACTGCTCATCCGTCCAAAGTCCGCCTCATCGGAAAGTACGCCATGAACCTCGTGTGCGACAACGTATGCTTCGGATACACGCGCCGAGAAAAGGTGCTTGATCGTTTTTCGCATACTTTCAAACCGGGGATCACCGTCCTCAAAGGATACTCCGGCAGTGGCAAGACGACCCTGCTCAAATTGCTGGCCGGGTATTTGAAGGCGGACAGCGGGAAGATCACCACGCCCACGGGGCTGAAAGTCACCAGTCGTCGCTACCACCGCCGCGGTGTCGCCTACATGTTCCAGGGAATTAACCTGCTCCCGCTCATGAGCGTAGAACGTAACCTGCGTCTGGCGGCGGAAATGGCCGTACTCCCCGGACGTTTGTGGAAACCGCTTTGTGAAGAACTTCTCACCGATCTCGGCCTTCAGGAACTGCGCCACCGCCGCGCAGACAAACTCTCCGGCGGACAGGCTCAACGCGCTGCACTGGCTCGCACATTCATGAAAAATGCTCCCACGGTGTTGCTGGATGAACCGACGTCCGGGCTGGATGACGACAATACCAATATCATCAAAAATCTCGTGCGGAAAGATGCCGCTCAACGCATCTGCATCATCTGCACCCACGATGCACGTCTGCTGGAATTAGCCGATGATCTCATTGATTTTGACCATCCTGTATCTCGCTAAGGATACAGTTCACCGCTGGTTTACACGGCTGTCCAGTCCGATAGCGCGTGTCCTGGTGGTGTTTTTCCTGACTCTCAGTGCGCTCGCCGCACTCGGCAGCTATGTGATCACCGTCAACATCGTACGACACGAACTCATCAGCCGCGGGGCGGATACTGTGGTGACCTCCCTTGTCTCGCGAGACTCCAGTCCGATCTTCATCCCATCTCAGGCGGATACGGAACGCATGCTGAACGCCGAATCCTACGATCTGCAGACGATCGGCATTGCCAGCCTTCCCGCGGGGGCAAGCGTGCAGATGTACACCTTTGATTTCAGACGTCAGAGGCAAATCATGCCGCTCATGGCCCCAAGCGGAATGCCCACGCTTCTTCAGCCGGAGAATGCGCAGCTGATGCCGCCGGGACCGGGAGAGGTCACTATTCAAAAGACGCGCGTTCCCATCATGGTGCGCAACTTGCCGGAAGGTCACACTCTGCTGCGCATCATGAACTCGGGAGCCCTGGTCGTGGCGCCGAACAACCTTCCCCCGCACTTCCGCGAGAGAAATTCGAACCCCATCCACACCCTCATCTTTCGCGTGCACGAGCTCCGGTCCTCCGAGTCCATTTTGCACATTGAACGCTTCATTCACCTGCTTCAGCGATACGAAAAAGCCCATGGTTCCATCATTTCTGTTGGCCCTCTGCTCAAACGCATGGACGACGTGCTGAAAAAACAGGTGCAGTGCCGCATTGCATTCTGTCTGGGCATCAGCGCTATTGTGGGCATTCTTCTCACCGCCCTTGCAGGCATGGAATACCGCCAGAACGAGTACATTTACACGCTTATGAAGAGCTTCGGCATCCACCCCTTGCTGTTGGTGGGCGCCTTTATTGTGGAAAACCTGTTGATCGTGTCGGCTTCTTTCCTGGCAGCCATTGCCACGTTCATGTATTTCCAGCGCATCATCATCACCCAAGTTCTCAAGTTGGGCGACTATTCGCTCTCCCTCTCGGAGATTATGCCGGAAATTTATCTCATTTCGTACACCCTGCTCGGCTGCGTACTCATTTCCTCCCTTCCCATCTTTGTTGCCGCCAACCGAGAAATCGGACGCGTGTTGAAATAGTCTCTCATCTTCCTGAAGCCTGTGATACGCTGAAAGGCGCAAATCGCACCTGCTGCGGGTGCGCTTTCTGCTCCAAATCATCGACGATCTCGTGCAGGTTCTTTGTGCGCGTTTCTCCCCGGAGCATGTAGGTGTCAAAATGGTAAAGCGCCAGTTTAATCACGGTTGTCCGATCAATCAAACGCTCTTCCATAATCCGATCGATGGCTTCGCACATGACATCGGTGGCGCGGAAGCAAATAACTTTGGGCATAGGGGTATCGAGTTGTTGAATAGTTGACAGGGACCAGGCTGCATCATCGGATGCCGCGCCGTTATGCGACTCTTCGCTTGCGCGTGCATCTCTTTGCGCCTCTTGTTCAGAGAGGCCCCTGCCTTCTCTATTATAGCGGATTTCTAATCCGTTTGCGTTTCATATCATTACAAGTCTTTGTTAATAATGCGTTAAGATGAGAGTCCCCTTTTCATCTTTTTTCACAAAATGTGGAAACAACAAACACCGTGTACGTTCACTAAATGATTGACATAAAAGCACATTTTAAAACTTTTGATAAAAATGCTTGACATGCGGATTAGAAATCCTCGAAAAGGAGGGGGAAAACCTGTTCCCCTTCTTGCGAATGAAGAGCAGTGGATCTGCCGCTGCGGCTTGCATCGGGAAGATGTCTTGCGACTGGCGCGAGAGCTGGTGGAACGAACTGAAGATGAAAACCTCAGTGGCGTAAAACTGCTCAACCACTGCCGAGACGTCATCTGGCTCGGACAGAAAGCCTACCGGGAATCTCAACACAGCGTCGTATTCCGGGATGCGGTGGAGGAATCTCTGCGCGAACGCACGATGCGTCGCCCGCGCACCGTGCGTGAACTTCAACGTTTCACGCGAACCATGATGCGCCATCCTCTCAGTCCGACCGACAAGCTGCTGCGTAACATCAGTACGCAGGATTGCTACTCTTTGCTCAACGCCTGTTTCACGACGCCACACCAATACGCCAAAGGGCGCGCTGTGCTGCATTCCATTTTCGCGTGCGGATTGCGCCACGGCTGGTGTTCCAGCAACCCCGTAGATGCCGTGCAGCGGCCCGAGTTGTGCGAAAAGGAAGTTATCCCCCTGCCCTGGGAACAACTGCTGCGCCTGCTGCATACGGCGCGCCAGGGCTCTCACGTGGTCTGCATGCCCGCTCTTGGTCTTATGCTTTGGGCCGGTGTGCGCCCGGCCGAGATGATGCGACTGGATTGGTCCGATCTTGATTGGGAGGAAAAGGTGATCTCCCTGCGCGCGCGCCACAGCAAAACCGGCGGCTGTCGCCACATCACGTTGCACTCAGTGCTGATTGCCTGGCTTCACCTGTACTCCCCTTCTCTGCCCCATGTCGGCAGCATTTGCCCACGCGACTGGATTCATCGCTGGAGCCGTCTTCGCCATGCCGCCGGCATCCTCGACTGGCAGCCGGACGTCCTCCGCCACACCTTTGCCAGCTACCATATCAAGCATTGGCACGATGCGGCTCGTTTGCAGGAGGAGATGGGGCATCGCTCCGCCCGACTGTTGCGGACGCGCTACCTGAGTATGCGGGGCGTCACCCACGCTCACGCACGTCTGTTCTGGCAACCGGAACTGCTGCGCCGAAGCTAAAAATGAGAAACGGGCACAGATTTTACTTTTCAGCGAGCTCAAGCTGTCATATACTTCTCGGCGCGCAGTAGCAAACCCACGCACAGTGCCTCACATATCATGAAAATTGTCCTTGCATATTCCGGCGGGCTTGACACATCCGTGCTTCTGGTGTGGCTCAAGGAGAAATACAACGCGGAAATCATCGCCTTTTGCGCAGATGTAGGTCAGGCAGAAGAACTTGACGGTCTGGAAGAAAAGGCTCTTGCAACCGGTGCGAGCAAATGCATTATCGGAGATCTGAAAGAGGAATTTGCCGCGAACTACATCTATCCCATGTTTCGCGCCAACGCGCTCTATGAAGGGCGCTACCTGCTGGGCACCTCCATTGCGCGTCCCTGCATTTCTAAAGCCATGGTGGATGTGGCTCTGGCTGAAGGAGCCGACGCCATCGCTCATGGAGCTACCGGCAAAGGCAACGATCAAGTGCGCTTTGAGCTTTCCGTGAATGCACTTGCGCCGCACCTGAAGGTCATTGCCCCATGGCGCATGAAAGAGTGGCGCGAGCAGTTTCCCGGTCGCACCGAGTTGATTCAATATGCGGAGAGCCACGGCATTCCGATCCGTCAAAGCGTGAAGAAGCCCTATTCGATGGATCGTAACCTGCTGCACATTTCTTACGAAGCCGGCATCCTGGAGGACACGTGGTACGATGCCACCAAGGAGGAGGACCGCGCCATGTATGTGCTTTCCAAAGCCCCGGAAGACGCGCCGGACAAGCCGCAGTACCTGCAATGTCTCTTTGAGAAGGGGGATGTGGTGGGGTTGCAGACGGAGGGACTTACGGAAATTATGGCCGAGACGGGAGTAAAGCCGACAGGAGAGAAAGATGGCTACACCCTGCTCAGTCCGCTGGGCGTGATGCTCGTGCTCAATTATCTTGGCGGGCTGCACGGCATCGGGCGCGTGGATATTGTGGAAAACCGCTTTGTGGGCATGAAGAGCCGCGGCATCTACGAGACCCCGGGAGGGACAATCTTGCTGGCAGCTCATCGCGACATTGAGACCATCACCATGGATCGTGAAGCCCAAAAGGTGCGCGACTCGCTCAGCCCGGAATACTCTGCCATGGTGTACAACGGGTTTTGGTTTGCCCCCGAACGCGAGGCCATCCAAGCTCTCGTGAATCAGACCCAGCAGACCGTGAACGGAGAGGTACGACTCAAGCTCTACAAGGGGAATGTGATGTACGCCGGTCGCCGCAGTCCGAACTCGCTCTACAGTTACGCCATCGCGACGATGGAGGGAGATTACACCGATGAGGATTACAATCAGGACGATGCAACCGGCTTCATCCACCTCAACGGTCTTCGCCTTAAACAATTTTCGCGCATCAACAAAGCGTAACCCTCCGTATTGAGCTAACACTCGCCGTCATGCTTGACAAATGCCAAATTAATGAGGCCATGCCGGAGGAGGAAACCATTTGCGACATGGCTGACTTCTTCAAGGTATTTGCAGACAGCTCACGCCTCAAGGTGCTTTGGGCATTGCATCGTGGTGAGGTATGCGTAACGCACCTTGCCGAGCAACTCAGCATGAATACGCCCGCTGTCTCTCACCAGCTTAAGATCTTGCGTCAAAGCCACCTGGTACGTACCCGCCGGGAAGGGAAAAAGGTGTACTACCGCTTGGCCGACGACCATGTGCAGCGCATCCTGGAACTGGGCTCAGAACACATGAGCGAGTAGCTCGTCTCAGCGTCTCGGCATCGGCCGGGGCTGTACCGGGGGAATAATCGTCGGACGCGGCGGCAGCAGCTGCGGACGCACGACCGGCGGCAGCACGATGGGCGATGGCCTGTACACCGGCACATACGTCGGACGAGAAATCACCACAGTTCCCGAGGGCTGCTTGAACGCCTCTTCATTCAATTTTTTAATCTCTTCCTTTTGTGAACTCACAGTATCCCGCGTCTTTTTGAGTTCATCCTTGGCAACTCGAAGTTCGGCGTCCAACGCCGCCGCACGCGTCTTTTCCTTGTCAGCAGCTTTCCTCTCCTCATTCATGCGTGCTGCCAGACGATCCGCCTCCCGGGCGTACCGGTCAGCTTCCACGGTCAGACTGCAGCGCGCCGCTTCACGTCGATTCCAATCCGCCGCCAGATATTCCGCACACGCGGCGGATAGGGTATCCCATGCGCTGTACAGGGTCATAACGTCCGCCCCTGTCAAATAACGAGGGGAAAGAGCGCTCGCTTCCAACGCCGCTCGTTGTGACGCAGCCAGTTTTTCTTCCGCCTCTGCACGCGCACGTTCCGCCTGAGCCCGCTTTTCGCGGTAGTCTCGCACAGCTTGAGGGGTAAGACCGAAGCGCTCCTGCAGCTCCGGCGGCAACCGGTCGTAGCTCACGCGCTGCACTCCCGTACTGTGACCAATGACCGCACTGTCCGCATCCTTGCGCACAAGTCGCGCTTCCTGCAGCACGGTGCCGTCCGTCAGCACAAAATCCTCCGCCGGACAAAGCGCCGCCCCCGCCAAGTACAAGGATAAAAGCGCGTTTCTCATGACTCAGGAGAGTTTAAAGACCCGGATTGAGCAGTTCCGCCACTTCCGGACTCCGAGCGTAATCCGCCGCCCGCTTGCCATCCATGTCCCGCAACTTGGGATCCGCTCCCCTGCCCAGAAGCATCTTCACGGCTGCCGCGCTGTCACTCATCGCCGCTTGCATGAGAGCGGTACTTCCTCCCTCATCACGTCCATCCGGCAGCGCTCCGCTCATGATAAGCCAGTCCATCGCCTCACACGCCGCATTCTGAGCTGCAGCGTGCAACAACGGAGTTCCGTTGACACTCGCATTGGCCGACACGCCGTGCCGCGCCAGCAGAATAAGCACATCCACCTTGTCATTCTCTGCCGCACGAAGCGCCGCAGCCGCCATCTGTTCCAACGTGGGCGAAGCTGTATTGAGTATCGTTTCCACGTCCGCCGTCTTGCCCAAGGCCGCTGCCCGCGTGAAAAGCGATTCTCCCTCTTCATCCGCGATGAGCGGATTCTGCCGCGCATTGCTCTGCTCGGCATAAATCGCCTGTTCCTCACTCAACGGAGTAAGCCTCGTCACCCATGCGCAGCAGCCGATAACCATAAAGACCACAGCCCACACCACCTTCGCCAACGAAGGACGGTGCATGATCGCTCGCGCCAACGCCAACGCCCCATTCGTCACCACCCCTACCGCACACAACGTGAGCAGCCATACCTCCGCCTGCGTCGCGGAAGCCTCGCTTCCCGCCAGGCTCCGCCAGGCCATTGCTCCAACGACCAGGAACAAAAAAAGCGGATTTGCGTAATCTTTCATCGTCCTCTCTTATAGCAGATGCAGCGACGCATGTCGAGCTGGAAAAAATGAAGAAAAAAGCATTGAGAATGACCTGACTGCTCGCTTTTCACATTGCAAATCGCACTACAGATCCTCCGCCCATCCCCGCTTCACGCGGAGGACCTCCAGAGCCGCTTTTGCCGCCGCTATTTCCGCCTTATGCTTGCCGCTTCCTTCGCCCGTACCGATTTCCCTGCCATCCCATACGGCTGTGGCGACGAAATGAGCAGGCATAGTACGCACCTGCCTCACATGGTACACGGGGGGTTCGCCATTGACCGCCTGCAGCAGCTCCTGTAAGTCTCCCTTCGGATTCATGCTGCGCGTGGGGCATGAGTTGTCGATGCTTTCCTGCAACAACCCGACGGCCACGCGGTATGCCGTTTCGAATCCGGCATCCAACATCACAGCCCCTATGATGCTCTCCAGCGTATTGCCGAGGATGGAGCCTGACGTCCGTCCGCCGCTGCTCTCCAACCGACTGCTCATGACCACGTGCTCCCCGAGGCCTAACCGGGCCGCAAGGTCCGCCAGATGACGTCGGCTCACAATCGCCGCCCGCATTTTAGTAAGTTCTCCCTCATTGGCCCCCGGATGCTTGGAGTACAACTTCGCGGACACCGCAAGCTCCAATACCGCATCCCCTAAAAACTCCATGCGCTCATACTCTGACGGCCCTTGCCGCCCATGTCCGGTACTGGGATGCGTAAGGGCCTCAGTCAGCAAATTTTCATCGCAAAACGTATAGCCTATTTTCTCTTCAATCTGCTCCCTTCCCATGCTTCAATTCTAGCACATCCGTATCCGGCTGGCAACCGCATTTGCGGAGGCTCCTGATGAAGCGACGGGTTGAGAAACGGTCGGCTTTTCTCCTCACTGAATCCCTTGCTTCCCAAATCGCAAACAAGTAAACACATTTTTCAAACACGTTTCCTCAGCTTGATCCTTTGACTGTTTTTGCGCGGCTCCGAACCGCACGGCGTCTCACCTTTCGTGCGCCATGAAAACGCTCACCAACGATGCAGGCGGTCTCGTGGCGCAGTAATCCGGTGGACCCGACAGACTTCACACCGGGCGCGACTTCCCTGACGGCACAGGGTAGGGAGCGCAGCATCGATTTCTCGGTGCGGCACACATCGGCACACCATCTCAAAGAGTCAGAGGCAATGACCTTCAAACACACCTGATGATACGCGCCTCGTGCGCCGCCCACCGGGGATATCCGACACGCAGCCGTACGCGGGGTGCGGTCTTCTCCCCGCCCGGCGGTGTCGGCCCCATCTGTCTGCCCGGCGGCGATGCAGGCAGGTGGGGACAATTCCCCGACTAGATTTTGCTCGCCTTGCGCGGTCTCATTCCGATGGGATAATCTCCGCGCGGGGCAAGATCCCGACACACCTCAAAAACACGTCCCGGTTCATCCGGCGAAGCGTTTAAGCGCTGTTTCACCTGGTCGAGCACCTCAATGGCCGCCCGCAATGCTGCCTCGGCGCTCCCGTACTGCTTATCGGAGAAGTATCTCGTGAAGTGCTTCTGACGCCGACATAACGTAACTCTCCACCCTTGAAAAGAGGTGAATTCGTACGTGAATCGGGTGATGTTTTTACGGCGCTGATGAATGTCAATTTGCATAACCATTTTCATTATACACCGATCGGTGTCGGATACAATCATATTAGCTATAATACAGTACAATATGCTTCCCAACGAATGTCCTCAAGTGTAAATTAAGCGAACTATGAACCCGAAATCTATAACCTTTCGCTGTTCCGGCGCCCAGATGCACCGCATGAACCGCGCTATGGAAACCCGCGCCGACATCACCAGAACACAGTTTCTCTCCGCCGCGCTGGAAGAATTCCTCAACTTCGCGGAACAAGCTGACACACGCCGCATGGACCTTTTCTCCCTCGTGGAACGCGTCGATCGCGTAGGGGAAGGAAAAGCGTTTTCCGAGCAGGCGTAACGATGGCCAACCGTCGCGCTCGCCGCAGTCCTCCTGGCAGAGGAAGAGTTAAGCGACAGGGTATTTGGGCGAGGGGCCGTATTTGTTCGGCCCTCGCTGTGAATCCTCAAACACCGCGATGATGAGGTAGTACAGCTGCGCCAGCAAGGCGATGCCGCAGACAATCAAGCCCGCAATCACAAGGGGTGAAAAAATCGTCCCCAACGATGGAGCAACCTGGTCCGCACTGCGCAGCACATGGATGATCGTGCTTATCCCGCCCGCAAAGCAGATGCCCGCTCCGAGCATTTGGAGAAGAAGGGGCGCTGCAATGCACCATCCGGAGCGTCCCGTGTCGTGCATGCGCCGCACGCCCAAGGTGATGGACGGGATGAAGAGCAGCAAACTCGCCAAATCGTACAGACTCGGGAGACACTGCGATATCACGCCGAGCGTCACCATGTAGAAAAGCACGAACCAGAGAAACTCTGCCCGGCGTGCTCGCCCGCGAATGCCCACGTACTGCACCAAGCTATGCCGCAAGCAGGATGCAACGTTCGCCGAGCTCTCCGGTCGCAGTGGAAATTGACAGGTCGGACAACGCAGTGGCAGTTCGTCCCGTTCCGTTAAAATTTCAGCTCCGCATTTGGGGCAATGACCGGCAGGATGCGCTGCCTTTTTCATCTCATCAGGTATGGGAGGCAAATCATCAGCGCATGCAGCTTCATCCGGAAACGCCTCGCTGTATTTTTGCCAGGCGTCCGATCCTTTTTGCGCAATGGGCGTATCCGCAGAAATGACGCCCCTTTGCAGTAAGGCTCTTAATTCCTCGTGGGTGAAAGGGCCGGTTGGCTTTTGATGGGTATCCAGATAATAGTACATGGCAATTATGTTTCGGGGTACTTAGATGATGGACCGTACTTATTGCTGCCGCGTTGAGAATCGACCATGGATAAAATCAGGATCGCCGCCAAACTCACCGCAAAAAACAGGCGCAATGGCCTGTCCAACGCCGAGAGAACTGCCGCCTGCCCCTCGGCTGGACCTGCAGCAAGAAAGAACCATAGCGTTTCCATCGACACCACGACAAACGTTGCCACCCCGAGACACAACGGCACAAAAGCCCACCATCCCCGCATCCCCAAATCATGCAGCCGCCGGATTTGAAGCGTGATGATTCCCGGCGCCATCAACAACACCAGTCCCCCCGTCACCACGGCGAGAACGAGCAAGACCAAGCGCGCGCTCATGATGATGTTTTCATCGAAATCCGCTAAAAATTTCAAGGATGCGGTCGCGGATACTGCATACGACATGAGGACCGCCACAAACACAAGAGTCAATATCAGCCATGATGTGCCGAACACCGTCATAAAAAGCCAGTACTCCTTGCGCGTGGCACGTCCGCTCGTCGTGGCATAGCCGACAAAAGCTCGCCGGTATGCCTCCATCATGCTGATCTCTCCCTGCATGGACGGCGTGTCCGATTCGGGATGCAGCAGTTTTTCCAACGGCGCCCACGCCTCATCTCCCTTGGCCGCCACGCACGTTTCACCGGTCAGCACGCCCTGCTTGAGCATCTCCTCAAGCTCCTCACGCGAATGCGGCCCCTGAGGTCGGCGCGATGAATCCAGGTAGTAGAACATGACAGCTCACAGGGCAGAAGGAATCTCTCGCCCCAAATCGCTCGCCTTGCGTCCCTTGCCATCGCCGGCGATGCGTTCCAGCACCACATCGCGATAGCTCATGCCTCCCGGAATCATCGGCAGCACATGCACATCGTGCGGCACCATCACATCCAGCACGTACGCCTCCGGAGAGGCAAGCATGCGCTCGATAGCCGGAACGAGTTCCGACGGTTCCACCACGCGCTCGCACTTGATGCCGAAGCCGGCGCAAATGGTGGGGAAGTTCGGATAAATGAGATCCGGGGTGTGGTGAGTGGGATCGTATTCGGCGTGCGGGTCGGCCAGGAACGTGTTGGCGCGGTTGGAATCGTACTTCAAGTCTTCCCACTGCACGACCATGCCCAAGTGCTGATTGTCCAGGATGATGCACTTGATCGGCATACGTTCAATATGGATGGTTCCCAACTCCTGCACATTCATGAGGAAAGAGCCGTCGCCGTCGATGTTCACCACGGGCAAGTTCGGACAGGCCGCATGAGCTCCCATCGCAGCCGGCAAGCCATAGCCCATCGACCCCAAGCCGCCAGAGGTGGAGAACCGGCGCGGCTTCTCGAACTTGTAGAACTGTCCGGCGAACATCTGGTGCTGTCCCACGCCGGTACAGATAATCGCATCTTTGCCCTTGAGTTGATTGTAGAGTTCCTCTACCACCTGCTGCGGGACGATTTCATGCTCGCGCTTTTCGTAGGTGAGGGGGTATTTTTTCTTCCACGTATCGATGATGCCGAACCACTCCGGACGGTTCTTTACGGAGTATTCACGGATCGGGTGACCAAGCTTCTCGAGCTGTTCGTTGAGGTAAGTGAGTGCGGCCTTGGCCTCGGCGCGAATGGCAAGATCCACGCGCTTGTTTTTGTTGAGCTCGGCAGCATCAAAGTCGATATGGATAAGCGTCGCGTGCTCGCAGAAACTCTTGACAGCCCCGGTTACGCGGTCGTCAAAGCGCGTGCCGATGGCCAGCACGACATCCGCCTCGTTCACGGTGTTGTTCGCATACACGGCGCCGTGCATGCCCAGCCAACGCACGGAGAGGGGATGCGTTTCCGGCATGGCTCCCACGCCCATCAGCGTCGTCGCTACCGGAATCTGCAAACGCTCGGCCAACTCGCGCAGCTCTGCCGCCGCATCCGCTATCACAACCCCGCCGCCGGCGTAGATAGCCGGGCGTTTAGCCGCCAACAACAGAGGCAGCACCTTGTCAAGCTCCTCCTTCGGCAGAGGCAGTTGCGGGTTGTAGCCGGGCAGATCCATCGGCTGATCAAAATCCGGCTCGATACTCATCTCCTGGAAATTTTTGGGCACATCGATGAGCACCGGTCCGGGACGCCCCGTACGCGCGATGTAGAAAGCCTCGCGAATGATGCGCGGTATATCTTCCACACTTGTCACCAGGTAGCTGTGCTTCACAATGGGGGCCGTCATGCCGAACACATCGGTCTCTTGGAAAGCTGAACTGCCGATGAGCGGCTTGCCTACCTGCGCCGTAATGGCAACCATGGGAATGGAATCCATGAACGCATCCGCTATGGGGGTAATCATGTTCGTGGCCCCGGGACCGGAAGTGGACATGCAGACGCCCACTTTGCCGGTGATGCGCCCATAGCCCTCGGCGGCAAACCCGCCGCCCTGCTCATGGCGAGGCAGGATGGTGCGGATACTCGGCTCGTGGCTCAGCGCCTGATGGATAGGCATACTCGCCCCGCCAGGGTAGGCAAATACGACTTCCACCCCCTCGCGCACAAGGCACTGCACAAGGATTTCTGCTCCGGTCATCTTTTTGGGTGCTGCTGTTTTCGTCATGGCATGTTGGATCAAAACGTGTACACCTTCGTGTGTGTGCAGGCATTCTAGCAAATGCTCTATCACATGAAAAGCCTTTTTTAGCCGGGCCAGTCCGTTGAAAAAGATTGCAATTGAGGAATAACCCGATATACTTGCGCCGAAAATGCTCACGATTAAAAAGCTCACGAAAGCGTACGCGGGGCGCACTCTGTTTGCCGACGCGGAATTGGTGGTGAACTGGGGTGAGCGTATCGCGCTGGTGGGTCCCAACGGCGCGGGCAAATCCACGCTTTTCCGCATCATTCTGGGAGAAGACGAGCCGGATGAAGGCGAGGTTCAACGCGATGAGTACGCCTCCATCGGCTACTTGCCGCAGGAAGCCGGTGATCCCTCCGACCGCACCGTGCTGGAGATTGCCATGAGCATTACTCCCGAACTCGGTCGCGCCATCCGCACCATGGCAGAGTGCGAAGCCAGAAACGACCACGACAACGAAGCGTACGCTCATGCGGTGGACACTTTTACCGCGCACGACGGCTACAAGTTGGAGCCAAAGGCCAAACGCATCCTGAAAGGTCTCGCTTTCAAGGACAGCGACTTTTCACGCCCGGCGCGCGAGATGAGCGGCGGCTGGGTCATGCGCGCGCATTTAGCTCAGCTTCTGGTGGCGGAACCGGACCTGCTGATGCTCGATGAGCCGACCAATCATCTGGACCTCATGAGCCTGATCTGGCTGCGTCGCTACCTGAAAAATTACCCCGGCGCCATTCTCATGATTTCACACGATCGTGACTTCATGGATGAGCTGGTAGAGGCGGTGTACGATATTGAAAACGCGAAGTTGGTGCGTTACACGGGCAACTACAGCGCCTTTCTGGAGCTCAAGGAGCAGAGGTACGAGCTTGTGCTGGCCGCCTGGCGCAATCAGCAGCGTGAAATTGCTCACTTCGAAGCCTTCATTGAGCGCTTCCGCTCCGTCGCTTCCAAAGCGGCTCAAGTGCAGAGCCGCATCAGGCAGCTGGAAAAGCTTCAGCGCATCGAAAAGCCCCGCCCTGCCCGCAAGGTCTTCAAGTTCCTCTTCCCTCAACCTCCGCGCAGCACGCAGCGCGTCATTGAACTGGAGCACGTCTCGCAGGCCTACGGTGACCGTCGCGTGTACTCCGACTTAAACTTGCTGGTGGAGCGCGGCCAGCGCATCGTGCTGGTGGGCCCCAACGGCGCGGGCAAATCCACGCTGCTCAAAATCCTGGCAGGGGTCATTCCCATCGAGGGCGGCAAACGCACGGTGGGCACAACCACGCGTATCGGCTATTTCTCCCAGATGCGCGCCGAAAATCTCACGCCGAATTACACCGTGCTGGAGGAAATCATGAAAGCCGACCCCGATCTGCGCGAAGAAGAAGCGCGAGGGGTGCTCGGCAGTTTCCTCTTCCGACGCCTCGATGTCGAAAAACGCGTAGAAGTCCTCTCCGGCGGGGAAAAGTCGCGTCTCAGTCTCGTCAAGTTCTTGGTGAATCCTCCCAATCTCCTGCTCATGGATGAGCCTACCACCCATTTGGATCTCATGAGTGTCGAGGCTCTCTCTCAAGCGCTCAAACGTTACGAAGGAACGCTTGTCTTCATCTCGCACGATGTCCATTTCATCCGCTCCCTCGCTGAAAAAACTCTCCATATCAATCGCGGCATCCTTACCCCCTACTCCGGCGGCTACGACTACTACCTTGAAAAATCCGGCCTCCTGAATGCCGATTTGGCTATGGATTTGTAAAGCCCGTTTCAACAGCGCCATCGTTCCATTTTTGCCGGAAGCGCTCTGAGGCCCCGGTATCCCCTGCCATTCGCTTCTGCCGGGCTGTTCATCTCTTTTCGAAAGAGATA
>CANRET010000027.1 GCA_947629715.1 uncultured Akkermansia sp.
GGATCCACTCCGAAGAGAAGATGCGCGATACCGTTGGCAGTATTGTTGAACAATTTGACAATCCACGAGGTAGAACGCGCAAAACGTACCATTCCATTAGCCGTGCCGAGTGCGACTTGCAATGGGTGACGTATGGCCAGACTCTTGGGCACGAGCTCACCGAGCACCACGTGCGCAAAGGTAAACAGGCTGTAGGAAACAACGTAGGAAATGATGCTCACGGCCATCGGCTGAAGGTGCAGGTAGTAACCGAGCGGCGGAGCGATGAGCTGCTCAATGAAAGGTTCGCCCAAGTTGCCCAAAGCGAGGGAGGCGATGGTGATGCCCACCTGGTTGGCGGAGAGGTAGGAATCCAGATGGTGGACGATGTGCAGGGCGTTCCTGCGACTCTTTGCCTCGCCGGGCTTGTCCCCCGCGTCCGCCGCCAGTTGGCTCTCGCGGACGCGAGCGCTGGCAAATTCATTCGCTACAAAAAACGCATTCAAAAACAGGAAGAACGCCACCCCGATGAAGAACAGCAGAATCGTGCCGACATCCGGGTACGACCACTCCACCCGGGCGGCCTGCTCAGGCGTCATAAACAGCCAGTTGCCGATTCGCTCCATCATGGGTTAAAGCTTTTCGTATTCCCCGCCGTCCCTTTTCTCCAACACGGTGAACCCCGCCTTCTTCGCATCGGTCACCGAAAGCGGAGCCGTGACATGCGGCACGTTTACCCGGCTCACTTTCTTTCGGACGGGATTTTTGCAATACAGGCAGCGCGTGACTGGCTTCCGATCCACAGCCCGCCTCAATTCATACCCCCTCCTGCACATCGGACACGATCTCTCCGGGTCCTCCGGATGCTCTGCTATGTATTCGTATATCGGCATAAGCAGGCGCGAGCCACTCCTCCCGAATAGCCCGCGCTCGTTTTGTGTTCTCGCTGCTTCGTCTCAAGCTTCTACCAGCTCGACTTCGTCACTCCGGGGATCATCCCCTGACTCGCCAACTCGCGGAAAGCGATACGCGAGAGGTTGAAGCGGCGCAAGTAACCGTGGCAACGCCCGGTGAGTCCGCAACGGTTCACCACGCGCGTGGGCGAGGCATTGCGCGGAAGCATGGTCAGCCCCACGTAATCTCCCTCAGCTTTCAGCTTGGCGCGAAGCTCCGCATAGCGAGCCGCAACGGCTTGCTTCTTCTTATTTCTTTCGATCTTCTTATTTCTTTCGATCCAACTTTTCTTAGCCATAGTTGTGTGCGGCGTGTTGTACAATAATCGCATCGGCTTGTCAAGCTCAATTTCAAAAAATGACGATTTCAAACATTGAATCGCAAACTTTCATGTCGGCTGCTCGGCACGACAGCAGCCTCGGACGTCCAAGAAAAAGAAATGCCACGAAAGGCTTACGAACCAAGAAGGCCCCTGCTCGACGCTTCGCCGCAACGCCGCCATCACCACAAGTTGACAAAAAAGATGGTTGCGTTGACGCCCAATTTCAGTAAAATGGCAGAGGTATGAAGCTGTATGGTCGGATCATCGCGCTCACTGCCTCGTGCATACTCGGCTCAGCCCTGCAGATGCAGCAGGCTTGCGCCGCTTCTGTCCACGGCAAACAAGTCGTCAACCGCATCGCCGCCACAGTCAACGGACGACCTATCACGTCCAGCGAGGTGCGTGCGCGCTTGGATCCGTACCTGCGCGAACTGCTCATGCTCTACCCTGATCGAGGGCCGCGTTTTGTTGCGGAACTCGTGAAAGCAAAAAAAGCCGTACTGAACGAACTCATCGACCGAGAACTGGTACTCAGCGAATTCGAGACGCGCGGAGCGATGATTCCGGAGACCGTGATTGACGAAGAACTCAACCGCCGCATTCTCTACCAGTTTAACGGGAAGCGTGACCTGCTGCTGCAAGCGCTGCGCCAGAGCGGTATGTCGCTGAGCGATTTTCGCGAATCTCTGCGCAAGGAAACGACTGTCGCAGCCATGAGAAGCTCACGCTATGATCGAGGCATCCCGCCTACGCCCGATGAAATCATAGCCGAGTACAACGCTACCAAATCCGACTACCGCGATATCACCAAGGATACCATCACCTACGATAAAATCTTCATCCCCATCGCCCTCCCGGACAAGGAAGTCTCCCCACAGGATCAGCTCGACCTCGCCCAGGAAATCTGCCGACGCATTAAGTCCGGAGAAATCTCTTTTGAAGAAGCCGCCCGCACTTACTCGGCCGATATGCACGCACAGGACGGAGGAGCCTGGCCCGCCATCGCCCGCGCGGATCTCGCTGTGGAGTTCGCCAATATCGCTTTCAGTCTCCCCATCGGCCAGCTCTCCGGTCCCCTGCTCGCTCCGGCGGGCTTCACGATCGTGCGCGTCAAAAGCAAGAAACTCGCCCCCGCCCCGCCTCTCTCCCAAATCAAGGAAGCCATCGATGACGCCGTGCGCCGCAAGCAAAGCGAAAAACGCTACCGAGAATGGATTGAACGACTCCGCGACAAGTCTGTCATTCGCACCTTTATTTGACTTCCTCAAAAAAATTGTGGATTGCAAGGATAAATGCAACAGATGACAGAAAAAGTTGAGGTCATGAGAAGAGAGGGGTAAAATAGTGGCGGAAGGGTTGAGCCACATGCCAGGCGGATTTGCCCTTGAAGATGGCGCGAGGGTAGCGATTCATCCAGAGAGCGATGGCGTTGAGAGTTGTTTGAGAGACGCGGGAGAAATCCGAGCCCTTGGGGAAGAAGCGGCGGATGAAGCGATTGGCATTTTCATTGCTGCCGCGTTCGGAGGCGCAGTAGGGATGGGCGACGTAATGGACGGTACGAGCTTTGTTGGGGACGAGGCAGGAGGAAGAGATAGCGGCAGAGTCGGCGAACTCGCAGCCATTATCGGTAGTAATGGAGAGGAAGACAGAGGCGAAGGTTTGAGCGCCGAGACGTCTTTCGAGTCGATTGAGCAGTTGGACGACGCAATGGGAAGTTTTTCTGCGCAGACGGAAGATGAGTTGGAAACGGGTAGAGCGTTCTGTGAGGACGAGTAAGACACATTTGGAGCCGCGAGGACCGACGACGCAATCCATTTCGAAGTGACCGGACTCTATACGTTGATTGATAGAAGCAGGACGTTTTTCGATGCTGATAGCGCCGGTATCGTTATGGGCGAGACGTTTAGGAAGAGGTTGTTTACGTTTTTTGCGTGGGCCTTGAATCAAATCATGGGGGGAGATGCCGATAATGCCCTGATAAACGTAATTGTAGATTGTACGGGAGGAGAAAGGGCAAGGGATGCCATTTCTGATGAGTATTTCACGGGCGGCATAGGGAGAGTGCTTTAGCTTGCCGCCCATAAGATCAAAGAGTTGGGCGGCAAGCTGGTAATTGGAGCCGATCTTTAAGGCAGGGCCATGAGCGCTCTTCTGCTCGTTACATCTATCTTGGGCGAACTGGGCGCGATAGGCGCGGTATACGGTCAGATCGTGCTTGAGTTGCGAGACCGAGCCTCGTTTGACTTCGCGATAGATGGTGACGCGGTTGCGATCGAGCAGCTTAGCGATCTGAGTGATGGACTTCTTCTCACGCAGCCAGCGCTCAATTTGCTGACGCTCGGAGAAAGTAATGTGCTTGCCTTTTCGGGCAACGGAGTTACAATGCGTTTGGGTGTCTTGGTTCATAGTGTCTGGGTTTGTTGTAGAGAAATTACTCTAGCATACTTTGAACTTCTTGGCACCCTTTTTTGTGCCAAGAACCTGTTGCATTTAATTTTGCGATCCACAATGACGCGTTACGTGCATTTTTACTCTTGCATCGTCGCTCTTTCTCCTGTACCATCCGTGCGGGGCCGTAGCTCAGTGGTTAGAGCAGGGGACTCATAATCCCTTGGTCGTGGGTTCGAATCCCTCCGGCCCTATTTGCTTAGCAGATCGAGATGAAAAATAACAACCCACGATTCCTCAACGATGATGAAAAAATCTACTGGCAGGGGGAGCCGGTAGTATCTATTCTCAATGTGAATTCCATCGTCTTTTATGTACTCCCAAGTGTGGCGCTTTTGATTTTTTGGAGTGGATGTATTGAATACGGAGAGGACTACGCATTTCTACAAAAGGCATACGATTTCATCCATCAAGGTGCGATGACTCGGTGGGTGTCTTTGCTTCTCATTATCGGTTTGATGGTTTATCCTTTTGTCCGCTGGTTCCTGTACTATAAACGCATAGCGTATGTTTTTACCGATAAAAGGGCTATTGCATATTACAGAGATTCAAATGAGATCGACTTTCAAATAACAGCCTCGGGCCTATTAAACATGCAACGCTCATACCGTGGTGGGAGCCTAGTGAGTTTGCATACATTCACCACGGAAGAAGGTCGAGATGGCGAAGGTCGGAGTGTCACGCGAGTGGTTCGGACGGGATTTGAGGGGATTCCGGCTCGCGTACTTGATTTCTACCGTGATACCATGAATTAAGGTATCCGGGAAAAGCACACTTCGCTCTTCGTATAATTTTGTGGAATGACTCCGCAAAGCAATTCCGCAGAGTCGGAGACAACTTAAAATGCAGATGCCAAGCGGTTGCAACTCCCACTAGGCGCTACCGGATGGGGATTGTTCTATAATAGCTGATTATAAGTGTTTTATAAAATCATGTGTACCCTTTTTGTGCCCCCAATGGTGCTTTTTAAGAATCTGTGTCATACTCTACTGCCAAGGATGGAATTAGTCGCTTTGAATGGTGTGGACGCGGAGTCAAGTTGAGTGAAAAAAACGCCTGCAAGATTTCTCTCGCGGGCGGCTCAAATCATGATTGACGGGAAAACCTCTATTCACTCCTTTACTGGGAAATATCCAATCATCGTCCAGCGGTTGCCGGAGAGTTGGAAGAATCTTGTGGAGAGGCAGAGTTTTGGCGGATGGCCTTCAGGACTTTTTTAGTGGCTTCTCTAGTTTTTACAATTCCTTCTCGATAGGTAAGGACTTCCTCGCCTGTTTTATTTTCGAAGATGGTGAGGGAAACATGCTCACTGAGCTGCCCGGGGATGATGCGGATGGGTGGGAAGCCTGAAGCTCCCCATGCAATCCAGCCGAAGACAGGGAAGAGATAAAGGAGAGAAAGAGGTGTTAAACCTGAAGCATCACGGCATTCTCCTTCCTCAATAACAGCTGTGTATTTTGAAGTGGCGTTGACATGCCCTTTTTCCGATACATCAGCAGTTGCGCCCGAGACGCGGATTCTCCAACCTTCCGCTCGGAGACCCTTCTTGAGTTCGTTGGCAGCACAGCTGCCGTTGGCAGGGAAAGCTATTGTCTTGTCATTCGGGTCAAATTTCGCGTATACGTCAGGCTGTACTTGATTGAGGCAAGAAGAGAGTAAAACAGCGAGAGCTAGAGAAAAAGCAGTGAGTTTCATGTCTGACCTTATAGCATGCGGGAAGTACAAATTAAAGTAAAAAGTAAAAGAATTTGCAACTCATTTGAACTGTTATATTTATCCATGTCAACCGCTCTCAAGTCAACCATCCCAAGCAAGAAGAGCCTGCTCCCGTCTCCCTGTGTCCCCTACAAGACCGGGCTTGTGTCCAAGCAGGGAAAAAGTGTTACTGTCCCCTTCCTTACACCCCTCTGAGACCATCAACGATACTGCTGCCAAAGGTGGAATCCATTGCTCAAGACGTAAAGCAAGGATGCGGAAATTATGTGTCACCAGAGGGTGTTTTGGTTGGAAGTTTGAGGCGCAGGAAGAGGTAGATGAGGAGGGCTGACAAGATGTTGGCTAGTATCCACCCATCTCGGTAGAGGCCAACAGGGAATGCGGGGTTGTAGAGGATAGCTATGGCGGCTGCAAGGAGTGGACGCAGGTTGAGGGTGTTTTTACGGTAATGCTGAATGGCGGCAAGGATGGCATAGGCACAGATGGCTATGCGCAGGAAGGTATAGTAGCCGTACGGCATTTTTGCGCAAGCGATAAGGAGGAGTACGCAGGCGGCTATCGTGGCGGGATGGGGAATGCGGTGCAGGGGTTGGAGGTACGTTTTCATAGTTGGATATCGATTGAGGAGGCGTTTTATGAGGCGATAGAGGGAGTAGGCTGGAGAGCGATATTTGAACCAATGTACCTTTTTCCCATTGAAGCCTTCCCCTTGATTTTGAGGAGTTTGATCATGTCCTGATTGCCGAAGCTCTCATTCTCGTACCTATGCGCATCAGCATAGTCTAGCGCACGATATTCCGCTCTATCCTCAGCATTGACATCCACACCCATCTTCAACAGTAGCTCGACAATCTCCGAGCGTCTTTTCTCCGCTGCAAACATAAGCGCAGTCCTTCCGTTCTCGCCCACAACATTGATATCCGCTCCGGCATCAATGAGAGCCCGGACTTTTTCCACCGATGTTTGAGGATTCTCGACTTCCCGGAAGAGAGCTTGATTTAGATTTTTCTTTTCGATCATCATGTGTGTGGAGGTTGAAGGTGTTTGGTATTGTTTTTAACGGAAAAAAGGAAAAGAGTGTTGAGCCATACCTCAACGGTGACAGTACATATGGTTGCCCTTGCGTCCTAGTCTAGGTGCCCGGTTTCAATACTCACTTGAGTTTGGAACATCAATCTGTCAACGATTTGAACCATCGTACCATTTTTTTTAACATTGAATCGACCAGATCGACCAATTTGACAGTGTAGGATGTCTCATACCCGTACCTACGCGCATCAGAATACGGCCACGGCGCAAGTTTAGTGACCCATCGTGCCATTCTTTTTAACATTGAACCCTTCCCCTTGGTTTTGAGGAGTTTGATCATGTCCTGATTGCCGAAGCTCACATTCAAATACTTAGGAGCATTAACATAGTCCAGCGCGGTATATCCTGCCTTATCCTCTGCGTAGACATCCGCCCCGGCTGCCAAGAGGAACTCGACAATCTTCACTTGTCCCTCCACCGTCGCAAACATAAGCGCGGTCCATCCATCCCTATCCTCTGCGTAGACATCCGCCCCGGCTGCCAAGAGGAGCTCGACAATCTTCACTTGCCCTGCCGCCGCCCACATAAGCGCAGTATTGCCACGCTTGGTCGCAGCATTGACATTCGCCCCTGCCTCCAGCAGTGGTTCGACAATCTCGATGTGTCCCTTTTGTGCCGCAAACATAAGCGAGGTCCATCCATCCTCAGTCGCAGCATTGACATTCGCCCCTGCCTCCAGCAGTAGCTTGACAATCTCCACGTTGCCCTTCTCCGCCGCCCTCGTAAGTGCAGTATTTCCACCTTCAATCGTTTCAATGAAATCCTCACCTGCCTCCAGCAGTGGCTCGACAATATCCCAGCCTCCCTCTTCTCCTATCTCCGGAAGTAGAGAAGCCCCACCCGTGGTCGCAGCATCGACATTCGCCCCGGCTGCCAGAAGTAGTTTAATAATCTCCACGTATCCCCACTGCGCAGCAAATATAAGCGCGGTCCTTCCGTACTTGCTCGCAGCATTGACATTCGCCCTAGCCTCCAGTAGTAGCTTAGCAATCTCCACGTGGCCCTTCTGCGCGGCAAACGTAAGAGCGGTCCATCCGTCTTCATCCGCAGCATTAGCATCCGCACCTGCCTCTAGCAATAGCCTGACAATCTCCACGTGGCCCTCCGCCACCGCCCTCGTAAGCGCAGTATTTCCATACTTGATCGTTACATTGGTATCCACACCTGCTTCCAGAAGTAACTTGACAATCTCCAAGTTTTCCTTCTTCCTCGTCCTTGTAACTGCTTCCAGAAGTACTTCCAGAAGTAACCTGACAATATTAAAGGATTCATTCTTCGCCGTCGACGTAAGCGCAGTATTTCCATTCTTGTTCGCAGCATTGTCGTCCGTTCTTGCAAAAAGCAACAGCAGTTTAGCACTCGCCACGTCTCCCCTCTCCACCGTCCTTGTAAGCGTATTTCCATCCTTGTCCGCAGCATTGGCATCCGCGCCTGCCTCCAGCAGTAGTTTGACAATCTCCGAGTGTCCTTTATCCGCCGCAAACATAAGCGCAGTCCTTCCATACTCGTCCGCAACATTGACATCTGCCCCGACCTCCAGCAGTAGTTTGACAGTTTCTACGTCTCCCTTATCCGCCGCGAATGTAAGCACGGTCCATCCATCTTTAATCTCGGCATTGATATCCGCACCTGCCTCTAGCAGTAGCTTGACAATCTCCACGTGGCCCTTCTCCACTGCCCACCTAAGCACATTCCATTTACCCTTGATCACAGCATTGGCATCCGCTCCTGCCTCCAACAGTAGTTCGACGATTTTCACGTACCCTTTATCCGCCGCCCACCTAATCGCGGTACTTTCATTTTTGTCTGCAGCATTAACATTCGCACCTGCCTCCAGCAGTAGCTTGACAATCTCCATGGATTCCTTCTTCGCAGCAAGCGTAAGCGCAGTCCATCCATCCCCGGTTGCAACATTGGCATTCGCTCCTGCTTTCAACAGTCGTTTGACAATCCCCCCGTGCCCCTCCTCCGTCGCCCACATAAGCGCAGTTTTTCCGTACTTGTCCGCAGCATTGACATTCGCACCTGCCTCCAGCAGTAGCTTGACAATCTCCCCGTGTCCCCCACACGCCGCCCACGTGAGCGCAGTACTTCCATACTCGTCCGCAGTATTAACATTCGCGCCTGCCTCCAGCAGTAGCTTGACAATTCCCACGTGTCCTTCCTGCGCCGCCCCCGTAAGCGCCGTAGTTCCATACGTGTTCACAGCATTGACATCCACCCCTGCCTCCAGTAGGAGTTTTGCAGTCTTCAAGTGTCCCTTCCTCGCCGCAAATATAAGCGCAGTATTTCCATTTTCGCCTGCAGCATTGACATCTGCCCCTGTTTCCAGCAGGAGTTTGACAATATTTACGTGTCTCTTCTTCACCGCAAATATAAGCGCAGTTCCTCCCCAAGTCGCAGCGTTGACATTCGCCCCGGCCTTCAACAATAGCTTGACAATCTCCGAGTGTCCATTGTCCGCCGCTACTATAAGCGCGTTGTCCGCAGCATTGGCATCCGCACCTGCCTTCAACAGTAGCTTGACAATCTCCTCGTGTCCCTTCGTTGCCGCAAGCATAAGCGCAGTCCTTCCGTGTTCGTCCGCAGCATTGACATCCGCCCCGACCTCCAGCAGTAGTTTGACAGTTTCTACGTCTCCCTTATCCGCCGCGAATGTAAGTACGGTCCATCCGTCTTCAATCTTGGCGTTGATATCCGCACCTGACTCTAGCAGGAGTTTGACAATCTCCACGTGGCCCTCCGCCACCGCCCACCTAAGCACATTCCATTTACCCTTGATCACAGCATTGGCATCCGCTCCTGCCTCCAACAGTAGCTTGACAATCCCCACATGACCCTTCTCCGTCGCCCGCATAAGCGCAGTCCTTCCGTGTTCGTCCGCAGCATTGACATCCGCCCCAGCTTTCAACAATAGCTTAGTATTCTCTACGTGCCCTTTCTCTGCCGCAAGCATAAGCGCAGTCTTTCCATCCTTGTCCGCAGCATTGACATCCGCCCCGGCTTTCAACAACAGCCCGACATCCCCATATCCCTCCAACCCCTCAAATAGAGATCCTGTTGGAGCTTGAGACGCCGCAAGCATAAGCGCAGTCTTTCCATCCTTGGTTGTTGCATTAACATTCGCGCCTTCCTCCAGCAATAGCTCGACAATCTCCTGATGCCCCCACTGCGCCATCAACGTAAGCGCAGTCCGTCCATGCTCGTCCGCAGCATTGGCATTCGCCCCTGCCCCCAACAGCAGCTTGATAACCTCCTCGTGTTCCTCCTGCGCTGCAAATATAAGTGCAGTATTTCCATTCTTGAGCGTAGCATTGACATCTGCACCGGCCCCTAACAGTAGTTTAACAATCTCCACGGAGCGGTCCCATGCCACGGAGCAGTCCCATGCCACCAACGTAAGCGCAGTATTTCCATCCTCGTCCGCAGCATTGGCATCTGCTCCTGCTTCCAGAAGTAATTTAATAATCTCCGTGTGTCCATTGTCCGCCGCACGCATAAGAGCGGTAGATCCACCCTCGGATACAGCATTGACATCCGCCCCGGCTTCCAACAGTAGCTTGACAATCTCCGTGTGTCCATCCCTCGCCGCCCACGTAAGCGCAGTCCAGACATAATCGTCCTCAACATTGACATCCACACCCATCTTCAACAGTAGCTCGACAATCTCCGTGTGTCCTTTCTCCGCCGCAAGCATAAGCGCGGTCCTTCCGTTCTCGCCCACAACATTGATATCCGCCCCTGCCTCTAGCAGTAGTTTAAGAATCCCCGCATGACCATTCTTCGCCACCGCTATAAGCGCAGTATTTCCATACTTGTTCGCAACATTGACATCCGCCCCGGCTGCCAAGAGGAGTTCGACAATCTCTATGTGTCCCTCCAGCACCGCAAACATAAGCGCAGTACTTCCCTTCTCAGTCGCAGCATTGACATCTGCTCCGGCATCAATGAGTGCCCGGACTTTTTCCACGGATGTTTGAGGCTCCTTGACTTCCCGGAAGAGAGCTTGATTTAGACTTTCCTTTTCGATCATCATGGGTGGGATGGGTTAAAGGGTTTGGTATTTTTTAATGAGAAAAAGCAGATACATCAAAATAAACGACCTTCTGGCAGCATAGCATTTTCGCCGGGATTTGCAAGACTTTGCTGGAAGTTGTGCCCATCATCCCTGCATCGGTAACATCGCACTAGTATACGAACGTGCCGCAGGGTGTCTTCATGATTGATCAAGAGAGCATTACGGTAGCGTGAAACATACGGACAGTAGTTTTTGCTCTTACAGTGAGGACATTGAATATCCCCGGGATTGTCTTGATAAAGAATATGCTGGAAATCCTCTTTCTCCGTTCAATGCGTCCCTTCGGTAACTTTATTTTTAAGACAATGCACTTCCGCTCACATAAGGTTTGCCCTGATACCTTAAGGTTGGCATCCGCGTTCCTGAAGAGTTTTAACAATGTTTGCAATGCTCATGGTTGTATCCACGTGCGCTTTCTGAGGTGCATAAGCTCTATCCATGCGATTAAGCTCCTGGATTGCACGCAGCCCGTTCCTTATCGAAACATTGCTTCCTTTCTTTCCCGCCCTTCGCACAATTTGCGACAGCCGCACCATTCGCTCATATCGTTTAATCACCGCCTCACCGTCTGCCCTCTTCCTCAACTCCTCAATGAGTCGCAAAATGTTATCATTTTTCGCAAGTCTGCTCGCGTTGCTCCTCACTGCCGCCTCACTCTGCCCCGTGCAATCAAACGCCCTGCGATACGCCGCGCCTTGCTTCTCCCCCTTTGCTATAAGCCGAGCAAATTCCCGTTGTCTCTCCGTTATCTTTTCTTGCTTCATGGTATTCTGTTCTGTACTTAGTTAAATGAAAATCTCCCGTTGCTGCTGTCGTTTCCCGCGCCAGCTCTCCCCCGTAAGCGTTATCTGCACTCCCTCCCTCAGGCGGTCGATAATCGCTCTTCCTGTTGTATCATCCGCATATTTATCTGGCGGCGCCGGTGGAGTAAGCCGTTCCAGTAGGTCTTTTGCCCCGCTATAATTAGACGTTATGACCGTAGCGCGCTCGTTTTCACATCTAGCATCGATAATGGCATAAAGCTGCGATATGGCCCACTCTGTCGGGCGTTCTTTGCCCAAATCATCAAGTACAAGTACACGCGTCAGGATATACTTGTCTATGACGTCTTTCTCGCTTTTTTTATAGCTTTTGTGGGTGTCGTTCAACTCCCGGATAATATCGCCCACTTTCGCCCACATGACATGTACCCCTTCCCTGTGCAACTCCCGCACCCAGCAACTCGCCAAAAACGTTTTTCCTGTCCCAATATCGCCAGAAATATACAAGACGCCGGGATAGTCTCCTTTCTTTATTTTCTGCCAATATCTGATGATTTCACGGTACGCACTCGCCCTCTCCTCTGTTGTCTTCTCCCACTTGGAAAGCCTCCTCTCCCTCCAAGACTCAGGCATTCCCGAATCCGCAAAAATCCGCTTGTCTATCGCATCCTTCTTCTTTTCCTCCTCTTGCCTTATTCTTTCTTCGCGTGCCTTACGCTCAGCAACCGCGCCCGGGCAGTTGCATTCATGCGTCAAACCGTTAAGTCTATGGTCTCCCAGCTTCTGCAACTCCTCTTGCGCCCTCACTCCTTTGAGGGGCGTTAAAAGCGTCTTGTCGCAGTGAAGGCATTTGCACGTCCACTCTGCTTCTGCGCCAAAATCTTCAGGGCCTAGGGAAACATTCATGGTATCGGGTCGTTGAGGCTTCCTCCGGTTGTTCTCGGTCTTGTCTGCTTATGCCACCCGCCGCCGCTGTGCTGCGGGCGGTTGCGTTGCGTCCATTTGTCAGCGTACGCCCTCGCCGCTCCTTTCCAGTTTCTCAGGGGTTCGCCGGTTGAGGCCTTCCATCCGCGTTCATCGTTCAGCTCCATGAAATCAACCGCGCACTCTGCAATCTGCTCACGGCTCATGTGCTTTTCGTGTTCCCTCAAAAAATCTTCAACTTCGTGGATATTTTTCGGGCGGCGGGCTTGCCCGCTGTCATCATCATCATCAAATATATCTTTACTTTTCTTTAGTTGAGTTGAGTTGAGTTTAGGGAATGCGGTCGCATCGTTTTCCCAGCGGCTGCGAGCATTGTCGGAATTTTTATAACGCTTTGATAATACTCTTTTTTCATAGTTTGCGTCATATATGTTCACTACTAGGTCATCCTCGACAAAAGTGAAGAGATTGTTGCACGATTGTGTCAAAGGTTTCGCAAAGTTTACGCAAGAACGCCACTCGGACGGAGTCCATTTGCGCGCATTTTTTATCACTCCTCCGTTGAGTTGCTCAGCGCAAAACAGGGCCAGACGTACCGCCTTCCCTACGTCTGATGTAGAGTGCCGCCATATCTCCGCCCGCAAGCTCAAGGGGATTGCTACGAAGTCCAGAGGCCTTCCAAAGTCACTCATGATACCCTCCTTTCTCCGCGGACAAGCACACCCGCCGCCCAATCAGGAAATGCCACCTTCCTGCCGATCCTAGCAAGCGTGTTCCTCCAAGCGACAAATCCCCACGTTTCCACCAAGAGGGCCGCCTGCGTGGCAGTCTCGGCTCGTACAACGGGAACATTATAGCGATACTCAAGGCTCAAAAGTGAGTGTTCCACCTGTGCCAAGTTCGCGCGCCCCTGAGCCACAAGCCGCGCCAAGTCCAACTCGCTACCAATGACAAGCAGACGGGCAAACTGATATCCCCTCAGGCGGTGCATCTCTCTCATGAAACGCGCTCTTTCCCGCGTCAATGAGCCCACAAGGTCAGCCATGCTCTTGCGCTCTACGGCAAAAACTTCTTCCAGCCCACGCACGGAGTAATCGCCGGTTTGAAGTGTGCTGCTCTCACTTCGCAGGTGTGTAAACTCAAGCGGCGTCTGTTCCCGCGTGTCGGTGATAAGGACGGGCTTTGCATCATCCGTTGCGCTCATTTTCGGAAAAGTCGTTTGGCATTCTCTTCGTAAGCCCGGGCAATATCGGCAAGGTTATAAAAGGTATCGCCCTTACTTTTCAAGCCATAGATAGGATTCTGCACTCGCACCTTGCCCTCTTCCCGGAGACGGATAAGCCACAAACGCGCTTGCGATTTGCTCACGCCGTAAATCCGCATAATGTCACTAATGCGCCCCCACTCTTGCCCATTGTTCACCGGCCTTTCCGCAATCTCTCGTTTCAACGTTGCATGAAGCCACTGAGCCATCCTCATTAGCATCTCAGGAGTTGCCACCGGAGACCCAGAGCCAACGCCTAGCAACCGAGTAAGTACCTGCTCCTCATCGATATTTTCACTATGAATTTTCATTTCCCGGCAAATGGTGAAAGTGAGCAACTGCGAACTTGTTTCAGCCATGCACAGACTTCGTCAAGGTCATATCGAACGCGCCGACCTTTCCCCTTCGTCGTCCTTCCAATAAGCACGCGCGGACAATCTTTCCAGCCGCGGAGTGTATTCTCAGCAACCCCGAGTTCACGAGCTGCCTCAAACTGCTTCAATAATCGCACCGAGCGGGCTATGTCGCGTACTCGGTCGCCATCTATGTTTGTTTTTTGATTTTGCATGCCCTCATGATACTATGAGGACACGCCCTAGTCATTCGCCCAAAATGGCGCAAAATTTTTTTCTTGACATTCCTAAAAAGCTACACCTTCTCTTGCAACTTATCCGTTTCTTCTTTATTCTTCAAATACATAGCTGCTGCCAAAAAGACTTCTTCCAAAGTCACGCCAAACAACTTCATCCAATCCGCCGTCCAGCAAGACGCATCCACCATGAAAGAACTCAGGCTGGTGAACTTTTTTTTCTGCCCTGCCGCTTTGAGTTCCTCTATGGTGTCCTCTAGTTTTTTCTTTCTCTGTTTACTTATGCTTACGTTTATCTTATCTCTACCCTCCAAAGGGACCTTTCTCTTCTTCACATAAACGAAGGCCTTGTGTGGAAAAATGGCAAGAAACACGTTATACTTATTCGTTATTTCCCTTGCCCCCCGTAAAAAATTCTGCAATCCACTCAGCCCTTCTTCATCCAGTTCCTTTTGCATCACCTCCAATATCTTCTGCGTCACCTCATTCTTCCCTTTCGCTTCTTGGAAGTCCACGGTATTTACGAAACCATGACAGAGAAAACGTCCCCTCATAGGCTGCTCATCATACTTCAACCGGGCTTCTAGACTGCCTCCCAACTTCCTACACTCCTCTCCGGCTAAAAAAGATTGAATTCCCTTAATGCCGTCCTCTTCATATGCCTTTTCCAATGAATCATCTAGGCTTCGTAAGTCCTTTATAACTTCCTCCTCTGTCTTTGCCTTCTCCGCATCCACCTTTGCCGCCCTCATGGCGGCGGATTTCTTCACCTTTCCGGCTTTGTTTGTTTTCCTCTCCTGACCCTTCTTATGAGATTTCCCAATATTCATAACCTCATGATATCGCTTGGAAGCTCATCAGTCAACTTCATCATTCCCCTCACCGCGCTTTGTAAAGTACAGGACGCCGCCCTGCCGGACTCGTTGACATCATTGAGGCAATTCCGCCCATCACTGTGCCGCAAGCCTGTTGTAGGCACATTCACGCCTCCTGCCGGTACGCTGGAGCCGCCGGAGAAGTCATGACGGGTGTAGCTCCATCCACCGCCGCCGCCAGCGCAGAAAGTACATTCTGGCGCATCGTAAGCGAGCCGGTGAAGTAGCCCCTCTCCACCTCTTCGGAATCGTGCCCTATCGTGTCACGAATCGCATCAGGAGAGAAAAGTGCCGTGCCCGTCATCCCGCCGCGCAAGTAGGTTGTCACCGTGTGCCGGATGGAGTGGAAAGACTTTGCGCTCACCGCGTGCCGGTTGCCCTTTGCCTTGCCCGCGTTCACTGTCCCCTCAATCATCCCGTGCGCCCGGAGCAGGGCGGTAAACTGCGTCGATATGCACGTCTTTGAGCTTCCAAGGTAGAAATGCGCCATATCGGGGAACACGTACTCCTCACCGCCTGCGGATTGCGTGAGCCGCCGCACCAGCAACTCCCTCAACTGCGGCAAAATCGGCAGATAACGCTCCTTGCGCGTCTTCACCTCCACCAGCCGCACATAACTATCGCGCCAGTTCACCGCATCCCAACGGAGCGTGCAAACGTCCGAAAGCCGCAAGCCGCCCAAGTAAAAACTCACCGCCACCATATCGCACCACGGAGCCGGGAAGCTCTGAATCATGAAGTGAATCTCCTCCAGCGTGAACGGCAAACGCTTTTGCCTATCCTGTCCCCGCTCGGGGATTATGGCGCGCGCCTCCACGCCCATATTGATACCGGCAAAAGGGTTCTTATTCATATAATCATCCACCTCAACAGCCCGCTTGAAAACCGTTGAAACGTACATACGGACTTGCTCCACCGTACCCCGGGCAACTCGCCTCAACTCATGCTGCACAAATCCCCGGCAAATCGCGGGCGTGATGGTATCAATCCTCCTGTCTGCATCCGTGCCAAGGTAGGCCAAGAATAAATTGAAAGCTCGCGAGCGGTTCTTCTCTGCACCCTCTCCCGCCGTGCGTGGAAAGTCGGCAAAGTACTCCCTCACCGTCGGAATCTTCCCCGCGCCGCCGTGAAGCTCAGCCACCTTGCGCACCGCCTCACACGCCTTATGTGCGGGCGTCTCGCCACTCGCTGCCGTCTCCATAGCCGCCGCCGTCTGCTCAGCCATAGCCCGCGCATGCCGCCCGGTCGCCCCCGCTTCAATGCGAATCCCCGTTGAACGCCGCACCTTGCGCCCGCCTTGCTTCCAGCAGGCAACCCAGCATCTACAATTATCTCGTTTTTCAATCCAGCTCATAATCGTGTTAAGTTTAGATTTCACTAGGGTTAGCGGGAATTTTTTTATGTGCCCCCACTATGTGCCCCTAAATGTGCCCCCTCTTTACCATACGCCCCGACCCCTTGCCAAGATAAAAAATGCGTCTGTCAGTCGCTTACAACTTCTGACAGACGCTAAAATACTTGTTTTTTGCTAGCAGGGAGGTGATTTGAACACCCGACCAAAGGCTTATGAGTCCTCTGCTCTACCACTGAGCTACCCTGCCGTGTGTGGGCGGAGTATAGAGGGAGATCGGCGATTTGTCCAGCAATTTTTTTCTTTTGTGTGAGAAAAATGGAGAAAACCCGGCGCAGCGTGGAATCGCTGCGCCGGGTGCATGCACATCAGAGCACCGACAGAAAATTCAGAAGGAGAAGACGCCCTGCACGCCGAACACGCAGGCATCGGAGTTTGGCGAGTAAGCGGGGTCGTGGATGTACTGGAAGTGAGGCACGACTTTGAACCAACCGGTGAGCTGGAGATTGTACATGAGTTCCAGCACGCTTTCGCGGCCGTGCTCGGTGGGTTCATCGGTCGAGTTGGTTCCCTTGAAGACGCCGTAGGAGACGCCGATGAAGTCATCCGGCCTGTTGGCAAAGGGGTGAAGGTGTGCGCCAAAAGAGATTTCTGCCGAGTTGCCGAGGGATTGCTTGGCGCCGAAGCCGGAGCGAACATAGACAGTGATACTCTCGTTCGGTGAGTATTCCGCACTGCCGACGAGACCGGCAGTGCGGCGGTGGTGCGTACCTTCTTCGCATTCTTCATCGATCGTCTGGAAGAAGGGATTGAGTCGGATGGTGCCCTTGCCATCGCAGAGAATGTGTCCGTATTCGCCGACCACGCAGTAGCCGTTGCTCTGCCCATTGACGGGGTCGTAACCCATCTGCACCCCGGTGCGGCTCACAGCGGCCATGGCGTAGTTTTTCCTGCCCAGCTCCACCTGCAGGACTGCGCCCACATTGCTGTCCACGAGTGGCAGGATGGTGGAGTTCACGAAGCCGGAGTTGGCAAAAGAGGAGAAGGTGTCGTTGGCGATGTTCACGGCGTCGAAATAGTTGGTGAGATTGACGACGCCCGCAATGAGGCACGCGCGTTTGCCGGCGAAGTACTGCATGAGCGCGACTTCGGGGAAGAAGAGATCGTGCGCTCCCATGACGTCGGGATGGACGGAAGTGGCGGAGCCGAAGCCCTCCACGTACGTAGCGGATTCATTGGCGCGTGCGGAGGAGGGATCGAGGGCCCAGGAGCCGGAAACTTCCACGCGCAGCCATGTCCCGCCGTCGGATTCGTCTTGAATGAGGCGTTGGTTGAGCTGACCGTGGATGAGGGCAAGATTATTGTTGCCCGGCGTATTCAGGGAGGCGCGGTGGGCGCCCCAATAACCGTATGCGATATCCAGTCCCCATTGGGAGCCGTACGTTGCGTGGGCGTTCACCTTGCAGGCGGGATCGCCCTCCTCGGGGGTGAACATATTGATGCCCTCGAGGATGTCGCCCGGCTGGGGCGCATCGTTGGCGGCGGAGAGAGCAGGCGCGGCGATGAGGCCGGCCAGCACGGCAGTTATGGTGTATTTTTTCATGTTCATGGTTTATTTGTTGTTTTTAGGGAAAAATGACACAAAGCAGGCGCTGAACTCAATCTTTTCGATGAGTCAAAAGAAGCTGACGGACAGCGAGGGTCAGGTGTTCGGCGGTTTGGAATCAGCCGGTTTTTCCGGCGGCGCGGAAGCGGAGCAATGAGCGCCGCCTCCTTTGCAGCGCGACTTGCAACAATTTCCGCATGCGCCGCAGTTGGGACAGGATGAGCAGCCTCGCTTGCGCAGGCAGGAGACGAGCGCCCACGCGCCGACGAGTACAAGAACGGCTATGATGATAATATCACCCATGGAATGAGATATTTCGGGGATTAGCGAATGGATTGGGGGCGGCGGCGCAGCAGCATGAAGAGGATGCCGAGTGAGACTACACAGGCCGTTAATTGTCCGGTGGCGAAGGTGCCGGTTTGCACCCAGCTGCCGAATTGGAAGACGAGCAGGGAAACGAGGTAGGCCCACACGCACATGTAACCGATGGCAAACCAAGTCCAGAGTCCGCTGTTCATCTCGCGGCGTATGGCTCCGCACGCGGCGAAGCAAGGAGCGCAGAGCAGATTGAAGAGCATGAAGGAAAGCGCGCCGAGTGTGGAGAAAGCGCCCGCTGCCTGTATTTCAGCAGCAACGCCGGTGGTCTCCTCATCCTCCTCCACGCCGAAGAAGAATCGGGTGAGGGAAGCCACCCAGCCTTGCCCGGCATCCACGTCCTGTTGTTCGTCTTGCTGTTCATCTTCTTCCGTGGCAGTCACAGGCTCTGCAGGCGCGGCGGCGCGTACTTGCGCATCCGCTTGCCAAAGCGTCATCGTGAGTGCGGTGAGCGCGTTGCTCTTCGGGAGGATGGGTGTGTCGGGCAGGGCGTCCTGCGCTTCTTCATCATCGGCTTTGGCATCGGTTGGGGCCGCGTCGGGTTCCGAAGGTGCGGTGTTTTTCTTTTCCGCATTGCCCGCGTAGAGCACACCGAACGTTCCCACTACATTTTCCTTGGCCACAAGACCAGTGACCGTGGCCACAGCGGGTCGCCAATCTCCCCAACCGAGCGGACCGAAAATGGGCGCGAATTGGCGTCCCACATCAGCCAACATGCTCTGCTCAATGGCGAATTCATCCTCGGAGACGTTCAGAAAGTGCATGTTCCAATTGTAGTTGCTGGTGAACCAGATGACGGCGGAGGCAAGAAAGATGATGGTGCCGGCTTTGCGGACAAAGGCCTTGCAGCGTTCCATGGCGCGCAGGTTGATGTTGGCTCCGCGCGGAGTGTGGTAGGCGGGCAGCTCCATAACGAAAGGGGTGTAGCCGCCGGCGAACATGTGCGTCTTGCGCAGCATGAGACCGCCGAGGATGACGGAGGCGATACCCGCGAAATACGCGATGGTGGCGATGGTGGGACCCTGTCCGACGACGGCGCCGATGAGCGCGATGATGGGCAGCTTGGCCCCGCAGGGGACAAAGGTGGTGAGCATGATGGTCATGCGACGGTCCTTTTCATTTTCAATCGTGCGCGTGGCCATGACTCCCGGTACGCCGCAACCCATTGAGACGAGCAGCGGGATGAAGGATTTGCCAGACAGACCGATGGTGCGGAAAATGCGATCCATCATGAAGGCGACGCGAGCCATGTACCCGCAATCTTCCAGCAGGGAGAGAAGCAGGAAAAGAACCGCCATCTGCGGCAGGAAACCCAACACCGCCCCCACGCCTGCCACGATGCCGTCCGTGAGCAGAGAACTGAGCTGCGTGCTGCAATCCAGTCCCAGCCGCCCGAGCAGGGAAACGCCGATGCTCATGCCGCTGAGCACGACCAGCCACAGGATATATTCCGCTCGGGAGGCCCGTCCCTCGATGCGGAAAGGATGCAGTCCCACTCCTGCAGGCACGCTGCCGTATTGATTCGCCCGAGCGGCGCCCGGCAGGGCGAGGCAGGCGAGCAGCAGGAGAGCGTTGACGATGCAGAGGAGGTACATGGCGCCCGTGTGCAGCAGATCCGGCAGATGTGGACACATGTACTCCAGCAGGAAGGGCGCCAGGGTCATGTAGAGCCACGAGCCATTCCGTCCGATGTCATGCAGGCGGCGCAGCGTCGCCGGGAAGATGAGGCACATGGACAGTACGGCGCTGAACATTGTGAGGCATTCCGCCGTGGGGGGCGTCGTACCGATAAACCCGGCCAGCCAGCCGCCCACGACCGGTCCGAAGAGCACATCATTTGCCCAGTCGGTTCCCCAGCTTCCCACCGTTCCGATGGAGATGTAGTAGATAGCCCACATGACCAGTGCAAAAATGCCCAGTCCCCACACGCGATGCGTGAGCAAGCGATCCACTTTCTCCGAGAAAGAATCCGTCTGCGCTCGATCTCCCCGGACTTCTTTCACGAAGGAGCAAATGGCATCGTAACGTCCCGAGGCGATGATGGAGGCAATATCGTCGTCCTCCTCTTTTTCCAGCGCCAGGCGAGCGTCTTCGACTTCGTGCCGCTCGGCGGCATTGTATCCCTCCAGTGCGCGGGGATCGTTTTCCAGCATTTTGACCGCTTGCAGACGGCTGCAAGAGAAGCGCGCGCGCAGTTGCCGAATGGCGCTTTCCACGCTTTCGGAGAATGAGAGAGGGACAGGGACCGTCGGCAGCGCGCCGAGCAGAAGTTCGGTGAGCTCACTCAGACCGGTGTGATGCAGCGCGCTCACCTTCACCACCGGGCACCCGAATTTGCGGCTCAGCGCATCGGCCCGAATACCGCGACCCTGTTGCTCCGCCAGGTCGATCATATTCAGAGCAATGATGAGCGGCGCACCGACCTCCGCCAGCTGCGAGCTGAGGTAGAGATTGCGTTCCAGGTTGGTGGCATCCACCACATTCACCACCAGATCAGGCTTTTCATCCAAAAGATACCGCCGCGTGATCACTTCCTCCGGCGAATACGGCGAGAGTGAATAAATGCCCGGCAAATCCAGCAGCTCCACCTCCTCATGCTCCTTGAGCGATCCCGTTTTGCGTTCGACTGTCACCCCCGGCCAGTTTCCCACGTATTGGTTGGCCCCCGTCAGCTCATTGAACAGCGACGTCTTCCCACTATTCGGATTCCCTGCCAGCGCTATTTTTCTTTTCATGTTAAATCAAACTAACTATAAGGTAAAAAATCATCGCCTTTCACTGCATGAAGATGCAGGCGGCTTCCGCTTTGCGCAGAGAAAGTTCGTACCCGCGAACCGATACTTCGATCGGGTCCCCCAGCGGGGCGACCTTCCGAACGGTTACTTCGGCGCCTTTGGTGAGTCCCATATCCAATATCCGCTGGCGCAACGCCCCCTCGCCGCAGACTTTCAGGACGCATCGGCTCTCGCCCGTAGCGACCTCCCTGAGTGTTTTTGCTTTTTCAGATTTCATGTGTTAGTTTCTGCTAATCCGGGCAGATATTAGCTTCGTCTAACTATCATGTCAAGACTTTTTTAAATTTTTTTGAGGAAGCGTGGATTGCAAGATTAAATGCAACAGATGACAGAAAAATTCACGCAACTGCTGCACCACCTCCGGCGTGTACCCCTGCATGCTCAAACTCTCCGTATAGTCCGCCTGCTCCCAGAGCAACACCCGGTACGCCGCCTGCGCCGGGGATAGCACCAGCGTCTCGCCCTCCTTCTCCGTCGGCTTCCCCTCCTCCTTCCTCTTTGCCTCCTCTTCCTCCCTCTCCTTTTGCCACTTCTCCCTCGCCGCCTCTGCCCGATTTTGCGCCGTCTTTACCAAATCGCTGAACCTCGCGTACTCGTTATCCGTCAGCAACACCACCAACGCCTCCTTCCCGTGCAGCCTGCTTGCCTTCGCGTCGCCCAGCGTCCCGTACTTGTCCAACGCCTCCCGCGCCACAGCCTCCGGCATCAGCCCATCCTCCTCCGTCAGGTAGCGCAACGCCTCCGCAAACGTATTCGGATTAAAATTCTTCTTATGCGTCTTCCTCCTCAACAGCCCCATAAACTGCCTCCGCACCGTCTCCGTCTCCTGCGCGTCGAAATCCGGCTCCTGCGGCGCCAGCTTAATCCCCGTGTCCCTGTTCCGCCGCGTATCATCCAGCCACTCGCGCACCTTCTTATCATCCTTCTCCCCGCTTGCCTCTCGCGCCGCCTGCGTCATAAACTCCTGCCTGTCCCTCTCCTTCGCCTCGATATACGTGTGCGCGCTCGCAATGCGATACACCGCATCCTTCGTCCACTTCTCAATCTCCGGCACCTTGGAGCAAACGTCGAAAAACTGCGCGTCATTCAGCCCAAAGCCCAGGAAATTCAGCGTCTTGTTCACCAGCGGCATCACCTTCCTCTGCTGCTTCTCCCTCCTCGCCTTCAGCTCATTCTCCGTCTCGCCGTACCTCTCCAACGCCGGAGCGCACAACGCCTCAATCCGCTTCCGCGCCGCCTCCTGCGCATTATCCCATGCCTGCCTCCCCGTCGAAATATACTCGCCCAACGCCCGGCTCGCCGCCTCCGCCTGCGAAGCCGTCATTGTTTCGAAACACGCATACGTCTCAAACTCCTCCTTGCTGCACACAATCTCAACCTCCTTCCCCTCCCCGTCATACGTCCTCACCGTCACCGTATCATTCGGCTCCAAGTCCGCCCACGCCTTCTCCGTCCCCTCCCCCGTGTACCTCTCCCGCTCAAAAAGCTCCTTCTCCCCGCGCGTCAGCTCCATCAGCCGCACCATATCCACCACCTTCCTGTACCTCTCCGCATCCATCCTCCCCTTCACAGGCTTCCCATTCTCCTTCGCTCCCGGCTTCAGCGCCCCCACCACGCGGCGAATCCTCCCCAGCGTCTTATCCTTTCGGAACGCATCCAACTGCAACGCCACCCTCTCCATAAACTTCGCCATCAGCTTATCCGCCCGCACCTCGCCCACCGCCTGCATCAGCGTCCGCATCTCCTCCGGCAGCTCATGCTTCAGCGCCCTCCATGCCGCATTGATTGCATCCTGGCGCGCTTTCCCTCTCAGCAGCCCGCCCACTCGCGTCCTCATCAGCTCCTCCCATTTCTCCTGCAATGGCGGCAAAATTTTCTCCACCTTCTCCCAGTGCTCCCCCCAGAACTCCCTATCCCCCTTGTAAAAATGCCCCTCCACCGCCATCCTCGCTATCTTCTCATAAGCCCCCCTCATCCTCTCGCCCCACCCCGCCATCGGCACCATCCTCCCTGCCGCCGCCGCGCTCCCGCTCCCCGCCAGCTTCGCATAGCTCGAAAAATACACCTTGTACGCCTCCAGCCCGAACCGATACGTCGCCGGCAGCAAACTCTCCAAACTCTCCATCGTCGCCAACGCCTCCGCCGCAAGCTGCACACCCCGCGCCCGCTCATCCTTGCTATCCCCCAGCATCCGCAGCTCCTTCATCCGCCGCACCACCGCCTCCTTCATCTGGTACACAGCCCGGTCATAATTAAACTCCCCCGCCGTCCCCAGCCTACTCTCCAGCAGGTACGAAAAACGCCCCATCCCGCCGAACGTCACCCCGCCCAGCTCCGTCGCCTCCCCCGGCACCGCAATCGTGTACGTCGTCGGGCTATTCTCCGTCAGCCCGCTCCCCTCCGCCATCGGGTCCCCGTCCTTCCCAGCCCCCGTAAACCTCGCCTCTTGCTCCCCGTGCGAATACCAATACACCTGCGAAATCGCCATCTCCTGCATCTTCCTCCCCTCCTTCCCCTGCACCATCCCCCTCATCGCCTCCAAATACGCCAAATTCTCCCGGCTCCAGGCATCATCCCCCGCTGCCTTCATCATCCCCTTACGCGCCGCAATCGCGCGGTCCAAATACTCCAAAGCCTCCTCCGCATTCATACTCCCCGCCCCCATCGCGTGCCCCTCTATCGTCTGTATCGCGTGCTGACTCTCGTGCAGCAGCGTCTCCAGCACCCTCTCCGGCGTCATCCCCACCCCCGTGTTCAGCGCCAGATACCCGGCTTCCTTCCCCTGCGGTCTCGCAAAAAATCCTCCCGTCCCGTCCTGCATCTTCGGATTATACAGCCGCACCCTCATCTCCTTCAACTCCGGGTACGCCTCATACAGCTCCGGATACTCCAGAATCGCCCCCAAACTCGCGTCCTTATGCCCGCCCACCGGTGACTTAAGCTGCCCCAGCGTAAAACCCGTACTCAGCCGCGCATTCGCCGTCGGTATCACAAACTTCTCCTTCCCGTCCGCCGGGTCCCGGTACACCTTGTCCATGTTCGCCGCCGCCGTCCTCGCCTTCATCCCCGCCACACTATAATCCGTCACAGGACTCGCCCCGCTCATCTCATTCAGCGCATCATTCCTAATCTTATTCCATCTTCTCGCGTAATAAAAATCATTCACATCATACGCAATCGCCCTCTCCGCCGGTGTATCCAGCGTCCGGTTAAACGGAAACCACCTCCGCTGAAGCGCCGTCATATCCGCCCTCTGTGCCACATTCCTTGCCTCAATCTCTCCCGCTGCACGGTGATACAAAGTATCTTTCTGCTCAAACCTCTGCATATGTGCATCAAAATCATCCGGATCAACCACCTCTTCTGGCGGCAACTCATCCTCCCGACCCAGCTCCCTCATAATCATACGCACCCCTTCATCATTCGGCGCTCCTGCCGCAAAATGCTCCACCTGCTGAATCAAATGCTGCACCTCGTGCAACAGCGTCCTCCTCATCTCATCCTCCGTCTCCTTCTCTCCAAGCTTGATACGCTTCACCCTATCACTATCCAGAGGCGTCATCAACGCCCCGGAAACCTTCATCCCTTTCCACCTCTTGTCAATCGCAACCCCCTTCAACCACGGATACGCCGCATACAACTCCGGATAACTCAGCAAATCACCCAGCTTACAAAAATCCTTCTCCTCATACTCCACCGCCTTATACATCGCCCAGCCCTTCTTCTTCAGCTTCGCCTTACTCGCATCAATCTCCGCCCGCATCTTTCCATCGTCGCGCCCCTTAAACGCGCGCTTCTTGTACTTATCCCACGTCAACGCACTCTCCCCTATCACCGAGTAATCCGTCATCTCTTCTCCATCAGAAGAAGACTCCTCCACAATTTTCGGTTTCCCCTCAAAATCACTCTTGACGTTTTTGAGATAATCCGCTAATGTATCCTCAGGCGGGGATGCTGGATGATAGGATAACCTGTCCTTAACGTCCGGCTCCCCGTCCTTCTTTTGCATAAGAGTTGGAGTCCCGAACTCATAAAAACGCAACCTCTTCGGGTCCGTCTCATCCTTGCGGTGAATCGCTGTAAAACACACCATCATCTTCTCCCCGTTCACCGTGGCCGGATGTCCGAACACATGAAATTCATCACTAGCGTTCACCATCTTTTTACGATGGTTCCCCTCTTTCTCCCTATGTTCAGGCGTGCCCTGGTATAAATGGTAAGCCTCCACAACAACTTCCTCCATCTTCTTGCCTGTCTCGTTTCTCTTCTGAGACCTCGCCCCTTTCGACGCCACATTTCTCGCGTCACTCGAATCATGGAAATACAGCTTATTCCCCGTCCTTCTAATCACCAACTCCTTCCCGGCAAGAACCTTCGAATAAAACTCCTTGAAATCATCTAGCCACGACTTCCCGCTATCCGGCGCATTCTTCGAATCAAAATTAATCTCAATCGGCTTCACCCGGTCATTCAGAAACCTCCCAAGCCCCGTCGTATCATTCTCCACGCGGTACTTCTTCTCCTCCTCCCCATCCTTCTCCTCCTCCCGCGCGCTATAATCCGTCACCCCTTTCTCCCTCTCCCGCAGCATCTGCGCATACCTCTCGAACACCTGCGCCGCAGCTTTTCCCTTGTCCGCTTTATACGCGTCCACAATCTCCTTCATAATATCCTGGTCCGTGAACGGACTCTTCCACCGCGCGCGCTTCTCGTCAATCGCCTTGAGCAACTTCTTCTTCGCCTGCGGGTCTCCGGCGTCCACATGGTACAGCTTCGACAGCTCCTCCGCCTTCTTCTTCGTAAGGTTCCTCAGGAAAGACGCATGGTCATCCAGCTCCTTCCTCTTCGCCTTCACATACTTCGCCACGAAATCCCAAAAATCCTCATCCTCCAGCACGCCGCCAAACAAATCCGTCCCCGTGTCCACGCCTGCCGCCTGTTCCATCTTGATCCGCCCCAGCTCCGTCTCCATCCTCGTCCGCGCCTCCGTCTTGCTTCCTCCCTCCATAATCACCTTCAACCCTTTGCCCTGTACCCGCTCGTTGCCCGGGCAAAAGTCCGCTATCGCCAGCGCGTCCGAGTCCTCAATCACCTTGTTGCGCAGCGCGTCCATCACGCTGTCGCACGCGTTGCGCCCTATCCGGTACCCAATGCTGCCAATCTTCCCCTCGCGCGCAATTCCTGCCGCCGTCACCTGCGCATCCGTCAGCGGCTGCTTGTCCTCCGCAAACTCACCGCGCACATACATCGCCACCTCCAACGCCGTCGCCTGGTTGTCGCGTATGTTCAGCTCAATATCCAGCCTCCGCGCCCACGCCTCGTTATACACGTTGCTCTCGTCGTACACGTACGCTGAAATCCTGTCCACGCCCGCCCTCTTCGCGTGCGCCAGCCTGTGCCGTCCGCTAATCACCATCATCGTCCCGTCGCTTCTCCTCCACACGCGTATCGGGTCATGGTCCGCAAAATAATCCCCGCGCAACGGCGATACCTCGCCCGTCTCCGCATCCGCCCCCAGCTTGAACTGCGGCATCATCTTCAACTTCGCCATCGGCACCACGCCGCTCTTGCACACCAGCCCTCGCTCATCCGAAATCTCCACGCACACGCCGTTGGTAAACCCTCCATCCTTCTGCGCGCCGGGGTCGCTCTCCACCTTCTCCTCCCGGGTTCCATACTTTTTTACATTTTGAGCCCCGTTTTGTTTGAAGGCGGAAGAACTATCTCTGACGGGGCGTTCGGCAGGAACACAAAAATCTGTTATTTGCTTTTTCTTAAGCGGTTGGGGAGATTCGGTATATCTCTTTTCAAAAGCGATGTACAGACAAAAATGTTGCAACCCTTCATTTTTCAACAAAAGCAAAAAGTTAGAGAATGCGCAATTTTGAGGTTCATTTGACAAGAAAAGAAATGAACATGTTATATAAATAGTTCTCTTTAAATCAAATACAAAGATCACCAAGCGCATCGCTTTTGAAAAGAGATACACTGCCACCGAACCGGATGGAACAGGAAGACACATGATAGTTGTTATACAGGCGGGCGGGCTTGGGAAGCGGATGGGCAGACTGACAATGCACAAACCCAAAGCATTGATTCCGGTAAAGGGGCTGCCGCTCATTTTTCATCTGTTCCGGCAGTTCGCAGAGGCGGAGTTCGTCGTGGTAGGAGATTACAAGTACGAGGTGCTGGAGCGCTACCTGCGAACATTCGCCAAAGATGTAAACTACAAACTCGTCCGCGCGCACGAAAAAGGCAATGTGGCGGGGCTGCGCGATGCTTTGCAGCTCGTGCCCGATGACGAGGGCGTGCTGCTGGTATGGTGCGATCTCCTGCTGGCGGAAGACTTCGTGCCGGACACGACAGTGGAGGGCTGTCAGGTGGGCGTGGTGGATTTTCCGTGCTCTTGGTGTTTGCATGAGGGGCAGCTGGAGAAGGCGACGGCGGCTCCCGGCGAGGGAGTGGCGGGGCTTTTCCTGATCGATCGGGCGAGTCGTCTGCGCAATCTGCCGACCGAGGGCTCCTTCACTCGCTGGCTTCAGGCACGCACTGATATTGCCCTTACCCCTCTTGCGCTCCCGGGTTGCATCGATGTCGGGAGCGAAGCAGCTTACAAGCGTATCGAGTCCACCGCCAACAGGTGCCGCCCGTATAATCGCCTTGAGTTCACGGACGGTCGCGTCATCAAAACGGCGCTTACGGAGGAGGCGCAAAAGCTCCTTGAGCGCGAGATCCGCTGGTACGAATGGATGGAGCGACACGGATTTTCCGCCATCCCACAGATGTATGCCAAGAACCCGCTGACCTTGGAACGCATCCACGGCACAAACATCTTCCTCTCGCAGCTCAATGAGCAACAGAAGGTCGATACCCTCAACCGTCTCATTGACGCCGTGACGCAGATGCACAGTCTGGCCAATGCACCGGCGAGCATGGAGGACATACGCACCGAGTATTTCGGCAAAACGATCGCTCGCCTGCGCAGCATTGAGAGCGCTCTTCCCTTTGCCGAGCAAGAATCCATCCGCATCAACGGGCGTGATTGCGTGAACGTCCTTCGCCACCCCGAGCGGCTGGAGAGCGCCGTGGAACGTACGCTCATGGGCATCAAAGCCTATTGCCCTATCCACGGCGATTGCCAACTCACCAACACGCTGCGTGATACGGACGGCAACATCTTCTTCATCGATGCCCGCGGCTACTTTGGTTCCTCGCAGGTGTTGGGCGACCCGCGCTACGATTGGGCAAAGATTTACTACGCCATCAGTGGCAACTTCGATCAGTTCAATGTCAAAAATTTTAGTTACGAAATCACCGAGGGAGACGTCCAATTCGCCATTACCAGCGGTGGCTGGGAACCTCTTCTCAAGATCTTCCTCGACCGTATCCCCCCGCAGGAAGCGGATCTTACCCAGATCCAACTCATCCATGCTATCATCTGGCTCTCCATGGCGAGTCATGCATGGGAGGATTACGATTCTATGTGCGTGGCGTTTTTCCACGGCACCCTGCTGTTCCACGAATGGGAAGAAACTAACCGCTAGATCATGACTCCCCCTCTGACAACTCTGCGTCTCTCGCCGCTTCCACACACTTGGGTGCTCGATTTCGATGGTACACTCGTGCGGCACAATGGTTACAAGACGGGTGAGGATGAATGGCTCCCCGGCGCCTTGGAGTTCCTGCGCAGCATCCCTCATCAGGATTGCATCATCATTCTCACTGCCCGCTCCGAGGCCGACGCCCCCGCCAAAACTCGCGCTTTCCTCGCCAAGCACGGTGTGCGCTACGATCATCTGCTCTTCAATATGCCCCAGGGAGAGCGCATCCTCGTGAATGATACCAAGCCCTCCGGCCTCCGCTGCTCATACGCTTTTTCCCCAGATCGCAATGCGGGTCCCGTCTCCTGGAAGACGGAAATCGATGACTCTCTCTGAAATTAAACCATCTCAATAAGGCATACCATGCAAATCCTCAAACCTATTGTCCACGAAACCATATGGGGAGGCAGCAAGTTGACGCCCTTCAGCGGCAGCTCCTGCACCAAAATCGGTCACCTGTACAGCGCGATTGACACGGCTGAGTTCCGCAATGAAATCATCGCCGGACCGGATGCCGGAAAAAATCTGCACGAGAGGTTTTTAGAAAACCGGGCGCGCTTCGGCATGGAGCGCTTTGTGGAGGTGCCCATCCTGATGGCTCTGGTGGAGGCGGCGGACGATCTCTCCATCCAAGTACATCCGAATGATGAGAAGGCACTGGAGTTGGAGGGGCTTCCCTTCGGTAAAAATGAAAGTTTCTATACGCTTCAGGCGCCCACGTGCGGCAAAATGTACAATGGGTGCAAGGCAGTCAGCGTGGAGGAGATGCGGGAGAAAATTGCCCAGGGGCGCATCGCCGAGACTCTGGATATGATGCCCTGTTCGGTCGGAGATTACGTGTACGTTGAGGGCGGAACTTTGCATGCCGCCACGGCCGGCTCCCTTCACTTTGAGATCGAGGAAAATTGCGAGAAGACATACCGTTTCTGGGACTACGACCGCGCGGATGCCCAACGCAACAAGCGCCCGTTGCAGCTCGAGAAAGCTCTCGCCTGCCTCGATGTCTCCAAAAAATCTCACTCCCGTCGCTATGGCGAGGAAGCCATCGAAGAGCGGATGTACCTCACTCAGCTCATCACCCGTAAGCCCTCCTACACGCACAACCGCGATATGTTCGCCTTTGCTGTCCTGCTGCGCGGGGAGGCCTTCGTACTCGGTCACCGCATCCTTCCCGGCACCGCCGTCCTGCTTGAACCCCACGAAACTCTCCTCACCAATGAGGCCGATTGGATGATCGCCACACCTAAACGATGACCACCATGGAATCATACCCACTACCATCAGAGTGCTCCATCCCTACCGGGAAGTTCAAGAATATTGAACTCCTCCGCTTCCTCATGGCATGGTCTATTGTTGGCTTCCACATTAACCATGGAAACTGCCTTTCCGCTTACGGCGTAGCCTTC